>CAZDDM010000008.1:0-39952 GCA_964504235.1 uncultured Gammaproteobacteria bacterium
CTTTTGACGCATCAAAACTTGAAGGACGCGATAAGAAAACAAAAACTCAGGAAGCAAAAGAAGTCGGTGTCGAACTGGCAAAGCTCATGAAAGCAAAGAAAATTACACAAGTTGTATTTGATCGCGGAAGTTTCGCCTATAAAGGTCGCGTGAAAGCTCTTGCAGAAGGGTTACGAGAAGGCGGAATTACCGTTTAAGAATTACTAAATTATTATATTAGAATGGCAAAAGGTAAATTAAAACAAAACGACGAAAATAAGATGGATGAACGAGTCCTGAATATCCGCCGTGTTTCCAAAAAAACAACAGGCGGAAACTACATTTCATTTTCAGCATTGGTCGCAGTCGGTGACGGTGAAGGAAATGTGGGTATCGGAATAGGACGCGGTCTTGAGGTACCTCCTGCCATTCAGAAGGCTATCACCCAGGCAAAAAAGCGAATGGTAAAACTGCCGATTTATAATGATACCCTTCCGCATGAAATTAAGTTAAAATATAAATCTTCACGACTTCTTTTGAAGCCGGCACCTCCGGGTACCGGACTGAAGGTCGGAGGAGTAGTTCGTGCCGTCCTTGATATTGCCGGTGTAAACAATGCATCAGGAAAAATCATCGGGACACGAAATCAGATTACCAATGCCTATGCAGTCATCGAAGCAATCAAGCGTTTGAAGCCCCGTATCACGGAAGAAAAGAAAGAAGAACCGGCTGTTGAATCGGAAGCAAAAGTTGTTGTAGAAGAAACAGTATTGGAAGAAACAGCGGTTGAATCAAAGCCGAAAAAAGCCGAAAAAAAAGAGGTAAAAGTAAAACCCTCCTCTGCAAAAGCGACGGCAGGCAAAGCAAAAAAAACAGCACCGAAAAAGAAACCGGTCAAAAGTGATAAATAATTAATTACACGTATCTCATGAAAAATCTAACAGAATTACCGAAAATTACAGAAAAAGGGAAAAAACGACTCGGACGCGGATTGGGTTCTAAAGCCGGTGCTAAATCAGGCCGCGGTACCACACGTCACCAGACAGCCCGCACCAAAATGCCTCTTCACTTTGAAGGAGGACAAAACCGCATGGTGAAACGTTTCCCTCTTCTTCGCGGAAAAGGCCGAAACAAGCCGGTAGGAATGAAACCGGTATTACTTACACTTACACACTTGAATATCTTTGAAAAAGGCGCTACAGTTGATATGAATGCACTTGTTGAAAAGGGCATCATCGAGTCAGCTGATACACAGCGCGGAGTGAAAGTGGTTGCTAATGGGTCAATTGAAAATGCTATAACTGTCTCATTACCAGTTTCGCAGTCTGCTCGTGAACAAATTGAAAAGGCTGGCGGAAAGGTTCAATGAAAGATATAGCTCAAAAATTTCAATCACTCATAAAAGATCCTGCTTTGAGACGAAAGACAGGAATTACATTTCTCATCATTCTTATTTTCAGAGTATTTGCGTACCTTCCGGTACCTGCGATTGACCTTTCAAGACTGCAGGCACTCTTTGCGCAAAGCCAGTTTCTTTCACTTCTCGATATTTTTTCAGGAGGAACGTTAGTCAATTTCTCAGTTATGGCTTTGGGACTTTCTCCGTACATCAATGCTTCCATTATTATGCAGCTTGTTACCATGGTAGTGCCGCAGCTTGAAGCATTATCAAAAGAAGGAGAATACGGCCGGTTCAAGATAAATCAATACACGAGATTTCTGACTGTTCCGCTTACTCTTGTTCAGGCAGTCGGTATTTATGTGCTTCTGAGAAATCAGCAGATTATTGATGTGTTGTCGCCGATCGAGTTTTTCTCTTTCGTACTGACGCTTCTTGCCGGTACTTTTATACTGGTCTGGCTCGGAGAACTTTTAACTGAATTCGGTCTCGGAAACGGAATTTCAATTCTTATTTTTGCGGGAATCGTCGGTCGTATTCCGGTACTGATCGGCCGCACTATCACCACATTCAATTCAGAAATAGCACTCAATATAATAATCTTTTTAGGACTGACTCTTGTGGTCATTGCGGCTGTCGTATTTATCAATGAAGCTGTCCGAAAAATACCCGTATATTATGCCAGGCGTATTAAAGGGAATAAAATGTATCAGGGAGCGACAAACTTTTTACCGCTCAAACTTAATCAAGCGGGAGTTATTCCGATCATCTTTGCGGTGTCTTTTGTTCTCTTTCCTCAGATTATCGGTAATTTTGTCAGATATGTCCCGAACCAAACGCTGGCCAATATAGGGACGGCATTGGCGACTTCCTTTACTCCGAACGGAGTTCTATATAATTCAGTATATTTTGTTCTTGTCGTTGCCTTTACATTTTTCTATACCATTATCGTCTTCAATCCGGAAAAAATAGCTGAAGAAATTCAGAAACATGGAGGATTTATTCCGGGTATTCGGCCCGGAACGGCGACAAAGCACTATTTGCAGAGTGTTGTATATAAAATCACGACATTCGGTGCGGTGTTCTTGGGACTTATTGCAATACTGCCTGCAATTATGTCTTCCGTTACTGGTCTTCAGAACTTGATTATCGGAGGAACGGGAATTCTTATCGTAGTGTCAGTTGTACTTGAAACTTTTAAAAAGATCGAATCTCAATTGGTAATGAAAAACTACGACAGATTCACGTTGTAGATACAAAGAGATGGTGTATAATAGATTTTTCTCATATCCTCAAAGGATTTACGTTGTTATAAGTAGCTAAAAATTATGGCAAAAAAAAGCACTCGTGTTCTTTTTGGTCTTGTTTGCACAGAATGCGGCACAATGAATTACGTTTCTGAAAAAAGCAAAATCAATACCCAGGAACCAATAGCATTAACGAAGTATTGTCCTGTATGCAAAAAACACACAGAACATAAAGAAAAGAAGAAGCTGTCGTGACGAACGCAATTTGATATCTCATTATGAAGATTGTTCTTATCGGAATACAAGGATCAGGGAAATCAACTCAAGGAAATTTGTTGTCAAAGCAGTTGAAGATTCCGTATCTGTCGACCGGTCATATTTTTCGCAACATTGCGAAAGAAACGACACCGCTCGGCAAGAAAGTGAAGCTTCTGATGTCCTCAGGATTGCTCATTCCCGATGATCTGACGATAGAGATAGTAAACAGTTATCTGTCCCGTCCGGAATACAAAAAGGGATATATCCTCGACGGATTTCCCCGCACTTTAAAACAGGCAAAAAAATTCAAAAATAATGTTGATCGTGTTGTTCATATTCATATTCCTGATAAAGAGGCGTTGTGGAGACTTGCATATCGCAACGAACAGCGCGATGATGACACAATCGAAGCGATTAAGAAAAGAATTGAACTTTTCAAAACTCACACCACACCGGTGCTTGAGTATTATGAAAAGAAAGAGCAGCTTTCAACTATTGACGGTACTCTCTCAATTGAGGAAGTAAATCAGTCTATCCTGAAGTCACTCGGGAAGCAGAAAATCAAAAACCGGATTCTCAAATGGCAGCAGAAGAACAATACAATTGTTGCCATTGTCGGCATGCCTGGTTCAGGCAAGACGGAAGCAGCCCAGTATTTTGCAGCAAAGGGTCTTCCGATTGTCAGTTTTTCTGATATAGTCAACAATGAGATTGAAAAACAAAAGAAGCCTCATACACTGGCAGTGCACCATGAAATAAGACAAGGACTAAGGGAAAAGCACGGATTTGAAGCTATGGCAAAGCTCAGTAAAGCAGCCATTGAAAAAAATCTTAAGAAGCACAATCTGCTTGTCATTGAAGGAATGAGATCATGGGAAGAGTATCAATATCTGAAACAGGAGTTTCCGAAAGCACGTATTTTTATCGTTGCGGTTTATGCGGACAAACCGATCCGGTTTGATCGTATAAAAAACCGAAAATCCCGATCAGGGTTATTTGGTGAAGACCGCGACCTTGACGAACTGTTGAATACACACATGGGCCCGACTATTGCTTACGCAGATTATTTGATTAAGAACAATTACACTCTTGTTGAGCTGAAGAACAAACTGGAAGAAGTGTATCGGGCAATTTATTTTTCTTAAGCGATGATACACCTCAAGTCTACGGAAGAGATTGAAAGCATGAAAAAAGGCGGAGCAATTCTCCGAGAAGTCGTGGATATATTGCTTCCCAAGATTCATGCAGGTATGACAACAGATGAAATTGATCGTGAAGCTGAGAAACTTATTATTGAACGTGGTGCTGAGCCGTCATTTAAGCGGGTAGAAGGATACAAATGGACAACATGTCTACCGGTGAATGAACAAACCGTTCATACACCGCCTTCAAAAAGGAAAAAATTGAAGCAGGGAGATGTGCTGACCGTTGATATCGGAGTGTACCTTGACGGACTCCATACCGATTATGCAACAACGTTTGTAGTAGGAGGCAAAACAGATCCTGAGACAGAAGCATTTTTAAAAAAAGGACATGACACGCTTGAGAAAGCACTAAAAAAAGTGAAAGTTGGCGAACGATTAGGAACGATTGCAGCTTTTATTGAAGAAGAAATGACCGGAGCAGGATATTATATCCTGAAGGAACTGACAGGACACGGAGTGGGATACGAACTGCATGAAGATCCTTATGTCCTGAACTATCTGGATCGGCCTATTGAGAAGACCTATAAGATACCGGCGGGACTGACAATTGCAGTAGAAATTATCTATGCAATGGGAACGGAGAAAATCGCTTACGAACCCAACGTTCCATGGTCAATTATTACGCAAGATAGAAGTTTGTCGGCATGCTTTGAACACAGTATTGCCGTAACTGATAAAGAAACCTTCATTTTAGCGTAGTTATGTGTTACAATATATCTTTCTATGAAAGATAACGTGATTATAGTGGAAGGAGAGGTTGTTGAAAACCTTCCGAACACTTTGTTTAAGGTGCAGCTTGATGAGGGAGAGAAAGTCATTCTCTGCTACTTATCTGGAAAAATGAGAAAGAATTATATAAAAATTTTGCCGGGTGATCGGGTTAAAATCGAACTCACCCCGTATGACCTCAACAGAGGCCGTATCGTTTATCGAAAATAATATCCTATGCAAGTAAGATCAACAGTAAAAAAAAGATGTGAAAGTTGTAAGATTGTCGTCCGCAAAGGACTTATGTATGTCATTTGCAGTCGTAATCCGAAACACAAACAGAGACAAGGATAATTATTATTAGTATTTTGAAGTTTACTATCATATGCAACGGTTAATGGGAGTCATCTTACCAGATGATAAAAGAATAGATTATGCACTGACACTTATTCACGGTATCGGTTGGTCAAAATCAAAAGTGATACTGTCTGAAACAGGAGTCGATGAAGCAGTAAGAGTAAAAGATCTCTCAGAAGACCAGTTGAAAGCCCTTACTACCTATATTGATAAAAATATTAAAGTAGAAGGAGATCTCCGCGAAGAACGAAGTGAGAATATCAAAAGACTTCGCGAAATCGGTTCATATCGCGGTATGAGACACGGAATGGGATTGCCGTCAAGAGGACAGAGAACCCGTTCCAATGCGCGCACAAAACGGGGTAAAAGAAGAACAGTCGGAGCTCTTACCAAAGAAGCATGGGCAAAAGTTGATCAAACACAGGCAACTACCAAATAATTATATTTCAATCTATGGCACCAAAGACACAAGCGAAACAAAAAAAGACACGTGTTGTCGAAAATGGTCGTATATACATTACGGCTACCTTTAACAATACACTCGTCACAGTCACCGATGAAAACGGCGGCGCACTGGTTGTAAGTTCATGCGGTATGCACGGATTTACCGGTACCCGAAAATCCACACCGTATGCAGGAACAGTTACAACAGATGCAGCTTTAAAAAGAGCAACTGAAGACTACGGACTTAAGAAAGTTGATGTCTATGTAAAAGGTATCGGTCCCGGCCGTGAAGCTTCTTTACGTTCCGTGCGTGCTTCCAGTGTCGATATCGGCAAAATCGTCGATATTACACCGATTCCGCACAACGGTGTCCGACCGCCAAAAGTGCGAAGAGTTTAATAATAAGAATTAATAATTACGAAATAATAAAATGCGTTATACAGGTCCCAAGAATAAAGTTTCACGAAGAGAAAGCGCCGACCTCGGTCTGAAAACAACCGGATCAAAAGCACAGGCGTCTTTGCTTAAAAAAATAAATATTTTACCTGGACAGCACGGCACACGTTTCCGAAGAAAATCTTCAGAACATGCCCGCCAGCTTCGGGAAAAGCAAAAGCTTCGCTTTTTGTTCGGAGTGACTGAGAAACAGTTGAAGGGATATTTTGATACAGCATCCCGCCGACGCGGAAACACCGCCATTTTCCTCGGTGAGCTCCTGGAACGAAGACTTGATAACGTTGTATACAGATTGGGATTTGCACCGACACGTGCAGCAGCCAGACAGCTGGTATCTCACGGACATATAAAAGTCAATGAAAAAGTTCTTGATATTCCGTCATATCTGGTACAGGTGGATGAGAAGATTACATTTGCATCGGATGACTCAAAGAAGATACCATATATTGAAGAATTCCGCGGACAGAATGATATAACTTTTCCTGAATGGGTTGAACTCAAGAAGGATATGGGCGTTCTTACCAAAATACCTGACAACTCAATTATTGAACAGCAAGTGAACTTAAGATTAGTTATTGAGTTCTACTCACGTTAATAATTTTTTACTAATTGTATACATCTTTATATGTTAGAGCCAATGTTTTCCGTAAAAATTGAAGAGCAATCTGAGAACTACGGAAAATTTATTTACGAACCCTTCAATACCAGTTTCGGAAACAGTATCGGTAATGCATTGAGAAGAACACTTCTCTCTTCTTTGCCGGGTGCTGCAATTTCACATGTCAAATTCGGACAGGCATCACATCTTTTTGCCACAATCAAAGGCGTAAAAGAGTCAGTCCTTGACATTGTATTGAATCTTAAGCAGATTCGCTTTAGAGCGGAAGGAAACGGACCGTTTACTGCAAGAGTTTCAGTAAAAGGTGCAAAAAAAGTATATGCAAAAGATTTTGAAGGGGATGTTGAAGTCGTCAACGGTGATCTGTATATTGCAGAGGTAACCGATGCAAAGGGAGCCCTTGATATTGAAGTAACGGTACAGGTCGGATACGGATATGAATCAGCAGATGACAAAGAGACGCAGACAGGTTATATTGCCATTGATTCTTCTTATTCACCGATTACCAAAGTAAATTTTAAGGTTCAGGAAGCCCGTGTAGGAAGAACAACCGATTTTGAGAGACTTATTCTTGATGTCTGGACAGACGGAAGCGTTACCCCTGAAGAAGCCGTAAAAGAAGCATCCACCATTCTTTCAAAGCACTTTGCGGCTATTGTTGAAGGAAAAGAAGAAACTCAAGAAGAATCAACTGCTGCTGAACCGACAGGAAAAGAAGAACAGAATCCGAAAGCATATGAAACCATTATTGATGAACTTAATCTTCCGTCACGTGTTATCAATGCTCTATTAAGAGAAAACATTGAAACGGTTGCAGACCTCGTTGAAAGAGGACGTGAAGATTTGACCAATCTGAAAGGTGTAGGAAAAAAATCAATCGATCTTATTGAGGAAGAGTTGAATAAGATGGGTGTTGAACTTAAATAAGTTGGAATTATTGACAGAATGAAACACAGAACTAAACTAATCAAATTTCACTCAGGAAAAGATTCAAACAAAATGATTCTGAGAAAGATGATGACGAATTTTTTCAAGTACTCGCACATCGTTACAACTGAAAAACGCGGAAAAATACTGAAGCGTTTCATTGATATTGCGGTCGCAAAAACCCGTGAAGAGACGGAAGCAAGTAAAAACTATTTGCTCAAGTACTTCCCGAGTAAAGCATTTGTCTCAACCCTGTTTGCTCAGGTCGGTCCTGCCGTAAAGGATATTGCAGGCGGATATGTACGTATCGTTCGGATGAACCAAAGAGACAATGACGGATCAATGATGGTAAGAGTCGAGTGGGCACATCCGGTTGTCATTGACTGGGGAGATAAGAAAGAAAAAACAGCCAAAACAGAAAAAGCGGAAAAATCAGAAAAGAAAAAGGCTCCTAAAAAGGCTGTTAAAAAAGAAAAGGCTGAAAAAAGTGAAAAAGAAAGTTCTGAAGAAGAAACTAAATAATACCATTTAATCAAAAAACATGACACGTACAACACTCTCAACCAGATCAATTAAAGCAAGTGAAATTGACCGAGTATGGCATCTGATCGATGTCAAGGACCAAGTCCTTGGCCGTGCCGTCGGAGAGATTTCAACTCTTTTGCAGGGAAAATCAAAAAGAACATATGTCCCCTATCTTGATATGGGTGATCATGTTGTAGTCATCAATGCAAAGGATGTCAAAGCTACCGGGAAAAAAGGGGATCAGAAGATATACGACCGCTACTCGGGTTATCAGGGAGGACGAAAGACATTGACTCTCAATGAGATGATGGCTAAAAAGCCGACTGAGGTGATCCGTGAAGCTGTCTCAGGAATGCTTCCGAAAAACAAGCATCGTGATGCCCGTTTGGCCAGACTTCATATTTATGAAGGCGAAACACATCCGTTTGCACAAAAGTTACAAACAAAAGAATCATAAACAATTATCGTAATTAGTTATTAGGTTTATATATATGGCAAAGAAAAAGAAAGATATTCAATATTATGAATCAGTCGGCAGACGCCGTGAGTCAGTTGCACGTATCAGACTGCATATTGTCACGGGTAAAGATAACAGTGCTACTGTCAAAGGTTCAAAAATGAAGCAGGGAGAAGTTGTCATAAACGAAAAACTTTTAGCTGATTACTTTCCTTCAGCTGCAGAGCAAAATCTGATTATGCGTCCTTTTAAACTGACGGATAGTGCTGACAGATTTGTCGCAACTATTGTGGTAAAAGGCGGCGGTAAAAACGGACAGGTTGAAGCCATTTCCCACGGTATCTCCCGGGCTCTTTGTCTTGCAGATGAGTCATTTCGTGAGGTACTCAAAGCAGAAGGACTTCTTACCCGCGATGCCCGTATACGTGAACGACGAAAAGTCGGTACAGGCGGAAAAGCACGCAGACAGAAACAGTCACCGAAGCGTTAACGGTATCTCCTGTCATCCCATCCGCCGGCTGGCGGATCGTTCGGGATCTTCTCAAGATACTGATTTGCCGGCTTGCGAACACATGACAACAAGGCACATGCTTCTGTTATATTAGATAATAAGCGTATGATAAAACTCTCTGTTATTATTCTCTCGTACAACACTAAAGATATAACAAGAGAATGTATAGAAACGCTCTACAAGAGTTTATCTTCGTATCCCTCACTTGAAGCCGAAATAATCCTGGTCGATAACGCGTCAATTGACGGTTCGACTGAGATGATCAAAGAACTTAAATCTTCATTATCCGATAAAAATATCGGCTATTCATATATTTTGAATCAGCACAACGAAGGGTTCCCGAAAGGCAATAATGCAGCAATCGTCAACTCAAAAGGAGAATATGTCCTTTTCCTCAATTCCGATGTCCTGATAAAAGAAGTGGATTGGCCGGAATTGCTTTCTTATCTTGACGCTGATCCTGCAGTTGCAGCGCTTACCGTACGGGTAGATCTGCCGAAAGGCGGGATTGATCCGGCATCTCATCGCGGTTTCCCGACTGTTTGGAATTCATTCTGTTATTACTCGAAACTGGAAGCACTGACACGGTATGTCCCGATTCTGAATGCATGGTTCGGAGGATATCATATGACGGATAAGGAACTGTCTTCAACTCATGAAGTTGATGCAATAAGCGGAGCATTCTTTCTTGCGAGAAAACAGGTTGTGGACGAACTCGGAGGATTTGATGAAACATTTTTCATGTACGGAGAGGATATCGATCTAGCTTATCGTATGAAGGAAAAGGGGTATAAGGTAATGTATTATCCGAAGTATCATGTAACTCACTTGAAGTATCAAAGCGGATTGAAGAAAGGGAAGAAAAATACGGAAAATAAGACGAAAAAATATTTCTACGATGCGATGAAAATTTTTTACCGGAAGCATTATGAGGGTAAAAATCCGTGGATTGTATCGCAGATGGTGTACTTTTTTATTAATGTAAAGTCGAGATTGTAAGGTTTTTGAGCATTGTCAGTGGAGGGTGCTCCTTTGATATCTTCTTTTCTTGGCTACCAGTGGGTCACGAAGAACGGTGCCCCAAGGTAGCAGAAAAAAGATATCCGCAGTCGCAACTTGTACATACAGCAATTCATAAGCACTATGAAACCAAAACGAATCGGTATTGATGCACGGCTTTACTTCCAGACGGGTGTAGGTACTTATCTGCGAAATTTGCTTCATTTTCTTCCTGAAACGACGCCTGAGAACGTTGAATTGTATGTTTATGTTCTTCCGCAGGATAAAGCTTCAATTTCTTTGTCAGATAAGCGTTTTGTTTTACGTGAGGCCGATGCCCGTTGGCATAGTCTGTCGGAGCAGACGACTTTTTATCGGCTGATTATGCAGGATGATATTGATCTGATGCACTTTACCTATTTCAGTTATCCGGTTTTTTACAAGCGTCCCTTTATCGCGACTGTCCACGATTTGACACCGTTATTGTTTAAAACAGGGAGAGCATCAACATTGAATCCTCTTTGGTATGAATTCAAGTTTCGGATTTTCAAAAATGTTCTGGCCAGTCAGATAAGGCACGCGCAGGCGATCATTACACCGTCAGAATCGGTCAAAGAACAGCTTCTTGATGTATATGGGAGTGATTGTGCATCAAAAACGCAGGCGATACCGGAAGGGGTGAATTTTGAGCTTCAGGAAGCAAAAGAAACTATGCGCCTTAAAAAAGACGCTGGAGAGGATTATTTCCTGTATGTCGGCAACTTTTATCCTCATAAAAACATAGAATCATTGATTCAGGCATATAAAATTTCGGGAGTACAAACTCCGCTGATCATGACGGGACCGGATAATGCCTTTGCCAAAAGATTAAAGGGTATTATTGAGCGGGAAGGAATTAATTCAATACGTTTTATCCATGATATATCAAACGGAGATCTTGTCTATCTTTACAGACATGCGAAAGCTCTTATAAATCCGTCATTGTCAGAAGGGTTCGGATTACCGCTTGTGGAAGCAGCATATTTCGGATGTCCGGTGATTGCATCGGATATTCCGGTCTTCAGAGAATTACTGGGTGTGAAATACACGGCCTTTAATCCGTATGACGTGCATGATATAGCCTCTACGCTGAAACTCGAGACATACAAGGAAGCGGCATTACCTAATGACTTTTCTTTTAAGCAGATGGCAAAGAAGACACTGGAAATCTATCTAAATGAATCATAAAACATCAGTTATTTTTAAATGGGCCAATAAAGATTACACGCGCATATCCGACCAGAGGAATCCCGAGAAAATACTCGGCAAAGTTTAAAAGATAAGGAGAGTTAACGTTCATAAGGGAATTAACAAAAGTTTCAATAGCAGGTATTTCTGAACCAAACCTTATTCCAGCAAGCCATCCTCCGGCTATTATGAGCAAAACAGTTTGTGTCAACTTTTCAGACTTTCCCAAAAAAAGCTCCAGGATTTGTAGGACTATAACGGAGAAAAAAATCGGGACAAAAAACAGAAGTACAAATGCAATATAAATTGCCTGAGAACTATTAAGAAGTAGAAGATACGGAGAAGCAAAAATACTATCAAACGGTACATTAAACAGTTCTGATAATAAAAAGAATAATGCGACAACTGCAGCTAAAGTACAGCCGATATAGTTCAGTTCATTCGTAAATCGCCTTTGAACAGAAGAAAAATTTTCAGGCGTGCGATTGACTATGAAAAGATGCATCAAGTATGCAAGTAAAAAACCGAAAATAATGAGGAAATTTGTTTGTGTGAAGAATTTTCCCGTGTTTATAACTGAAGTATAGGCTATATAAAGTAGAAAAAGACCACCTGAATAAAAAAAAGCCAGATCAGCTATAAAATATAGCCCGTTAAATATCCCAGATATAAAGGAAGTGTTTTTTTTCACGGAGGTCTTAGATATAGTTGACATATAATTAGTATATGAAAAATTTCTCCAAAACAGCAATTATTTATGACTGGATGGATAAATGGGGCGGGGTTGAACGTCTTCTTTTGACACTCAATGAAGAGTTTCCCGATGCAGACTGGTATACCTCATACATTGATCGCGAGAACGCTTCCTGGACAAAATACCTAAGCGGAAACGTATATACCTCTTTTCTGCAGAAGTTTCCTGATTTTTTTCGGAAAAGCAGAATATTCTCACTTTTTTTGCTGCCGTATGCATTTGAAAGCTTTAATCTGTCAAAATATGACCTGGTGATCTCCGTGACCTCTTCTTTTGCCAAAGGAGTACTCACCCGTCCTGAGACAAAGCATATTTGTATTCTTCTTACTCCCACCAGATGGTTGTGGGGGATGACCGATCAGTATATATCTTCCTCTTGGGCGGTTCCGTTCCTTTCTAAATTGCGCACATGGGATTTTGTAGCAGCACAAAGACCAGACAGTATCATATCAATTTCAAAGCACGTTGCTGAACGCTGCCGGACATATTATAAAAGAGACAGTGACGTGGTGTATCCGCCCTTTGATACAGAACACTGGGACGCCATAGAAGAAGTGGGAGAAAAACCCGAGAAGCCATACTTTTTGACGGTATCCCGGCTGGAACCGTATAAAAAGGTAGATCTTGTCGTAAAGGCATTTAAGAACTTACAGTCCTATGACCTTGTAGTCGTGGGAAAAGGATCTCAAAAAAAGTCATTGCAACATCTTGCCTCAAATAACACGACGTTCCTTGAGAATGTCTCCGATATAAAGCTCAGATCGTTATACCGCAATGCAGAGGCACTTATCATGCCTCAGGAAGAGGATTTCGGATATGTATCGGTGGAAGCACAGTATTTCGGCTGTCCTGTCATCTCCTATCGGACGGGAGGAGTATCGGAACTGATAGAAGACGGTAAAACCGGGTGTTTTTTCGACTCCCAGAATGTCTCATCCGTAAGAGAAGCGGTTGCAGATTTCAAGCGCGACACGTACAATTTAGTTGACACAAAAGGTATCGCCAGGAAGTTTGCGAAAGAAACCTTTATTCACAAACTTCATTCGATCATTTCCAAAAAGTAAGTTATACATTATCAAAGTACCCTATGAAAGCAGTTATCTTCGCAGGCGGTGTAGGAACACGCCTTTGGCCCCTCTCCCGTAAAAAGTCTCCGAAACAATTTGAAAAAGTTGTTGGTGACAAGTCTACCCTCCAGCTTGCCGCTGAACGGCTTTTACCCGAGTTTGCAGCTGAGGATATTTTTATTTCCACAGGAAAAGACTATATCAAAATGGTTCAGGAACAGTTGCCTTTTGTCCCTGCTGAAAATATCATTGCCGAACCGGCTAAGCGCGATGTGGGTCCGGCCGTTGCGCTTGTCATGGGTTACCTGGCAAAAAAGTTTCCCGATGAACCGGTAGTCATACTCTGGAGCGATCATTTAGTAAAGAAAATCAATTTATTTAAAGATATAGTTCTGAAATCAGGGAAGTTTGTGGCTGAAAAGAAAAACTGCATTGTCTTTATCGGTCAGAAGCCTCGATTTGCTTCGGACAATCTCGGTTGGATTCAAACCGGTAAAAAGATAATGGACATTGACGATATAGAATTTAAACAGTTTGAAGAATTTAAATATCGTCCGGATAGTGAGACTGCTCAGAAGTATTTTGACAACAAACATTATTGCTGGAATTTGGGATACTTCGTCACTACCCCGAAATTCATGTATTCACTTTTCGGCCAGCACGCAAAAGAGATTTTTGACATAACTGAAAAAATTGTTGAGGCAGAGGATTATGAGAAATTTTCGGAAAAACTGATGAAGCATTATCAGGAAATGCCTGAAATCAGTTTTGATAACGCCGTTCTTGAGAAAATTGAAAAAGACTGTGCCTATGTTGTTGTTGAAGACATCGGTTGGAGTGATGTCGGAGCGTGGGAAGCACTGAAAGAAGCATTAGAACAGCATCGGGAAGACAATATTATCAAGGGTCGGGTCTTGCTTGAAGAGTCCCAGGATAGCCTTGTGTACAATTATGAAGATAAAAAGCTTATTGTCGGCGTCAATGTCAAAGAGCTTCTCGTCGTGAATACCGATGATGTGCTGCTTGTGGCAGACAAGAAAGCCGTCAAAGAAATTAAAAAGTTAGTGGAAAGTTTTCAGGGTACTGAAAACGAGAAACTTACCTAAACTCCATGGCAGAACGAACTTCACTGATCGCAGGAACAACGTATCAACGATATACGAAACGGCTCATGGATATCGTCTTATCTTTGATCTTATGTATTATATTTTTTATTCCGTCTGTGATTGTGGCCGTTTTGATCAAAATCACGTCACCCGGTCCGATTTTTGCGGATGTTCCCGAACGCATCGGTCAATCCGGCAAGACCTTCAAGATGTACAAATTCCGTTCCATGATTCAGAATGCACATCAGATGCTCCGGAATGATCCTCAGTTCAAGGAACTGTATGAGGAATATAAAAAAGGCAGTTATAAATTGCAAAATGATCCCCGCATTACAAAAGTCGGGAAATTTATCAGAAAGCATTCACTCGATGAACTACCGCAGGTACTGAATGTTCTCAAGGGAGATATGAGTTTGGTAGGCCCTCGGGCGTATTATCCGGATGAACTTGAAAATCAGCAACAGGAGTATCCCCACGCGCGGAAATTGGTGAGTAAAGTGCTGTTGGCAAAACCCGGAATTACGGGACTGTGGCAGGTATCAGGGCGCTCTGAAATCAACTTTGATGAACGAATTATCATTGATGCCAAATATGTCGATCAGATCTCTCTGAAGAATGATATTGTCATCATCCTCAAGACTCCGTATGTCATGCTGACTGGCAAAGGAGCCGTATGATACAATTATTATGCTACCTTAGGCAGGTAGTATCTTTTTTTGTTATACTTTATATCTTATGAAAAATTTATTGCGTCCTAATAAACCAAATACGACAAAAGGGCTTTCAAGAAAAAAGAAAAAAATAATTATTTCTATACTACTCGGAATGCTCGGAGTCTTTGTCCTGTTGGGGATCCTGGGATACATCTTTGTCTACACTCCTGCCATGAAGATTAAGGCAAAGGGAATGGAAGTGATGGCTGAAGCGGAACTTCTGAAAACAGATGTTAAATCGAATGACATTGATCTTATAAAAAACCGCATGAACTCACTTTCGGATAAGTATGCCGGTCTTGAACAGGAATCTAAACAAGTTTATTGGGCTTCGTTTGTGCCGTATGTCAGTGATTATAAACACGGGATTGAAGCCGGGAGATATACCCTTGAAGCAGGAAAAGAAGCTGTCGAGGCAATCTATCCGTATGCGGATTTGATCGGCTTTAAGCAGGGAGAACAGAATTTTTATGAAAAGAGTGCGGAAGAAAGACTTCAGACCGCTGTTATCACTTTAGATAAAATGCTTGCCCGTATTGATGTTGTAGCAAAAAATATTGAGGAAGCGGAGAAACGAATTGAAATGATTGACCCGGACAGATACCCTGAGAAGCTGGGGAATTATGAGGTGAGATCGAATATTACTGAAATGAAAGGCCAATTCCAGGGGATGGCGACATTGTTTGTTGACGCACAGCCTCTTTTAAAGCAACTTCCTTCAATTCTCGGCGCCGAAGAAGAAAAGAACTATCTGATCCTCTTTCAGAATACTGCCGAACGACGGGCAACGGGAGGATTTTATACTTTCTTTGCCGTATTTAATATCAATAAAGGTAAACTTTCAATTAAAGACTCAAGCGATATTTATGATCTGGACAACAGTATTGCCAGCCACCCTGCCGCCCCTGAAAAAATCCGTACATATCACAAAGATGTGACGAGATTTTATCTTCGTGACAGTAATCTGTCTCCTGATTTTGCAGAGTCTATTAAGCTGTTCGATTCGCTGTATCAGAAGTCCGGGAGAAAAGTTGAGTATGACGGAATTATTGCTATGGATTCAAAGGTACTGGTGGACATGCTTGAGATTTTCGGCGATACCCAGGTAAACGGCATCAATTTTTCAGCCAAAACCGATCCGAGATGTGACTGTCCGCAGGTGATTTATTCACTTTTTGATATCGTCGACCGGCCTGTGAATTACGTCAAAGTTGACAGAAAACGAATTCTAGGGAACCTGATGCTTGAACTTTTTTATAAGGCGATCGGATTCTCCCCTTCAAAATACTGGGGACAAATGGCTCAGGCCATGTTCCAGGATTTGGATGAAAAGCATATCCTTTTGTACTTCACTGATCCTGACACACAGGCAGCTGTCGAAAAAATGAATTATGCAGGGAGAATCAAAGAGACGGAAGGCGATTATCTCCATATCAATAACGTGAACTTTGCGGGTGCTAAATCCAACATGTTTATAGACGAAGAAGTAACGTCGGAAACAACCTTTGAGGGTGACACCGTAAAGAGAACCGTCACCATCAAATTTAAGAATCCTCATCCTCACTCAGACTGTAATCTGGAACGGGGAGGTCTTTGTCTGAATGCAACGCTTAGAAACTGGATACGCTTCTACGTGCCTGAAGGATCAAAGCTCGTCTCATTCAAAGGTTCAAAAACAAAAACGCTGACATACGACGAACTCGGTAAAACTGTCTATGAGGGCTTTATGACAGTCGATCCGAAGGGAGTTGCAGAAGTAACAGTAGAGTACACCTTGCCGTCTTCTATCACTAAAGACAATTATCACCTGTATGTACAAAAACAGGCAGGGGTTGAAAATCAGGAATTGACAGTGGAAGTCGGAGGTAAAGAACTGTTTAACGGTCCTTTCAAGGTTGATACTGAAGTCAAGAATTGAATGTGAGCCAGCAACTGTATGCCGACACTCAAAAAATTGGAAGGTTTTGTTCTGAAACGGAAAATCCTTTTGGATAAAGATCTGTTTATTACCATCTTCACCAAGGAAGAAGGCAAACTGGCACTTTTTGCGAAAGGGGCACGAAAGTTCACTTCAAGACGTGCAGCGCATCTGCAGTCAGGAAACCTCATTACCGCTCAGGTCAGCGTCTCGAATGACCGAATGTATCTGCAATCAACGGATCTGATATCCGGCTTTCTGCAACTGAGGACAGAACAATATATCGATTATATTTATATGTTCCTTGCAGTTATTGACGCCCTACTTCCTGAAGGAGAACAAGAAGTCCAAATCTATACCATTCTGAAACGTTTTTTTGTCAAATTGTCAAAAGGGAACAACCCTCAGAGCGTGCTTCATGATTCACTGCAGGACACGCTTGCACTTCTCGGGTATGTGCATGATAAACTGTCTCTCCCGGAGCTTATTTCGATTGCTGAAGAGACTATTGGATATAAGTTGCCGAGGCATGTTATAATAAGCTGAATATAGTATTGGGAAGCGATTTCGTTTACCCGCAACATTATTATTGATTATATGAATACAACGGTTTCTCTCGACAAAATAGTATCGCTTACCAAGCGACGCGGTTTTATTTATCCCTCATCTGAGATCTACGGCGGGCTTGCGAATGCGTATGATTACGGTCCTCTCGGAGTAGAACTTCTCCGGAATATCCGAAATGCCTGGTGGAAGAAATTTATCCACAAACGTCGGGATATGATAGGGATCGATTCGCAGATCATTCTGCATCCGCGCACCTGGGAAGCGTCAGGACATGTCGGAAGTTTCAGTGACGCAGTGGTTGAGGACACTGTCACTCAAAAAAGATATCGGGCCGATCATCTCATTGAAGATTGGGTACGGGGAAAAGCGGAGTACGTAAACCTTGTTGTCGAAGATATGACTGTAGACGAGATGGCGGAGTTTATCAAAAAACAGGACGTCAAAAGTCCGGAAGGAAATCCTCTAACTGCCCCGAAAAAATTCAATCTTCTGATGGAGACCCATTTGGGAACCCTTGTCGGACAGAAGGATACGGCATACCTTCGCGGAGAAACAGCACAGGGAATTTTCAGTAATTTTAAAAACATATTGGATACTACACGGGTAAAAATTCCGTTCGGGATCGGTCAGATCGGAAAAAGTTTTCGCAACGAGATTACTTTAGGGCAGTATATTTTCCGTACTTTTGAATTCGAACAGGCTGAAATCGAATACTTTTTTAATCCTGAAAAGCAGGATTGGCACCAACTGATGGAAAACTGGAAAAATGATATGTGGTCCTTTATCACGGAAGATCTGGGTATCCGAAAAGAAAACCTCCGCTGGAGACAGCATACAGATAAGGAACGAAGCCATTATAGCCGTGATACCTACGATCTGGACTATCAGTTTCCGTTCGGATGGAAGGAACTGTGGGGAGTGGCATATCGTACTGATTATGATCTGAAACAGCACATGGAATTCTCGGGTCAGGATCTCAGATATACCGATCCTCATACCCAGGAAAAATATATTCCTCATGTGATCGAGCCGGCGATCGGTCTCAACAGGGCGCTGTTTATGGTTCTTTCCGATGCTTATACTGAAGAAGAAAACAGAACGGTTCTGAGACTGAAACCTGAACTTGCTCCGTTTACGGTTGCTGTGTTCCCGCTTGTCGCCAACAAAGAAGATCTGGTTTCGAAAGCCGATGAAGTATTTGCATTACTTTCAGCGGAATACCCGACCTATTGGGATGATCGGGGGAACATCGGAAAGAGATATCGATACCAGGATGAGATCGGAACACCATACTGTGTTACGGTTGACTATGATTCTCTGACAGACCATACTGTTACTATTCGCAATAGAGATACAATGCAGCAGGAGCGGGTCCCGATAGACTCTCTTCTTGCTTATCTGAAAGATCATCTATCTGCATCATTATAAATTTTTTTGTATATCATGGATACTATTTCGAAAAAATATTATATAATCGGTGCTGTCGTTCTTGTACTTATAGTGGCAGGAGGAATATTTTTAATGAATAAAAATAATTCTCCGCAAAAAGCAGAGGAAAAGGAATCGGTTTTTGAAGAACCGGAAGAAGTGATACCGACAGTAGATGCTTCAGTTAAAGTTTCCATCGAAGGAACAACTGATGCCGTTGTCACGATTGAAGGAATCCCGGACGGGACTGAAACAATTGAGTATGAACTTTCATACAACACAAAAAGCGGAAGTATGGAAGGAGCAATCGGACTCATACAAGTTGACGGCTCTGAAGCTGAGGAAGAAGTGACATTCGGTACCTGTTCATCAGGAGTATGTCGATATCATGAAATTGACGGCCCGGTAACCGGAAACTTCGTATTTGAAGGATCATACGGTAAACGTATGCTTGAACAGGAGTTTACTCTGGAATAACCCGTTTTTCTCTTCGTGAGTAGCCGAGATTGTCAAGAAATTGATTATAAGTTTCATGTACAATGAAAGGAGGTGATATAAACTATGCCAAACATTAAATCAGCAAAAAAGAAAATGAAACAGGATGTGGCAAGAACAGAGAGAAATGCTGCTTACAGCGGTAAGATTGAAGGTATCTTGAGAAAAGCAACAAGCGGTGTGAAGACAAAAAAGAAAGAGTTTGTGAATGAAGCATATGCTTCGATTGATAAAGCGGCAAAAAAGAACATCATACACAAAAATACAGCAGGAAGATTAAAAAAGCGCGTTAGTAGATTGGTTTCTCAGGCGTCATGAAATACCTCATTAACCTGTTTCCGGAAAAAGAGAAGAATGTATCAGAAAAAATCATCTACTTTGCCTTTCACTATCTTCGCTATATTTTAGTCATTACGCAGTTCGTAGCGATCTGCGTGTTCTTCTTTAGGTTCAAAGTTGATCAGGAAATTGTAGATCTCAAAGATAAACTCAACCAAAAGCAATCCATCGTTTCGGCAACAAGCGAACTTGTCAGCCGTGTCCAGGAAATTGATGCCAAAATGAAGCAGGTACAGACCGTACTTGATGAGCAGGAGGTATTTCAGGCAAAATACTCCTATACACTGTCAAAAATTTCCACAGAAATACGTATTGAAAATTTTGTTATGGGTGCTGATGCCGTGGATATTGACGGATCATCCACAACGGTTGAACCCATAAAAGCGATGTACGATGCACTTCAGGCAGATCAAAGATACAAAGTAATTGATTTATCAACAATCGAAAAAGGTGAAGAGAGGTTCAGTTTCAGTTTGCATTTAGCTGAGTTTATACCCTAACCATGGATCGCAAAAAACTTGTTGCATTAATGCATGAAAAAAAGATTCAGGATTATAGCTTTACGATATTCTTTTTTTTGGTTTTTTCCGTCTTTTTGATTTTTGCTATCAGACCGAATATTCTGACTGCATTCAATTTGCAAAAAGAACTAAAGGATCTTGATTTGAAAAATAAAGAAGCGGAGAATGTCATTTTGCAGATTGTAAACTACCAGTCAGTCATGGAGAATTATCGGGATAAACTGACATTGTTGGATGAAGCGATCCCGTCTTCTCCCGGGCTTGCGAAGGCGATAGAAGATGTGAGGGGGACAGCTTCAGCTTCAGGACTCCTTGTGTCTGAAATGACTGTTGAGAGCGTTGAGTTTTCTGATGATAGAGGAACCGGTGAGTTGCAGACTTTTCAGATACTTTTGAGTTCGCAGGGATCGACTGCAGATCTGAACACTTTTATAACGGCGATACTGAAACAACGCCGGCTGAAGATGTTTGAATCAGTCGAAATATCAAGCGAATCGGAAGGCTCGACCAAGATTACATTAACAATAAAAACGTATTTCTTATGAGTCAACGTGATTTATTAGTCATAGCGGTAACTATCTTTTTGACTATCATTGCATGGGTTATTGTGGAAGTCCGCGCAATCAGTCAGAATACGCCTACAAATGAGGAAATTCAGTCAGCTACGGTAGAGTATACTATTAATACGGACATCCTTGATGTACTGGAAAAGAAAACGCCTTAACTATGTATTCAGAATTATATACTCAGTCCCATTTCAGATTTACAAAATATCTCGCTTTTGCGGCGCTTTTTGTGGTTGTCTCCACGGTCATTTTTTTACTTTCACAGGATTCTTCACCGACCCGGGCATCAAAAAGAACGCTCAAGGAACATGAGGTCGTAAATGTATCTCCTCGTCAAATAGGAATTTTCTGGGAGACCGATGAACCCGATGAAGGATGGATCATATACGGTGAGAGTGATTCCTCCCTTGACCTGGTTGCACTCGATGAGAGAGATATCAAAACTGAGAAAGCGAAGAGAAGATATCATTATGCGCTCCTTAAGAATCTGCAACCGGACAAAATGTACTACTATAAAATCGTGAGCAATAATGAACTCATCTCGCAAGAAGACGGCGGTGCATTTGAATCAATGACGCTGGAAGAATCAGCTGCGATGACCTCCCTGTCCCCGATTTACGGTAAAGTTATGCAAACAAACGGACAACCTGCAAAATCGGCTTATACAATGCTTATTGTTGGTAATGCATATCCTCTGATGACCATGACCGGGAATACCGGTGAATGGCTTATTCCCTTACAGTATTTGGCCAATAAGCAAACCAGAAGCTCCGTGCCGGTTACTGACGATGCTTTGATTACCATTCAGCTGTTTGATGATGAGAGCAGATCCATGGTGCGAAGTACTATAAACCGGAGCAGACCTATTCCACAACCGATCACTTTAGGAAATAATTACTCTTTTATTGCAGAAACTGATGTACTGTCGGTACAGGATACGAAAAAGAAGTCGGAAATCCCTGTCAGGCGTGATACCGTAGATATTCGTTTTCCGAAACAGGGAGCCGTCATTCCAGGTGTAGCGCCTCTTATCAAGGGATATGGTATTCCCGGTAAAGCAGCCGAAGTGACAATAGATTCAAAACCGGAATTTTCATCAAGGGTCATTGTTGATGAAAAAGGTGAGTGGAATGTGCCGGTAAAAACGAGTATTAAACCCGGAAAGTATACCTTGACTGTTCAAACGGAAGACGCCAAGGGCGATATCGTACAACTTGAACGGGAGTTTACGTTGATAAAAAGCGGGGAGCGGGTTTTGGGTGAATCTGATGTAGCAACCCCGTCAGGAACAATCACACCCTCCACAGCACCGACCGTTGTAGTTTCAACGGCCACTCCCACTCCGACGACAGTAAGATCTCCTACACCGTCCGGAATACTGGCTTCTCCGACACCGATTATAAGCGGTACGCTGACAGGCGTTCCGACGCCGCCTGTTTCGGGAATGAGCATTATTCCCATGATGATGGCCGGAGTCGGAATGATCGCATTCGGGATCGGCGTGATGCTGCTTTTGTAAGTTGACAGCGCCGGTTTCTCTGTTACAATTGAATTTATGATACAAAAAGCTTCCCACAACAGCTTTTATTTTTACTTTTACTTTACCGCCTCGGGCGGCGTGGGAAGTTGTGCTTAAAACATAACAATCACCACCCCGCCCGCAAGGCGGGGTTTTTTAATGGTCCAAAACTCATTATTATTTAAAAAAAATATGAAAAACCGATCAGCGATAATCATTGCAGGACCCTGTTCTGTTGATGACAATAACATTAAGGAGATCAGGGAGATCTCAGAAATTGAAATTACCAATCGCGAAGGCAAGAAACAACGTGCAATCGGAGGGACACGAATTGTAGGTTTGAAATCACGGACTGAGCTTGATTCTTCCGGAAACGGGATGGGCATGGATTATGACGCGTACAGAAAAAACGTTGATATCATTATGAACGGAGGCGGAATTAAAGATCTTGAAATTTTGCCAAGTGCCTACATCGCTGAAGAAATTGTGAATGAGACAGGAATGGTAATAGCGACTGAGGTAATGAATCCTATCATTCAGCTTCCGTCTTTTGAAGGGAAAGTCGGTAAAGGAAAATTTATTCCCTGGAATCCCGCAGTCAATCAGCTGGGTTGGCATATCGAGCAAACGGCATTGTTTGCAAAACGAAACGGCTGGCATATCGGACTGAAAAACGGTAAGTGGATCGGAGACCATCTTCATTCGGCAGACGATGAAAATTACACAGGGAAAACCACTATGGAAAAGACATGGTCTGGATTGACGCGATATATCCAGGATCTCGACGGGGACATTATTCTTATCCACCGGGGAGTTGATGTGCCGGGGAAAGGTGATTTCCGCAGTGCGGTAGTCCACAATATTGCCCGACGCGTCAAAAAAGAAACGGGAGCAAAATTGTACTTTGATCCCAGTCATTCATACGGTCCGAAACTCCGGTCACATATTGTCGGTGCGGTTGTAGAAGCCATGCGCATGAAAACAGCCCAGGATGAGTTTTTGTATGACGGAGCATTGATCGAGACGGGAACATCTACAACTGACACCGAACAGCACATCACCACTCAGGAGTTGCGGGAACTGGTATCCGTTCTGTCCTCATTCAGAGATCTTGTCGCACCTGAAGACGGAAAGCAAAAATCAAAAAAGAGGGCAAAAATGAAAGAAAAATCCAATTATAAGTACTCGTCACACTAATCAAATGGAAATTAATGATTTACGGAAAAAAATCGATAAGATCGATCATGATATTCTTATCATGCTCTCAAAGAGACGGGATGTTGTGGAAGAAATCGGTGAACGTAAAAAGAATGCCAATCTTCCCATCAAAGATGAAACCCGTTTCCGGGAGATGATTGAAAAGAGAAAAGAGATAGCGGTGGGACTTTTTATCCCGGAGTCCGTAGTCTTATCCATATGGGACATCCTTCATGAGTGGGCATTGGCAGTTGAACGATCAAAACGATGATCAAAAAAATCGGTATTATCGGCACAGGCAAATTCGGGACTCTCCTTCTGGAGATACTCCCTTCTGTGTTTCCGCAAGCTGAGATAATATCTATTGCAAGAGATACTGTATCCGATGTTCATCAATGTGATTTGGTTATTCCTGCGGTCCCTATAAATCATTTTGCGGAAGTTATCGGAACTTTTGGACCGTTGCTGAAGTATGGGGCGACTGTAATGGATGTTTGTTCCGTTAAATCTTATCCGGTTTCAATCATGAAGAGAGCGTTGCCTTCGCATATTCACATTATTGCCTCACATCCGATGTTCGGTCCCGGGACAGTTGCAAAACTCGGGAACAATCTAAACGGATTACGTATCGTGATGGAACGGGTACGAGTAAAGGGACACATTTACTCAGAAATTCATGACTCTTTTCGAAAGGCAGGTCTTGATATTATCGAAATGTCTGCAGAAGAACATGACCGGTATGCAGCAGAATTTCATTTTACCGCACATGTCATTGCGGCTCTAGTTAAAGAAATTAAACTATTCAGAAGCCCGATTGATACGCGATCAGTCGAATCACTTTTTGATTTTGTCGAAATGGTACAGACCGACGATACAAAACTATTAAAGGAAATGTATACCTTTAATCCTTTTTGCAAAAAGCAGTTTGAAAAAATTAATTCATCATATCAGTCAATTAGTTTATTATTACAACAGTCATGAAAATATATTATTTAGGTCCGAAAGGATCGTACAGTTATGCGCTTTTGCAAAAAGTCTGTCCCGATGATGAGCTGATACCGATGTCCACCTTTGTCCACATTTCTGATGCTGTTATGAACGACAAAAAGAGTATGGGACTTCTGGGTATAGAAAATTCCATAAGCAGTTCCGTTCATGAGAATATTGATCTTGTCTTTCATACTGATCTTCACATTGTCGGTGAAGCATGTATGGATATACAGCTCCATCTTATAGGGACCAACGATTCGGATATTACAGATGTCAGAGAGATATTTTCGTACCCTCAGGCGATCGCACAGTGTTCTTCATTTATCGAAAAACACGGTCTTATAACCCACGAGACACCCAGTACCGCATCTGCAGTACGGGAAGTGGATACACTGCAGGACGATACAAAAGCGGCAATAGCAGGTCGCGGCTCGCTTGCCGATACAAATCTCCGAATTATTAGAGAAAATATTGCCAATACATCACACAATATGACCCGATGGGTATTTGTATCAAATAGCCTTTTTAGCCTCGGTAAGATACAGAATAAAATTACGGTTATTTTCAAGGTAAAACATGAACCGGGAAGCCTGGTCAAGGTACTTCAGGCGATAGCAGATGCCAAGGGGAATATGTCAAAAATCGAATCCCGTCCGGTTCCCGGTTCAAACTGGGAGTATCTTTTTTGGATTGATGTGGAGATCCCTGAAGGATCAGCAGAAACGTTCAAAGCGTTACTGGAAAAGGAAACGCTTTCATACAGAATGGTTGGCATTTATGAAAAAGGTCAGACATATTCTGAATAACAATAATGATATTAATAATTGAATAATCAACATGAAGACAATCGAAGTTGGCATACAAAAACATACGAGCAATTATCACGTATGTATCGGTGAGGATATCATCAAAACATTGCCCGAGTTGATTGATATATCGGTTTACTCATCCGTATATATTATTACCGACTCAAATGTTTCGAGGCATTATCTGAAGCCTGTTACTAATATCTTTTCTCAACGGATTGCAAACGTGTATTCATTTGTGTTCCCGGCCGGAGAGTCCAGTAAACAAATCGGGACGGTAGTTGAAATCTGGAAAGATATGGCAAGGAATATGATTGACAGGAAAGCATTGGTTGTCAATCTTGGCGGTGGTGTGGTTACTGATCTCGGCGGATATGCAGCTTCAGGCTATCTACGGGGTGTTTCATTCCTCAATATTTCAACCACTTTGGAAGGAATGGTTGATGCAAGTGTCGGCGGTAAAACAGGTGTGAATCTTGATACGTTAAAAAATTACATTGGTGCATTCGCACAGCCAGAACTTGTTGTTTGTGACGTTGAAACGTTAAAAACGCTGCCGGAGCGTGCCTTGCTTCAGGGTTATGCTGAGGTTGTCAAACACGGACTGATTGAGGATAGAAATTACTTTGAAGAAGCTGTTAAGAAAAGCCCTCTTGAGATGAATAACAAAGAATTAATAGATATTGTTGCAGAGTCTGTCCGTATTAAGTCAGAGATAGTCCGACAGGATGAGACGGAACACGGATTACGAAAACTGCTGAATTTCGGACATACCGTCGGGCATGTTATTGAGTCACATAGTATGAAGTCACAAGATCCGTTATTTCATGGTGAGGCTGTTTCAGTTGGCATGATAGCTGAAAGTTACATTTCTCAAGTGACAGGTATGATTGATGAAAAGAAGTTTAACAAAATTGAAAGCGGGATAAAGCGTGTAGGGTTACCGGTAAGATATGAGGGTCTGATTGTAGATGATGTGTTGAGAGCAATGTTAACGGATAAAAAAGTCGAAAAGGGACATATCAAATGGACGCTCCTCAGCGGGATCGGGCAGGGTGAATTTAATGTGAGTGTTGATGATAAGTTTGTGAAAGAGGCAATTGAGTATATTGTGGGTTAGATTATTTGATATTTGTCGAATACTATGTAATTTTTTGAGAGCTAGTTCGCCTATGGAGTAGGCATATATCAACACGATCTCGATCTGATCGGCTCAAAGATAACTCTCAAAAATTTTCATACTGTTATTCATTTCCATATGAAACAAATACAATTAAAACCAATTCAAAAACCTGAGGCGGCAACCGTTGTCATACCGGGATCAAAAAGCGTGACCAATCGGGCGCTCGTTATGGCGGCATTGACGCGGGGCGCGGTGACGATCAAATATCCGTTGTGGAGTGATGATACTGAAGCAATGATTGAGTGTCTGCTAACTCTTGGCATTACGATAGAAAAGCGTGATCATGAGGTCATTGTCCGCGGAAGTATTGCTGATGTGAAGGAAAGCGGATATGAGCTGAATGCGAGATTATCAGGTACAACTATCAGATTTATCACCGCGCTATCAGCGATAGTCCCGGGCGTAAAAAGGATTTTCGGAATCGGGCGACTGAATGAGCGCCCGATAAAAGATCTGGTTGACGGATTGCGTCAGATAGGAACGGATATCACATACGAAAGTCAGGATGGCTTTCCCCCTATTACCGTTCATCAGTCAACGGTCCCTAAAAGGTTCGTTCGGATGCACGGGGATGTAAGCAGTCAGTATTTTACAGCGTTACTTATGATTGCTCCTGTCATCGGAGGCATAACTATTGAAGTTGACGGTAATCAGATCTCAAAATCATATATCGATATAACTCTTAAGATGATGCAGGAATGGGGTGTGACTGTTCGAAATAATGATTACAAATCATATGTTGTTCCTGCAGGACAGTACAGAATGCAAGAATATATTGTGGAAGGTGATTACTCTGCGGCGGGTTATTTTGCGGGTATTGCGGCTCTTATCGGCATGACAATCACACTGAAGAATCTACGTCAAGATTCTACACAGGGTGATAAAAAATTTCTGGAAATTATTCAAAAAATGGGAAATGAAGTTGTGTACGACGAGGATACGATAACGATAAAAGGGACCGGTGTTCGGGCACTCGAAGTTGATATGGAAATCTGTCCCGATCAGGCGCAGACTCTTGCGGTTCTTGCCGCATTTGCTGAAGGAGTTACAAAAATGACCGGTGTACGTTCTTTACGTGTCAAGGAAACGGAACGGGTTAAGGCGGTACAACAGGAACTTGCTAAAATGGGTATACGGGCGGAATCACCTGATGAAGATACGTTGCACGTGTTCGGAGGAAAACCTCATGCGGCGGTTATTGACACCTATCACGATCACCGTATGGCGATGAGTTTCGCGATGGCGGGAGCAAAAATTGAAGGGATGAAGATTAACGATCCTGAAGTTGTGAAAAAAACGTTTCCTGAGTATTGGGAGAAATTAAAGTTAATGGGAATTTGCTCGTAGCCGAAAATTTGCTTTTCATAAAGCCAGATCTATAATGGATGGCAGTTATGATAAGACAAATTTTGATTATTTTTGCGGTCATTAGTAATTAATCAAGAACTATGAAAATAGCACTGATCGGATTTATGGGATCGGGGAAAACCACCGTTGGAGAAGCATTGGCAAACATGCTCGGATTCGAATTTGTTGAGATGGACAAAGTAGTTTTAGAAAAAACGAATTTCAGGGATATGCAGGAGCTGTTTTCAAAGAACGGAGAAATATATCTCAGGGAATGGGAAATTGCACTTGCAAAAGAATGGCAGGAGAAAGAAAAAACTGTCATATCAACAGGTGGCGGTGTAGTTATGAACAACATTATTCCGGTATATTTAAAAAAGAATAACGGTCATGTAATATTTTTGCATGCGCCGTTTCAGACACTGGAACAGCGTGTTATCAAAGATAAAACGCCCCGGCCTCTGTTTAAGGATGCACGGGAAGCATACCGCCTGTATCGTTTTCGTTTGCCGCTTTACAAAAAATATGCGGACTTGACCATTCGGACAAAAGGCAAAAGCGCAACAAAAATTGCAAAGGAGATAGTCCTTAAATTATATAAAAATGAACCAGCAGAATTGAAAGATAAAAGCCTGCTGAGAGAGGCTGTTGAGCAGATTATGGACATTCGCGCATTATAATATGATCAAAAAAGGGATTTATAAACATTACAAGGGAAATGAATATCGGGTCCATGGAGTTGCCCGTCACTCCGAAACGCTTGAGGATTATGTCGTATATGAGCCATTGTATAAATCCGAATCGGCATTTTGGATAAGACCGCTTTCAATGTTTACGGAAACGGTTTCAATCAAGGGGAAAAAGGTTCCCCGTTTTGAGTTTATCAAAGAAGAATGAATATATCAGGAAAATCAAAAATATGTGTCATTATCGGTGATCCTGTCGAACATTCCTTATCGCCTGCAATGCACAATGCAGCATATGAAGCGCTCGGTATTGACGATGAATTTGTGTTTGTCGCTGCCCGTGTGAATCTTGAAGATGTGAAGGATGTCGTGCAGGCAGTTCGTGTCATGAATATCCGGGGATTGACTTGTACGATCCCTCACAAAATGGAAGTGATGAAGTATCTTGATGAAATTGATCCGATTGCTGAAAAAATCGGAGCCGTGAATACTGTTGTACATGATAACGGAATACTGAAAGGATACAATACAGACTGGCTCGGTACGGTGACACCGCTTGAGAATCACATCGGAAGTCTTCATGGCAAATCCGTAGCTTTGATAGGTGCAGGAGGAGCGGCCCGAGCCATGGCATACGGCGTCATTGAGAAAGGAGCACATCTTTCGGTTTTTAACAGAACTATAAAAAATGCTCAGGCACTTGCCTCGGAACTCGGTTCAGATATCTCAGTATTTTCATATGGTGACATGCAACGCGAAATCCCGAATCATGATATTATTCTCAATGCTACAAGTCTTGGAATGGGAGATCAGATGAATCAAACACCGGTCAACAAAGAATATTTGAGAAAAGGTCAGATTGTCTTTGATGCAGTGTATAAGCCGTGGGAAACGAGATTATTGAAGGAGGCAAAAGAGCAGGGTGCGGTTACGATACAGGGAGTTGAAATGCTCCTTCATCAGGGCATTGCTCAGTTTGAGTTGTACACGGGGAGAAAAGCACCGATTGAAGTTATGAGAAAGGTTTTACAATAAGGAATGGATATCAAAATCTGCACTCCGGTCACAGGAGGCACCATAGATGAATTTTTGAGTAATCTTGCAAAAACACAGGACATTTCTGACTGCATTGAACTTCGTGTTGATACGATCCGAGGGTTGACTATGGATCATATCCGAACTATCAAAGATCAGACGAAGAAAGAAGCGATTTTTACCTGCAGATCAAAAGAGGAAGGCGGAAGTTTCGAGGATCCGGAAAATCAACGGGTCAAAATTCTTCAGCGCGGGATCGGACTTTTTGAATATGTTGATATTGAGTTGTCAACGGTCAAAAAACATGATTTCAGCTGCGAAGACGGTACTAAAGTTATTTTGTCATATCATAATTTTGTAGAAACGCCAAGTTATTGGGATATGCAGAAAGTGATTTTTGAGATGAATAAGTTCAAACCCGATGTCCTGAAAATAGCCGCTATGGTTCAGCAAGATTATGAGGTCACAAAATTGTATCGGTTATTGACTAACAAACCCCATACGGAAAACAGAATTGTGATAGGGATGGGAGAGAAGGGACGTATCACCCGGATTCTTGCTCCGCTTCTCGGGGGTTTTCTGACATTTGCATCTACTCCGTGGTGTGAGAGTGCGCCGGGGCAGATAGAGTTGGGGGAGATGAAAAAAATTTACAGTACCTTGTTGGAGTCATCCTGAACTAGATTCAGGATCTCTTATTGTTTCGCTCGAAATCGAAAATTTGTTTTTCATAAAGCCAGAACTATAAGGGATGGCGAGTTATGAAAAGACAAATTTTGATTTCGTCGCTCATGAAAATTACATAATATATTTATGAAATATGCTTAGATTTTTAACAGCCGGCGAGTCACACGGCAAAGGATTAACGGTTATTATTGAAGGTATGCCTGCAGGTATTCCGGTTTCGGTTGATTTTATCAATCAGGAGCTTGCAAAAAGGCAAAAAGGCGCAGGATCCGGAGGGCGAATGCTTATCGAAAAAGATGAAGTTGAGATTTTGTCGGGAATCCGTTTCGGCAAGACGATTGCAAGTCCGATTTCCATGATTATCTGGAATAAAGATCACAAAAACTGGGGTGACAAGATGAGTGTCGAAGAACAGCCAGAAGAAATTGTTGCATCGGCCCGAGTGACTGAGCCGCGTCCCGGGCATGTCGACCTTCCGGGCGTTCAGAAATACGGATTTGATGATGTCAGAAATGTTTTAGAAAGGGCATCTGCCCGCGAGACGACTGCAAGAGTCGCGGCCGGTGGCGTTTTTAAGCAGCTACTTCTGAGAGACGGAATAGAGATTGCAAGTCATACCGTTCAGATCGGCGATATTTCCATTGACAGAGAATACACTTTTGAAGATATTCAAAAAACGTATGAAAAGGATCCCGAGATACGGTGTGTTGACCCGAAAACATCAGAGAGAATGAAAAAACTGATTGAAAAAACACGAAAGGAAATGAATACTCTAGGTGGTGCGGTAGAGGTATGGGCAAACAATGTCCCTCCAGGTCTTGGAAGTTATGTGCATTGGGACAGGAAAATTGATGGGCAGATTGCGCAGGCGCTGATGAGTATTCAGTCTGTGAAGGCAGTGGAGATAGGATCAGGTATTTCTGTATCGGGATCATTCGGCTCGGAGGTCCATGATGAGATCTTTCACAATAAAGAAGACGGGTTCTACCGAAAAACAAATAGGGCGGGAGGTGTGGAAGGCGGAGTCACCAACGGAATGCCGGTTGTTGCCCGTGTGTATCACAAACCGATATCAACTCTTTATAAACCGATGAACACTGTTGATATCTCGACAAAAGAACCGGTAAAAGCAACCGTCGAACGGTCTGATATCTGTGTGGTACCCCGTGCCGGAGTCATTTCTGAAGCGATGCTTGCGTATGTCCTTGCACAAAATATTCTGGAGCGATTCGGAGAGTTGTGATGATTGTGTTTGCATTATGAGGATTTGTTTTCTATAATACTTTTTATCGTATGAAAAACTCGATGTCATTTGCTCTTATTGTCCTCCTTATTAACCGCTAACGGCGGGAGGGCATTCGAATGACATTTGCACCCGCCAGACAGGCGGGTTTTTTTTAGCCTTGAAAGCTTATGTAAGTAAAAATGAGCCCAAAGGAAATTATTATTTTTTTTCCAAATATATGTCCCATCTTCAAACTACCTCACATCCTTATGCATTTTTTGAGGGCAAAGTCGTCAAAACGGAAGATGCAAAAGTATCAGTTATGACGAATGCTCTGCAGTACGGGACGGCTGTATTCGGAGGAATACGGGGATATTACAACAAGGAAAAAGGATTTATTTCTCTTTTCAGAATTGACGATCACTACAAGCGATTTCTTAATTCTCTCAAAATCATCGGAGTCGATCTTCCGTACAGCAAAGATGATCTAGTGAAAATTACGACCGATCTTACCGAAAAAAATAATCCGCAGACCGATACCTACTTCCGACCGTTTGCCTATGCAGGAAGTACGAATTTATCACCCAATCTCGATCGTGACCATGAGTTCAGTTTTGCTTTGTATATGATTCCGTTGGGTGATTATTTGCCGACTGATAAGGGAATCAGCGTTTGTGTATCTTCGTGGAGACGGATTTCTGACAATGCCATTCCTTCACGTGCCAAGATAGCCGGCGGATATATCAACTCAGCAATGGCAAAACATGAAGCAACCATGAACGGTTATGACGAAGCGATATTTCTGAATGAATCGGGGCATGTCGCAGAAGGATCAGCCATGAATTTCTGCATGGTGCGTGACGGAGTACTGATCACTCCGCCGAAAAGTGATGATATTTTAGAGGGAATCACGAGAAGATCAGTGCTTCAGCTTGCGAAAGATCAGGGTATCCCGGTGGAAGAACGTACGATTGACCGCAGTGAACTGTATGTTGCTGATGAAGCATTTTTCTGTGGAACGGGCGCTCAAATCGCATGGATTTCGCATATCGATAAAAGACAAATCGGCAACGGGAAAAGAGGAAAGATTTCCGGAGCTCTCCAGGATCTCTTTTTCAAAGTCGTGCGTGGAAATGAGAGCAAATATGAAAGTTGGTGTACCAAAATTAAGGTCTAGTTATGAAAATATCAGGCTCACAAGCAGTTCTTGAAGCATTACTCAAGGAAAACGTAGATGTAATATTCGGATATCCCGGAGGAGCAATCATGCCTGTCTACGATGCCTTGTATGACTATACAAATGACGGAAGGATCAAGCATGTTCTTGTCCGTCATGAACAGGGCGCAGGCCATGCTGCCGAAGGCTACGGCCGTATGACCGGCAAGCCGGGTGTATGTCTTGTGACCTCAGGACCGGGTGCCACCAACTTGGTCACAGCCATTGCAGACGCGATGATGGATAGCGTTCCGATGATTTGTATTTCCGGTCAAGTTCATAGCGGTGTTATCGGCACCGATGCATTTCAGGAAGCTGATGTGATCGGTATCACAGCACCGGTCACCAAATGGAACTATCAAATCACCAAAGCACGTGAGATACCTGAAGTGATGGCAAAGGCTTTTCATATCGCTCGAACCGGTAGACCCGGACCGGTACTTATTGACATCACCAAAGATGCACAGTTTGAGATGATGGATTTTTCCTATCCTCAGGATATTTCATTACAAAGTTATCAGCCGACAACAGAACCGCATCAGCGGCAGATCGAAATAGCTGCTAGATACTTAGACAAGGCAGAAAGGCCACTCATATTGGTCGGACAGGGGGTACAAATTGCAAAGGCCCAAAAGGAATTACAACAATTTCTTGAAAAGGGAGATTTTCCTGCAGCATTCACCCTTCACGGACTTTCAGCTCTTCATTCAGGTCATCCGTTGCATGTTGGTTTCCTGGGAATGCACGGCAACTATGCTCCGAATATGCTTTCAAACAAAGCAGATGTTGTGATGGCAATCGGGATGCGGTTTGATGACCGTGTCACTGGCAGACTTTCTGATTACTTGAATGACGCGACAATCATTCATATCGATATTGATCCTGCGGAACTTAATAAAAATGTACCGTCAGATGTGCCGATTGTGGCAGATGCAAAAATCGCATTGCAGGAACTTACAAAAGTAATCCGGGAAAATACCCATACAAACTGGATACGTGAGTTTCAGAAGCTGTACGAAACTGAAAAGCAGCAGGTGATTGACCGCGATACTCATCCGATAACGGGGGAATTGAAAATGGCTGAAGTTATTACATTACTGTCTGAAATGACAAAAGGCGAAGCAGTTGTTGTGTCTGATGTTGGACAACACCAGATGGTTACGGCAAGATATTACAAATTTTCCCGTCCGAACAGCTGGATCTCATCAGGCGGTATGGGGACAATGGGTTTCGGCCTTCCTGCTGCAATGGGTGCAAAATTTGCCCGTCCCGATCAGGAAGTTATTTCAATTTCAGGTGACGGAGGTATCCAGATGAATATACAGGAGTTTACTACTCTGGCTCAGGAGCAGCTCCCCGTGAAAGTTGTTATATTAAACAACGGATTTCTTGGAATGGTACGTCAGTGGCAGCAGCTTTTCTTCGAAAAGAGGTATTCAATGGTGAATATTCAGAGTCCTGATTTTGTGACGGTAGCAAAAGGGTGCGGTTTAGAAGCTGACCGTGTTGCCGGCAGAAAAGATCTGAAAAAAGCATTGCAAAAGATGCTTGATCACAAAGGTCCGTATGTACTTGAAATCAAAGTGGAGCAGGAAGAAAATGTATTTCCCATGATCCCGACCGGTTCATCAGTTGACGAGATACGTCTCGCATAATGACATCATATGAAACAGCGATATACCATAACGGCAATAGCAGAAAACAAACCTGGAGTCCTGTATCGGATAGCTGATTTGCTGCTTCGCCGCAAAATAAATATTGAGAGTCTGACGGTTTCGGAGATTGAACATAAGGGTATGTCCCGATTCACGATAGTGGTGGATGCGGAGCGTGATCTTGTTGAAAAAATCGGAAAACAGTTGTATCGGATTATTGAGATGACAAAAGTCATTGAAAGTACGGACGATGAGCTGGTGCCGCGGGAAATTGCACTTATCAAGGTGACGGCAAAAACCAAAGATTCGCGTGAAGAGATCGAGCAACTGGTACGATTGTCAAAAGGCAAAATAATTCACATTGATAAAAATTATTTAGTAGCTGAGATTACGGGTAATGAGAAGGAAATTGATAAACTGGATGAGTTGCTGCAACCGTTTGGCATTAAGGAAATTGTTAGGTCGGGAAGGATTGCAGTATTTAAATAAGAACTTTAAATTACCAATTCGTGTTGCGCTCGTAACCGAAAATGTACTTTTCATAAAGCCAGAACGTTAAGGAATGGCAGTTATGAAAGAGTACATTTTGATTACTTCGCGCATAAAAACGGCAAGAAATTACATACATTACCTATGAAAAACAAAGTATATATCTTTGATACCACTCTGAGAGACGGAGAGCAGGCTCCGGGGTGTCAGCTGAACACAGTTGAGAAAATTGAAGTAGCGAAAGCTCTTGAGTCACTCGGAGTTGACATTGTCGAACCCGGTTTTCCGATTTCATCAAAAGGAGATTTTGATTCCGTAATTGAGATCACGAAAGCAATTTCAAAACCGGTTATTTCCCCTTTGGCGCGTGCGATCAAGGGAGATATTGACTGCTCAGCGGAATCTCTGAAATATGCAAAACGAAAACGGATTCATACGTTTATTTCAAGCTCAGACATTCACATTAAATACGTTTTCAAATCGACAAGGGAAGAAATCCTGCAGCGTGCCATCGATGCCGTGAAACACGCTAAAAAATATGTTGAGGATGTGCAGTTTTCACCGATGGATGCAGGACGTACTGAAAATGAGTTTTTGGCACATTTTGTTGAGAAAGTTATTGAAGCCGGGGCGACAGTCATCAATATTCCCGATACGACAGGTTATTGTATGCCCTGGGAGTTCGGAGAGAAAATTAAATATCTGGTTGATAATGTGAAAAACATTGACAAAGTCACGATTGCCGTGCACTGTCACAATGATCTGGGTCTCGCGACTGCGAACGCTTTGGCAGGCGTCGTGAACGGTGCGCGACAGGTGGAAGGGACTATAAACGGTGTCGGTGAACGGGCGGGGAACACAGCACTCGAAGAGGTCATTATGGCAATCAAAACGAATCACGGATTGGACTTTGATATGGGTATCAATACCAAAAAGATATATCCGACCAGCCGTCTTGTTTCACGGTTGATGAAAATGCCGGTCCAAGCCAACAAGGCAATTGTCGGAGCAAATGCATTTGCCCATGCATCGGGTATTCATCAGGACGGGATGCTCAAAAATAAACAGGCATTCGAGATTATGCAGCCGACGGACGTCGGGCTTGAGCAAACTCAGATTGTTTTGGGAGCAAGATCGGGTAGAGCTGCATTGAATCATCGTTTGCAGGAGCTGGGATTTACGTTGAATAAGGAGCAATTGGATACATTGTATCCGAAGTTTCTGGAACTTGCCGACAGCAAGAAAGAGGTCAATGATGAAGATCTGCAGATGCTGATGGGCCGGGCGGGTGATGTACAGAGGAAAATACAGATAGATCTTGTGGAGGTGGTATGCGGGTATCCTTTGAAACCGATGGCATCGGTCAAATTGAAAATCAATGGCAGTGAATTTATTGCCTCTAAGACAGGAAACGGTCCGGTGGATGCGTCATACAACTGCGTCAATCAGATTATCAAAGATTCTGATCTAATGAAAAAAATTCCGGTTTTGAAAGAATTCTTGATTCAGGCTGTAACAAAAGGGTCGGATGATATTAGCCGGGTGAACGTACAGCTTGAATACGGGAAGAAGATGCATTACGGGTTCGGTTCTGATACCGATATTGTTGTTGCTGCCGTACAGGCGTATGTTGATGGTTTGAATAAATTAATTTAAAGTTGTTTGTGGGTTATGATTCGCTTGTAACCGAAAATTTGTTAGAGGTGAACTCGCCAAAAGTTGTGAGCTCGAACATCCACCTCTGCACAAATTTTGATTACTGCGCTCATTGAACCAAAAAGCTCTATGAAAATCACAGTAAAAGAAATTGAAGAAGCGGCAAAAAGGCTGAAAGGGGTTGCACAGAAAACGCCTTTGCAGTACTCTGCCCGCTTATCAAAGAAATATAACGCTAACGTGTACATAAAACGGGAAGATTTGCAGGAGGTGCGGTCTTTTAAGATCCGGGGGGCATATAATAAAATGGCTTCAATGACAGCAAAACAAAGGGAGAACGGTGTTGTTTGCGCAAGTGCCGGGAATCATGCCCAGGGTGTTGCTTATAGTTGTAATGCGTTGAAGGTTCACGGGACCATTTTTATGCCGGTAGTCACGCCGAATCAGAAGATTGAAAAAGTCCAGCAGTTCGGTGACGGATATGTCGATATCAAATTGGTCGGTACGACGTTTGACGATGCCAGTATTGCGTCACAGGTTTTTGCCAAAGAAAATAATGCAGCATATGTCCATCCTTTCAATGACCCGATGACAATTGCCGGTCAGGGAACTGTGGGAAAAGAACTGTATGAAGAACTCAAAGGAGAGGTTGATTTTGTGCTTTCTGCTATTGGGGGAGGGGGACTTATATCCGGTATTTCAACTTTTTTGAAGGAAAAAAATCAGCATATTCGGGTTGTCGGTGTCGAACCGGAAGGAGCACCCGGGATGTTTGAATCCATGAAGCAGAATACAATCGTGACACTCGATACAATCGATACGTTTGTAGACGGAGCGGCTGTAAGGACTGTCGGAAATCTAACTTTTGAAATCGCAAAAAAATATGTTGATGATATCGTGCTTGTTCCGGAAGGGAAAGATTGTACGACCATGATCGAACTGTACCAGAATGAAGGGATTGTTTCGGAGCCGGCAGGCGCTCTTTCAATCTCTGCACTTGATTATCTTGCGGAAAAGATCGAAGGGAAAACGGTTGTGTGTGTGTTGAGCGGAGGAAATAACGACATTTTGCGCTATCCGGAAATTATGGAAAAAAGTCTGGTGTATCAGGGAAGAAAGCATTATTTTATTGTCGAGTTTGCTCAGAAGCCTGGTCAGCTGAAACGGATGCTTGACGAGGCACTCGGCCCGAATGACGATATTGTACGGTTTGAGTATATCAAAAAAACAAATAAGGAAAAAGCTCCGGCGCTGGTCGGGATTGAACTTAAAGATAAATCGGATTTGAAGCCCTTGATGGAGCGGATGGATGCGATTGAATTGAAGTACCGGAAGCTGACGGAACAGGATATGCTATATGAGTATCTTGTATAGTTTTTAATAAAGTTTCGCTTGTAACCGAAAATTTGCTAGAGGTGAACTCGCCAAATCTTGACAAGCTCGAACATCCACCTCAGCGCAAATTTTGGTTACTGCGCTCAGTAAATGAAGCTGACGATTATAAATATTTAAAAACCTATGTCAAAAACATGCGGAGACGGCTGCTGCTGTCACAATGAACAACCCGAATTGAAAGGAAGAAGTGAGAAGTTGACAAGCCGTCCGGGAGAAGGATCGTGGGTGAAGAGAGCTCCCGCCCGGGCGATGATGCGTGCCGTCGGATACGATACTGATGATTTTGAAAAACCGCTGATTTGTATTGCCGCTCCGTATACGGATGTGGGTCCGTGTAATGCTCATATTGATGAGCTTGCCCGTATTGCAGAAGCTGAGGTCTCAAAATGTGACGGTAAGCCTTATATGTTCGGAACGCCGGTTGTCACAGACGGCGAGACGATGGGCACGGAAGGAATGAAATACTCGCTCGTATCACGTGAATGGATCGCAGATTCTATTGAGATGATGTCTGAAGCATATTTTGCTGATGGTACTATTGCCTTTTCCGGGTGCGATAAAACAATTCCGGCATCATTGATGCCACTGGCTCGCAATAACTCTATAGGGATTACATTGTATGGAGGAACAATTCTTCCTGGAACATATAAAGAACGTGATTTAAATATTGTCAGCGTTTTTGAAGCAGTCGGTGCATATTCAGCAGGAAAGATGAATGAGCAGGAGTTTCATGAAATTGAAACCCGATCCTGTCCGTGTGCCGGTGCATGCGGAGGAATGTATACGGCAAATACAATGGCAAGTGCCATTGAAGCAATGGGAATGTCTGTCCCGGGAAGTGCCTCGCATCCCGCGATGAACAGGATGGGGCGTATATCCGAAAAAAAAGCAGAAGATGTGGCAAAAACCGTGGAAGCATTATTTAACATGATGAAAAAAGGTATTAGGACACGTGATATTATGACACGAGAGGCTTTTGAGAATGCAATTGTGGTAGTACAGGCATTGGGAGGATCTACAAATGCCGTTCTTCACTTGCTGGCTCTCGCACATGAAGCTGATGTAAAGCTTTCGATTGATGATTTTGAAAAAATCGGTAAAAAGGTGCCCTTAATCGGTAACTTTAGTCCGTCAGGAGAGTATATGATGGAGCATCTTGATAAAATCGGTGGCATACCGATGGTAATGAAAATGCTTCTTGATGCAAGTTTGTTGCATGGTGATTGTCTGACCGTCACAGGAAAAACTATTGAGGATAATCTGAGAGATGTCCCGGATCGTCCTGAAAACCAGAATATTATTTCGTCACTCGATAAGCCATTCTCACCACCGGGTCATCATCTGGCGATTATGAAAGGGGATATGTCTGAAGAGGGCGCAGTAATGAAACTTTCAGGGAAAATGATCAAACAGCACAAGGGACCGGCAAGGGTATTTGAATGTGAAGATGACGCTATGAATGCCATTCTTGACGGAAAGATCAGCCACGGAGACGTCATTGTCATTCGTTATGAAGGACCCAAAGGCGGTCCTGGAATGAGAGAAATGCTTTCACCGTCGGCTGCTCTTATGGGGGCAGGTCTTGGTAAGGATGTGGCGTTGATTACTGACGGACGGTTCTCGGGAGGAACACACGGTATTATGGTCGGGCATATAGCGCCGGAAGCAGCGGACGGCGGTCCGATTGCCATGATCAAGGAAGGAGATATTATCGATATTGATGTTGATAAACGTGAAATTAATATTCTCGTTGATGCAAAGGAGATGCAAAAGAGGAAAAAGAGTTGGAAGAAACCTGCATCCCGATATAAGAGAGGAATATTGGCAAAGTATGCAAAATTAGTTTCCAGTGCGTCAAAAGGTGCAGTTACCAGTTGAGATTATGTGTCATCCTGAACTTTCCGACATCCGGCTGATCAGGAAACAAATATTCGCTCGTAACCGAAAATTTGCCTTTCATAAAGCCAGCACTTTAATAGATGGCAGTTACGAAAGAGCCAATTTTGATTACTGCGCTCATTATTAGTTAAAAAAATTAATTGTTTCGCTTGTAGCCCAATTTGTTCGGAAGTGA
>CAZDDM010000009.1:0-36552 GCA_964504235.1 uncultured Gammaproteobacteria bacterium
TTGAAGAACCCGATGACAGCATTATTCGGAGTAGGTGTCGACAATTTTGCAACACTATTCACTCAGGTTCGTTCAATAAATTACAACCTGACTGATCTGTGGCAGGTGAATTCATTCAATACCTCACGTTCGGTATTATTGCACATATTGACAGAAAATGGGATCTTAGGGTTAGTCGGGTTTACACTGCTTGTTTCACTTTTTTTCAAGAGAATAAAAGATGTAAAAATCGAGACCGCAGCTCTGTTTGTGATCTCGCTGATAATCATGCTGATCCTTCCTCCTTCGATCATTTCTTTCTTTATGTTCTTCCTCAGTTTGGCACTGATGGCCGCTGACCTGCACAAGAAATCATCACAGGAAGAATATATTATTGACTTGACCGGGCTTATGCCAATATTTATCGGAATGATTGTTCTCTGTCTCCTGGTACTCGGTAGTACAGTGTATTTCCTGGGACGACACTTTATGGCTGAATATTACTTCAAGAAATCTCTTGACGGAGTAGCCTCAAATAGTCTTCAGCAGCTCTATGAGAATCAGGTCAAAGCACTGCAATACAATAGTGCAAGCGAAGAATTCCATAGACAATTTGCTCAAACTAATCTGTTAGTAGCCAATAATATAGCTGCAAAAGAACAGGACTCATTGACTGATCAGGATAGACAAACTATTGCTCAGGCAATACAGGCATCAATCGTTGAGGCAAAAACAGCAGTTTCACTGAATCCTTTGAAAGTGACGAACTGGCAAACACTTGCAGGTGTTTATCGACAGATTGTGAATGTCGCTGAAAACGCTCCTGTATGGGCAGTGTCTGCTTATCAGCAAGCAATTGTTCTGGATCCCCGTAACCCTGTCTTGAGACTCGATCTGGGGGGAATATATTATCTTTTCCAGAACTACGATGAATCCCAGAAGATGTTTGAACAGGCTGTATCATTGAAACCGGATTGGGCGAACGCTCACTACAACCTTGCATGGACATACTATCAAAAAGGCCTTTACGGACCTGCAGTTGACCAAATGCAGATTGTAGTAGGGCTGATAGATCCTGCGACACAGCAGGAAGATTATAAGGCTGCACAAAGCACGCTTGAAGATTTCAAGGCGAAATATCAGGAGGCTCTTGAACAGCAGGCAGCGCAGCAGAGTGGAGAAGAAGGAGAACAAACTGTAGCTCCGAGCCCTACACCGTCACCTGCAGAATTGGTTTTACCCTCACCTCCGGCGACAAATCTTGAAGAAAAGATAGAGTTACCTGAAGAGGCTTCACCGGAAGCAAACGTTGAACCGTAAACTTGAACCTAGTGGTACCCTGCTGTCTGCGACAGCAGGGTACCTTTTTTTTATCTTAATTTGACGGAGAATAGCCTTTCGTGATTTAATGAATGTAGATGTCAATATCAAAATATACTTATTCCATTTTTTTATCAGCAAGTATTCTCATCCTAGGTACAAGCATGAATCCTCGGCAAGTATATTCGTATGTGCCTTTTACAGCGGCCACTAATATTGTCCTCACCCAAAAACCTCCTATCGGATCCATAGTCTCTTTTGAAAACAATAAATACCGTCTAAGTGATAAGCCATATGATTCTAAAATGGTAGGAGTAGTTGTAGAACAAGCGGACATTATTGTTGAAGAGGAAAATTCAGCATTGGCTGACACATTGATGATCAATAAAGGAGAAACAAAGATATTAGTTAACGGTGAAACCGGACCCATTGAGGTGGGAGACCTTTTGACTGCATCAAGTACCCCCGGGCAAGCCATGAAGGCGGATAAAGATGGAATCATTGTTGCAGTCGCTACAGAATCATTTAAACCATTGAATCCTCAGGAGAGCGCGCTGATCAGAGGATTGATAGATATTCGTTTTACTACATTAGGAGACACCTTTTCTGCAGATAGTATCGGTTTGTCAGATCAGGGCATGGTCAGTACTCTGAAACGGTCAGTCTCCGAAATTTTCGGGCTAGGTTCAGGAGGATTGGCAGGGACTTCACCCATTTTCAGGTATACACTTGCAACGGTCGTTGTTGCAATAGCATTTATCAGCGGGTTTCTCCTTTTCGGTCGAATAGCGCTTCGGGGTGTAGAAGCATTAGGAAGGAACCCTCTCGCAAAGAGAACGATTATGATAGGCATTATAATGAACTCCTTTTTTACTGTACTCCTAGTTGCGCTTGCAGTGGTGCTTGCGTATATCATCGTTATTGTCTGACGGTTCATGAAGAAGAGATGTGTATTCCTGGATGAATTACATATTAAATACGTATAAATATTTGAGAAAATTAAGTATGATGTTAAGGAGTGAGAATAGGTTGATAGACTGTATCTGATAAATTCTTCTTTATAACCTTCTAGAGCCCTAAATTGATAGATTTTGCCCCGTAATTTTGCGTACGTATCATAGGAGTGAAGCAACGTATTAATAAGAGTACGAAATATAATTTAGGGCATAAAGAAAGGATTTAACAATTTTCAAAATAGTTGAACAAAGTCCCAAAAATACTGCAATTTAATTAATAATGTTAACAATCAGGCCTAAAAAAGCCTTATTTGCACTGGACATCATAGTTTGTTTTGTGTTTTAATGAAAACATATACCAAACTTTTTATGTCGACTGAACAAAAGGATTACAACCTGTCTCCAAAAGAATTTGCACACCTGGTAGGTGTATCTTCATCTACAGTTCGACGATGGGAAGAGGAAAAAGTTTTTACTTCAGTTCGTACTCCGTCGGGGTATCGTAAATTTGCGTTGAGCGATGTTCCTAAAGCGAAAGAATACAAAAATCAAGTTAATGCAATAAAAAAACAAAAAAGTCAGGAGCATATTTACAGCATTACTTCAAAACAAGCTATTCAGAAAGAGAATTACCCGGTAGTTGACTTTATTTTTAAACGTGCTGCTGTATTGTCATTAGCTGTTTTACTTATGATAGTTACGGCTGCGGCTGTCGTTACTTATCCTGCTGTGAAATCTATTATGTCGGACAGGTATCAGGCGAAATCAGAAAAGACGCTGGGTGAAAAAGAGGGCAATATTTCTGAAACGGATGACATGAATGTGCTTGCAGCTGAATCAAGCCGTTTAGCCCGTTCCATCATTAGTAATATCGGGTGGGATTTCCGCTCTACAGTAAAAATCGAAGATTTACAGGTGAATGGTCCCTCAGTATTTTTAGATGATATTGATGCACGAGGGCAGAATCTGGATTTGGGGACAGGTAGAATTACGGCATCAAATGTCCTGTATGGGATCGAAGCAGGAGAGGGTATCAGTATTGCCGGCAGGACACAAAACCCTTTGATAACCAATATCGATCCAGGCTCGGCACAGCAAATTTTTAAGAATATCAAGGTTGGTTCAAATACGATTACTGCATCAAGCAATACGGACACGTTAACATTCGAGCAGGGAAGCGGTATTACGCTGACTGTAGACGGTAAAAAAGTAACCATTGCAAGTTCACAATCGGGCTATTCATATTGGACCACAGAAGTAGATGGAGTAAGTTACGACAATATCGAGGACGGTTCATCTGTTAATTTCGTAAGCGGAGACGACATTACCGTTACGCGGTCGGCTGCAAATGAATTAACATTTAATCTTCAGGATGTCATAGATACGGTAACGGGAATAGACTTAACGGCGGGCGGTTATCTTACTGGTACCAATGCAACAATAACTTTTGATAACTTCTCGGTAGACGCAAGCGGAAATATCCGTATTGCTGCCGGGTCCGATTTTTATATCGGCAATGTGCAGTTGGGAAGTATTGGATCTTCTTCAGGAGCATCTTTAATTGGCGTAGACGGCACTAATATTTCACAGTCAGCTTCAGGAGATCTGCAGACAGTTCTTGAAAATATGTCTGCTGCAATGGGATCAGGCTCTTCCAAATGGACCATTGCTTCTGATGTTATTTATCCGAATAACTATTCAACAGCAGATTTCTCATTGGGAGGGACAACTCCAGCAAGTTCTCCGTTCGGTATAGATATTGATCAGAATATTCTGTACTTGGGGGACGGAGCAAATGATGCGAATACACCATCTCTCTATTTCAAGGCATCAGACGGTTCAAATTGGGGGACTTTATCTTACTCGGATTCTGATAGGTTCGTCTTTTCAGGTGGAGATGTCGTTGTCGATGGTGTGATTTATGCGGGTTCAGGAACACAGCAAATCACATTAGCAAACGGTATGCTGAATCCGAATGCGCTGCCGCTTATTACATCCGGAACTTCACCGACAACAAGTTCCGTCTCAGGTTTTGAGATCTTAAATAATCAGATAGGTCTTATCCGAGGCTGTTCAAACGGTGAGGTTTTAAAATGGAATTCGACAACTTCACGGTGGACCTGTAGCCCGGATTCCTCCGGTGTATCTGGAGTTGTGGACGTACAGCAGGACGGTTCCGTCCCTGAAGGTTCTGCTGACTCGCAGTTTGATACGATCAATTTCGTAAATAATTTTAACCTTTCTGAAAATAGCTCTGGCGTGATTGATGTAGACCTTGCAAGCAATATCGGTATAGGTACGGCTCCCTCAGGCTCATATGCTTTGACTGTCAATGGCGCAACGAATACAAATACTTTGTATCTCTCAGGTACCCAAGTAACTGCTTCGGCAAATGAGATAAATCTATTGACCGGCCGTACCGGAACTCTTCTTGACACAAACAATGTCGCAGCACAGCTTTCAGCCTGGGATCAGAATGCTGCCGATGATGTAACGGCTTTTACAGGATTGAGCGATACTCCTTCAAGTTATTCAGGACAAGGATCAAGAGTCGTACGGGTGAATGCGGGAGGTACGGGACTTGAGTTTGTCGATCCTGCAATTCTCGGGACGAATTACTGGGGGAGGAATTCCGGGAGCGGGTATGTGTATCCTGCGGTCGTGACGGACAGGGTTGGAATTGGGACTTCGACACCCGCAGAGATGTTAGATGTTCAGGGAAACATATCAGTATCAGGTACCGTAGACGGACGTGATGTTTCAACTGACGGATCAAATCTTGACACGCTCTACACGACAATCGGACTTTCGGCATTAACGAGTGGAGAAGTAGATCAGCTTGAGAACATCGGAGCCACAACAATCAGCAGTACCCAGTGGGGATATCTTGGGTCACTTAATCAGAGTGTAAGTACCACGGATGCCGTTACATTTACGACTATCAACACGGGACAGGGAGCATATGAGTTGTATGCGATGGATCAGAATGTCCGAACATCAGATACGGTGCAGTTTGCAGGACTGCAGATCGGAGGAGCAACGCCGAATATCACCAGTATTGTATCGGGAACGGGAACAGACTGGTCAGGAGCTGTTGATACGGCACTTGCTACTCAACTTGCCATCAAATCATATGTTGATGCACAGATCGGAGGAGCAGCATATACCTTTGAAAACGGACTTTCTGAGTCAGGAAATACTGTCACGCTTGGCGGTGCTTTAAATCAAAGTACACGACTATACGATGGGTCATACGAGTATCTGTACATGAACACCAGTACGGGAAATGTTGGAATCGGTACAACAACGACAAGTACTTACAAATTAAACGTTAGTGGATCTTTGAATACATCAAGTCTTTATTTGACTGGCAGTCAAGTAACTTCCAATGCTTCAGAATTGAATTTGCTTGATGGAGTAAATCTTACATTAACAGCAGGTGAATTTAATTTACTGGACGGCAGGTCCGGGACATTGCTTGACACCAATAATGTAGCTACACAGTTATCAGCATGGGACCAGGATAGTTCAAATGATCTGATAACAACGGATATAGGAGTAACCGTACAAGGTTATAACGTAAATACTTCATTCCTCGGGCAGACTATTGAAAGCAGTGAGATTACGGACGGAACAATTACCACTAGTGATTTTGCCAGTACTTTGACGTTTGCATCCGGAGCATTCCTGGACTTGTCCTCTATTGACTATGGTTCAACTGCTCCTCAGGGATTGAGATTACCGAATGCGACTTCAGCCAATCTTGCTTCAAATATTCCATCAGCGGGAGAAGGGTATTTAGCATATGATACGGACGTTAATAAAGTAAAAATATTTAACGGTTCTTCCTGGACGGATATTAGCGGAGCCTCAACCACGCTTCAGGAAGCGTATGAAGCAGGCAACTCAATTCTCATGAATGCCGGACAGGGGAATATCAGAATTTCAAACGACGGTTCTAATGAACTATTATTCCTTGATGAAGCAACAGGATATGTAGGGATAGGGAACACAGCTCCGGGGTATAAACTGGATGTGTCAGGAGATATTCGAATTGCAAGCGGGAGTGACTTGTATATCGGGACAACGGCTTTAAGTTCAATCTCGGGTGCAGGACTTATCGGAGTTGACAGCTCAAGTATTTCAAGCAGCAGCGCTTCGGATTTGCAATCAGTTCTTGAAGATTTGGATAGTGCTATCGGCGGAGTTGGAAGTTCATCGATTTCAGCAGTAGGAAATATTACGTCAGGTGATGCATTCACGAGCGGAACACCCGGTTCCGAATTGTATTTCACTTCATCCGGTGTTCTCGGTCTCGGAAACACAGCTTCATCAGCTGCCCGAATAGAATTTTTCAATGACACCATAGATAGAATTTCGTTGCTCAGTTCTTATGTCGGAATCGGAACCACTTCTCCCGTCGCGGCTCTTGATGTCCAGGGAGCAATCAGGCTTGGTGCAAGTGGGGGAATATCCGATACGTTGAATACGATTTCAGCTGGAACGGCTCCGAGTGCAAGTCTTTATTGGGGGAGTTACAGAATATGTACGACCGGAGATTCTTGTGCAGGCGGTGCAGGAGGAGGGGTAGCCAGTACCGGAGGAACAGGCTACTTAGCAAAATTTACGGATCAATATAATGTTGAAAACTCTATCCTCTATGAATCCGGAGGAAATATTGGAATAGGAACTACTGTAACCGGTACTTATAAAGTAAATGTAAGCGGATCTTTAAACACTACAACCCTTTATCTGGCAGGTACACAAGTTAATGCAACGGCTACAGAGATCAATTTGCTGTCGGGGAGATCAGGGACATTACTGGATACAAACAATGTAGTTACACAACTATCAGCCTGGGATCAGGATAGTTCAAATGATCTGATAACAACCGATATCGGATCAACAGTGCAGGGCTACAATGCCAATACTTCATTCCTCGGTCAGACCATTGAGACGGGAGAGATCACAGATGGGTCAGTTCTGCCTACGGATGTAGATGACAACGGTCAGACACCGGGGGACGGACAGGTTTTGACGTATAACAACGGGAACAGTAAGTTCAACTGGGTAGATGCAGCATCACTTGGTACAAATTACTGGGGGAGGAATACAGGGAGCGGATATGTGTATCCTGCTGTGGTAACAGATAAGGTAGGTATTGGGAATACGGCACCTACTGAGGAATTGGATGTGACGGGAGATATTGCAGTATCGGGGACGGTAGACGGGAGAGATGTATCAACAGACGGATCGAATTTGGATACATTGTATACGACGATCGGACTTTCGGCGCTAACATCAGGGGAGGTAGATCAGCTTGAGAATATCGGAGTGACAACAATCAGCAGTACTCAATGGGGATACTTAGGGTCCCTCAATCAAAGTCTTTCTACAACAGACGCAGCGACATTTACGACCATCAATACTGGACAGGGAGCAAATGAGTTGTATGCGATGGATCAGAATGTGAGGACCAGTGATACGGTACAGTTTGCTGGGCTACAGATTGGGGGAGCAACACCTTCGATCACCAGTATCGTATCCGGTACAGGCACTGATTGGTCAGGAGCAGTTGACACCGCACTTGCTACTCAACTTGCCATTAAATCATATATTGATAATGAAATTGCGGGAGTAACAATAGATGTCTTCACCACATTTACCGCAGACAGCGGCAGTACAACTGCTAATACTGCAGGGGACACACTGACGATCAACGGTTCAGGAAGTATCACAACTTCAATATCAGGAGATACACTGACAATCACTGGAACGGATAATGATACAACCTATTCCGCAGGAAGCGGCCTTAGTCTTGCGAGTACCACGTTCAGTCTGGGAGGAGCAATATCACAGCCGACACGTCTCTATGACGGATCATATGAATATCTCTATATCAACAACAGTACGGGGAATCTCGGTATAGGGACGACATCGACAGGCACATATAAGTTAAATGTCGGCGGGTCATTAAATGCATCGTCTCTTTATCTTGGCGATACTCAAGTGACATCAACAGCTTCTGAATTGAATCTGCTGGACGGGGTAAACCTTACACTCTCTGCATCTGAATTCAATTTGTTGGATGGGAGGTCCGGGACGTTACTTGATACGAATAATGTGGCAACACAGCTTTCAGCCTGGGACCAAAACAGCAGCAATGATGCACTTATTACATCTCTTACGTCAGGATATTTACCATACTATGATGGAACTAATCTTGCAAATAGCACTCTATATCAATCAGGAGGGAATCTCGGCATCGGTACAACAAATCCGGCATATAAACTTGATATCTCTAATTCGACGCTTACCAGAGGATTTAATATTGTGATGGATACTGACACAGTATCATTTACTTATGGGGGTTATACTGAAATTACTAATGCATTAGGTGACTCTATCGGCCAGGTGGTAGTCACAAATCCATCAGCTGGTAAATACTCTACCGGATTTCAAGCAGATGTAGAGGCAGGTGCAAATGCTTACGGATTCTATACTAATACAACTTCTTCAACAGGATATTCTATCGGAGTTTACGCAAATGCCTATGGAGCCGGTGCATCTTCAAATGCTACATATGGCGGAATGTTCCTGGCAGAAACTCCGAATATGGAAGAAGCATACGGGATATATGCAGCCGCATATGATACTGGCGGAGGAAAGGCCTGGGCAGGATACTTTGACGAGGGAGATGTATTTATTGCAAACAATGTCGGAATCGGAACCACTTCTACGAGTACATACGCTTTAAATATTAATGGGTCATTAAATACCACTTCATTGTATTTGGCGGGATCTCAAGTTAGTGCAACTGCCACTGAACTGAATCTGCTTTCAGGTAGATCAGGGACACTTCTTGATACAAACAATGTATCAGCACAACTTTCTGCCTGGGATCAAAATAGCAGTAATGATGCGCTTATCACATCTCTTACGTCAGGATATTTACCATACTATGACGGTTCGAACCTGGCAAATAGTGTGTTTTACCAGACTGGCGGGAATATCGGCATCGGTACGACAAATCCGACCGCAAAGCTTCAGCTCCTTCAAGGCGGGCAGACGTCAGCACACGGAATTAGCCTCATAGAAGGCAGTACTGAAAGAATCAACTTATATACGGGTACAGGAGCAAATACCTATCTGGACTTTAATCAAAATACGGCGAATATCAGAAATACTTCCGCAACAGGAAACATGTCTATTACTTCTCCGCGAAGAATCAGTTTCTCGTCAACAGATGGCACAGTAGGAGGATTTAGGTTTACTACAAATAATGGTGATAGTTTGGAGATTACAAAGGATGGGTATGTCGGGATCGGAACGACTACTCCTGCATACGCTCTCGATGTCAACGGTGATATCCGAATAGTAAGCGGTAGTGAACTTTATAGTTATGGAAGCGCAACGCTTGGTAATCGTACCTATACTGAAGATAACTACATAACTGACGGTCAAACATTTACGGCCAGTATTGATGCCCTGGATCAGCAGGTAAAAGATCTTGCAAATGGAGAAGCAGGAATGTGGCAGGATCAGACAACTTATATCAACCCCATAAACTTTACCAGCTTGGCCATTACCGATACGGGGAGAATGGGTATAGGGACTACTGCTCCAGTTTCCACTCTGGATGTGGCCGGCACATCCTGGCTCCGAGGTACCGCTGGAGGGACATCGGGGTTATTCGTGAATGCAAGCGGTAATGTGGGGATTGGCACAACCGCTCCAACAGAAAAATTACTCATAGCAGGAGGGAATATAGTTCAAAAATCAAGCTATAACCCTGACGTTGTTAGTACGATCGGCAGTGTCGGTGTAATAAAAAAAGTTGTTACATACGGAAAATTCTTATATATTGGATCCGATAATTACGGGATAAATAATGGAGGGTTGCGAATTTATGATATTTCTAGGCCATCAAGTCCGGCTTCTTTAGGTTATTATTCAACGGGGACAACATCGGTCGAAGATGTGTTTATTTCTGGAAAATATGCATATCTCGCTGCATCGGATAGCGGATTGATCATAGTTGATATTACAAATAGCAGTAACCCTGTCAGTGTCGGTACTTACGATACTACAGATGCTCAAGGTGTATATGTATCTGGACAGTTTGCATATGTCGCGGACGGTGCGAGCGGACTAAAAATATTTAACATATCTGATCCGGCTAATCCACAACTTGTCGGAACATACTCCAGTGGGGCCACAACTGTAAAAGTATATGTATCCGGCAAATACGCTTATCTTGCAGACGGGACTACAATGAGGATTCTTGACATTAGTGATGTTGCGAGTCCAACGTCTGTAGGCGCTTATAATCCGGGGGTAACTGTTTATGATGTTGTCGTATCAGGAAGATATGCTTATGTCTCAGCAGGAGTCTATGCCATTGTGAATATCAGTAATCCGGCCAGTCCCGCAATGGTATATATAAGCAGTGGAAACGCTCGATCATTTGCAATCGCTGGAAACTATGCTTACAGTGCCGGTCTTGCAAATGATGAATTCCGTATTTGGGATATAACTAATCCGGCTAGTCCTTCAGTAGTAGGATCACGTGTTACGGGAACCTATAGCGGAAAGAGTATTTCACTTGCCGGAAGATACGCATATTATGCCAACCAGTTTGATATAGAAGTACTCAATATCAGTGGAATGGAGACTCCTGCAATGTATGCAGGAGTGATCCAAACAAATAAACTAAATGTAACCGATAATGCGGATATCGCTCAGAACCTGACCGTCGGAGGAGACGTATCTTTTGGAGGAGGATTAGATGTTAAAGGCAATACAGGGATCGGAGTTTCGTCTTCACTGACTGCGTTGAATATTTTACAGAAAGGTTCCGGTGACATTTTAAATCTGAATAATACTTCTGGCAATGTTCTAAGTGTGAAATCTGATGGGAAAGTCGGTATAGGGACTACTGCTCCGTATAATCCTTTGTCCGTTGTCGGCAATGCTGACTTTACCGGGAATGTCGGGATCGGAACAACTGAGGTAGGCACATACGCTCTGAATGTAGCAGGGAGTGCAAATTTCAATAGTATTTATGTCGGAGGAACCCAAATTTCAGCGACAGCAACAGAATTGAATATTCTTTCAGGGGCTACTATTTCAACAGCAGAGCTGAATTACCTTGATAATTCAACAGTCACGAACGGAGGAATTGTGTTCGGCAATGGATCTAACTTCACACAGGATGCCGCAAATTTCTTCTGGAACGACAGCAGCAATTATCTGGGTATCGGTACAACTGCACCAAGTGCTACACTTGATCTATTTGGTACAACAGCTGGATTCCAGATGTCATACGACGCCAGTAACTACGGAAAATTCACGATCGGAAATGATGGCACTCTCACCCTTGCCGGCGTCAGTGCAGGTGGATCACTCACGAATATTGCACGGTTCTCAACAACAGGGGTAAACTCGGAATTGGTACAACAGCACCGGGGTACAAACTGGATGTCTCAGGAGACATTAATGTATCTTCTGTATACAGAATTGGAGGAACTACGGTACTATCTGCCAGTTCATCAGGTGAAAATGTATTAGTGGGATTGGATGCAGGTTCAACTGCACCCTCTGGGGCAAATCAACTCACCCTTGTCGGTCAAGGTGCCGGCACAAGCATAAATAGCACGAGCGGAGATCAGAATACCTTTATCGGTGCTTGGGCAGGAACTGCTGTAACCAGCGGATACCAAAACGTCTTAATAGGGAATGATACAGGAGGAGCTCTCACAACAGGCCACAACAACTTTATTGGAGGTTCGTGGGCAGGTGTAGGATCTACAGCAAGTTATAATGTAGCTCTCGGGTATTCGGCAGGTGGGGGAAATTCGTCAGGTAACGATAATGTCATGCTTGGTGCCTATTCAAATGTAAACTCGGCCGGTAATTATAATACTCTTATTGGATCAAATTCAAGTTCGGCATACAATTCTTCCATAGTGTTGGGTTACTCTGCTTCGGCCACAGCATCAAACCAATTCCTCGTGGGTGGAAATAATGCAAACGGATATATTAATGATGCGTATTTCGGTCGGGGAGTAGTAAGTGCCACCCCGAATGACATAACATTAAACGCCACAGGAGGATCAGGTACAGACATTACCGGAGCAAATATGATTCTCGCAGGCGGTAAAGCAACAGGTAATGCAGACGGCGGAGATATTATTTTTAAGACTTCCGATGTCGGTTCGTCCGGGACAACGTTGCAGTCCCTTACTGAAAAGATGAGATTGACTGATGAAGGAAGACTCGGAATCGGTACAACAGCCCCGGGATACAACCTGGATGTCAACGGCAGCGGAAACTTTACAAGTCTGTATATCGGAGGAACCCAAATCTCAGCAACAGCAACAGAATTGAATATTCTTTCAGGGGCTACCATTTCAACTGCAGAATTGAATTATCTTGATAATTCAACGGTCACGAACGGAGGAATTGTGTTCGGCAATGGGGCTAACTTCACACAGGATGCTGCAAATTTCTTCTGGAATGACAGCAGTAATTATCTTGGAATCGGTACCACTGCTCCAAGTACGTCTCTTGAACTATTCGGCACAAGTGCAGGATTCCAGCTTTCATATGACTCAAGTAATTACGGAAAGTTCACGATCGGAAATGATGGGACACTCACTCTGGCGGGAGTCAGTGCCGGAGGTTCACTCACGAATATTGCACGATTCTCAACAACAGGAGTAAATATCGATGTCCCGACATCATTCAATGCGACGGGAGATGTCAGTATCGCAAATGACCTTCAGTTTACTGATCAAACGGCGAGTTATATAAAAACAAATGCTCCGTTATATATCCAAGTTGGTGAAAGCTTTGAAAGTAATAGCCTGGTATTACAAACATACAACGCCGGAAATATTGTTGCCGATTTCCAGGGGACAGGTTCATTTGAACTGTCGGGAGTTGATACCAGTATTATCTTTAATACAAAATCATCATCAGATACAGATTTCTGGACGGGGATTATCGATGATGCCGGAAATGACGATGACGACATTTTTGCTATCGGAGGAGGAAATACACCTGGCGCTAATCCGTTCATGAGTATCAATGCATCAGGTTATGTGGGAATCGGTACCACGGCACCGGGAGACTCTCTTGATGTTGCAGGGGAAATTGATACTTCTACGTACTATAAACTCGGGAATAGTAAAATACTCGATGTTGTGAATACTGACTCTCTCGTTATTGGATACGGAGCCGGGACTGCCCTTACTACAGGGGGTAACTACAATACGTTGATTGGATCGAATGCTGGAAATTCAGTAACCACCGGAACATACTCTGTAATGATTGGTTACAACTCAGGATATTTGAACACCAGTGAGGCGAGCAATATATTGATTGGTTCATATGCCGGATACAATAATAACAGTGGGAACAATTACTATATCGGAGCCAACGCCGGATATGGAACTCTTAATAACACGGCTGCCGGAAATATGGGCTTTGGTCAGAGTGCACTGAGCAATATTGAAAGCGGAATATCAAATCTATCACTCGGTATGGAATCAGGAACGAATGTTACGAGCGGAGATTACAATACGTTGGTAGGTACCAATGCAAATGTAGTAGGCGGCGATGTATCATATTCAATCGCGCTTGGTTACTCAGCAGAAGCAACAGCAAATAATCAATTCGTGGTTGGCGCAAAATATAATAATAGTCAAATAACCGATATATATTTTGGTTCAGGCGTTACCGATAGTACACCTTTTGATGCAACCATAAACGGTACGGGTGGTGATGGCACAGATATTGCCGGAGCGAACATAATTCTTGCAGGTGGAAAAGGATCAGGAAATGCTGACGGTGGAGATATCATCTTTAAAACGTCAGATGTAGGTGCGAGTGGGACGACACTTCAGACATTGACAGAGAAAATGAGACTGACAGATGAAGGTTATCTCGGAATCGGGACAACGGCACCGGGATACACCCTCGATGTCAACGGCAGTGGTAACTTTACAAGTCTGTATATCGGAGGAACTCAAATTACTGCAACGGCAACAGAACTGAATTATCTTGACGGCACGACGGTAACAAACGGCGGAATAATGTTCGGAAATGCTTCCTACATGACACAAGATGCTGCGAATTTCTTCTGGAATGATACGTCAAACAGACTCGGTATTGGGACGACTGCACCTAGTACGTCTCTTGAACTGTTCGGTACAAGTGCCGGATTCCAGCTTTCTTATGATACGAGTAATTACGGAAAATTCACGATCGGAAGTGATGGAACACTCACTCTGGCCGGAGTCAGTGCCGGAGGTTCACTTACCAACATTGCCCGATTTGCAACAACTGGAATCAACATCGATGTCCCAACATCATTCAATGCAACAGGAGATGTCAGTATTGCAAATGATCTTCAGTTCACCAATCAAACGGCATCGTACATCAAGTCACTCGGACCACTAACTATCGAATCAGGAGAATTGTTTGAAAACAACAACCTCACGCTGAAAACATACGGAACGGGAAATATCGTGTTTGATCTTACCGGAACGGGAACAGGGTGGTTGACGGGGACGGATACCAGTTTCGTGTTTGACACACGAACATCTACGGATACTGATTTCTGGATGGGTATCATTGATGACGCAGGTAATGACGATGATGATATATTCGCCATTGGAGACGGAGACGTGAAAGGTACAAATCCGTTCCTGAGTATCAATACCAACGGATATGTCGGTATAGGGACAACTGCTCCGAGCGGATTGATACATATAGTTGGAAGTACTGCACCGTTTATTGTAAAAAATACGGGTTGGGTGGGAATCGGTACGACGAACCCGACAGCTCCACTTGATGTTGTTAATTCTTCAGGTGCACAGCTGAGTCTGGGTTACAGCGACAGTGTTAAAAGAACACTGACTACTCAAAGTGACGGATCATTATTTGTGAATACTGGGAATGCCACTAATCTTTTCCGGGTAGGAGACCTCTCTTTAAATCGATATGTCTATTTGGGTTATAGTAATGCGTCGAGTGTATTTGATAGCGGCGCTGTGAATACAGGGTTTATAGGGCATTCAAGTAATCGGCTAATTCTGTCTGCGAATGATGTGGGTATAAATGATACTCTCCGTATCGGGACAAGTAATACGGATTATGTTCAATTCAAGAATGTGGGAAGTGGGGATTTAGCAATCGAAGGCTCCGGAGGATCTGTTGGTATCGGGACAACTGCACCCGCAGCAAAACTTGATGTCGCCGGTACCGGCTGGATAAGAGGAGGGACGGGGAACACCACAGGACTATTTGTTAATTCTTCCGGTGCAGTCGGTATCGGGACAACTGCTCCGACAGCGGAACTTCATATCGAAGATGCAACTGATGCATCATTGATTTATCTGAAAGGCGGAGCAGGCGGAGACGGATCAGGATTGTGGTCAGTGAGTGATCAGCAGTCGATACTCCGTGCAGATACGTATAGCAATACAAACGAATCCAGGTTGATGATACAGCGTGCACGGGGAACTGCTGCGAGTGCAAGTGCTCTCCAGAGCGGAGACATCATCGGGAGTCTTGAGTTCAGGGGGTATGACACAGGTTTTAGTGATTCCGGAACCATTCAGGTCATTGCCTCAGCAGAACACGGTACAGGAGGAGACGCAAGTGATACTCCCGGAGACATGCTTTTCTTGACAACCCCTGACGGTTCAGGGACCGCCCTTGAACGAATGCGCCTCACCAGTACAGGATATCTCGGTATCGGGACGACGGCACCGAATACGTCACTGGAACTTTTTGGAAGCACGGCAGGATTGCAGTTGTCATATGACACAAGTAATTACGGAAAATTCACGATCGGAAGTGATGGAACACTCACTCTGGCCGGAGTCAGTGCCGGAGGATCTCTCACAAATATTGCCAGATTCTCAACTTCAGCTGTGAATATAGACGTCCCGACATCATTCAATGCTGCAGGAGACGTATCTGTCGCATATGATCTGTACTTCACTAATCAAACTGCATCTTATGTCAAATCAGACGGTCCGCTCAGTATAGTTTCAGGTGAAGCATTTGAAAACAATGATTTGACACTTGAGACATACGGGACCGGAAATATTATATTGAAGGCAAACAGCGGAAATATATGGGCAGACGGATCTGCAGTCGGTATCGGGACAACTGCTCCTGCACGGACATTGCATGTAATCGTGGGTTCGACGGCACCGCCGGTCAGATTCCAAGATTCAGACGGGTACTGTGAGATCAATCCTACAACGACTACCTGGACGTGTACCTCTGATGCTACATTAAAGGAAGATGTTGAGACACTTTCAAGCATCTATAATCTTGAAAAACTCAATCAGCTGAGACCTGTTTCATTCAAGTGGAAAACCCAAAATGATGATGATAAGCGCTTCGGACTTATTGCCCAGGAAGTTGAAACATTGTTCCCAGAATTTGTACAGACGGATGAAAAAGGATTAAAATCTGTATCTTACGGATCATTTACCCCGATTCTGATCTCAGCAGTACAGGAACAGCAGCTTCAGATTGAAGGTCAGCAAAGCAGTCTCACAAAACTGACGGAGGAGCTTGCACTTGTAGTAAATGAAGATACGGGTGTAGTAACAAGCAGTCTTATTGATACTCTTACTGAAGAAACAGAGAATATTGCTGATAGGACGGCTGCGGTTGAAGGAGAGGTTGAAGCACTGGCGGAAAAAGACAGTCAGATTGAGACACGACTTGTGACCATCGAAGAAAGACTCACTGCGCTTGAACAGGCATCTGCATCAGCCTCGCTCGATACTTTGAATGATCGTGTAGGATTCCTTGAACAATTATTTACGGGTATTCAGGCATCCGGTTCTGCTGATTTGAGCACGTATCTAGCCGAACTTATTGACGGTCAGGTTCTCGGTCTTCAGTCAGATGAAGCTACCCTTTCAGCATTGACGGTGAGCGGAGATACCAATGTAAACAATCTTGCAGTAACAGGTGAAATCAGCAACGGACTTCTCACTATCAACGGATTTGATGACTCACTCGCGACACCGGCTGCCACTATCTCTACGCTGGGAGGATCTCTCAAGATTCAACATCTCGGACTTGGAGAAATCGAGTTTATGGCTGGCAAGTCAAAAATAGATACGGACGGAAACTTTATAATGTCGGAAGGTGATCTGGTGATCGAAACAGGTGTGATCAAGGGAAATGATCAATTTAGAGGGATTGACGTGCCTGCAGTATTTAGCTCAACTTACCTTGATATTGATTTTGAGAGCATGAAAGATACTGACGAGTATGCTGTAAACATAACTCCGACTTGGCTTACAAATGTAGCAGTCATAGAGAAACGGACGGATGGTTTCCGTCTCCAGTTCTCAGTACCTGCACCTTTGAACGGAAAAATTGACTGGATGATTATTGAATAAAATCTACCGTTATTATGAAAGTAAGGATTAAGCAAATAAAGAAACTAATGATTGATTTTCTCCGAAAACGGAAAAGAATTGTCATATTGGCAGGGGGTGGTGTGATTCTTGCTCTCATAATTATTGCATTTATTGACAAACAGATAGGTTTATTTAAGGCAAGTTCTTTGGATCCTGTCGCATACTGGAAATTTGATGAGGGATACGGTACGGCCGTGAATGATTCTTCCGGAAACGGAATGACTGGAACTCTAGGTACCGGTTCATCTGCACCTGCATGGCAGGCAAAAGAATATTGTATAAGTGAAAAGTGTTTGAGATTTGATGGGTCAGAAGATTATGTACAGCGGGCAGACAACGCAGCTCTTGATATTGAAAGCGAACTTAGTATTTCATTGTGGATTAAACCCACTACGCTCAACGGAGGTACATATTATACGTTGGTATATAAAGGGAACTCCACGAATGAAGCTAACTATTATCTTCAACTCTATGGAGATGAACTTAATTTCGGAAACTATCAAGCGGGATGGAAAGGCACGGCTACGACTGATGCAAATATACCGACGAATCAATGGACTCATGTGGCTATGACTTATTCAGATGCCTCAGACGATATCGATTTTTATGTCAACGGAATATTGAAGTCGGATAACGAACAGGATCATGACATGGTTTTATCGGGGAATAATCAACCGTTTTACCTGGGTTCATCTGCTGCAGAGCTTGAATTCTATAAAGGATTTCTGGACGAAGTAAGGATCTATTCTTATGTACGTACACCCGATCAGATAAAAATGGATTTTCAGGGAGGAGGATCTCATGGCTCAAGTATACAGATAGGAAATGCTGATTACAGTTTTTTGAGTCAGGGGCTGATCACTTACTGGAAAATGGATGAAGCAGGAGTTGATGCTGAAGGAGAAACGCTTTCCAACTCATCAGGGACATCTCATGATATTACCCTCTATGGAGACAATTCCACAGGAGACAACGGGACAGGAATGGATTGTACTGCAGAAGGAGTTTACGGTACGGGATGTCAATTTGACGGAGTGGATGATTATGTAAATCTGAATAGTTTCAATTATCTCGACGGGACGTCTGATATGACGGTAAGTGCATGGATCAAACCCGACTTTACAACAACGGAAGCAAGTAATAGATATATTTGGGCAGTATCTAATTTTAGTTTGCGCTTCAATCCGAATCAGGATGATTTCACATTGTCTATAAATCCGACAGGCGGCAGTCTCAATCTGAATACTTCAGGACTTACCTGGACTCAAAATACCTGGCATCATATTGCAGCTACTTATAATGGATCGCAAGCCATCATTTATTGGGATGGAGAAGCAGTCGCGACAGGTAATACATCAGGAGTGCTTAACCCATCAGGGTCAGCAGAATATTTGGGGGCGTTCAATACCACAAGCTATAAGTGGCTTGGCATAATTGACGAAGTAAGAACATATGAGCGTGTACTCACTGCCGAAGAAGTGCAGTCCCTCTATAATTGGTCTCCCGGACCTGTCGGTTACTGGAAACTGGATGAAGGTTCGGGGACAACTGTTTACGATAGCAGCGGCAACGGGAATAATTCCAGTAATTGGTCAGGTAATACCAAATGGGTCCAGGGGAAATACGGTTCTGCAACATCGCACGACGGAAGCGGAGATCGGATCACGATTCCGAGTTCGACAACACTCGATTATCAGCCGAAATACACATGGTCTGCATGGCTCAATCCCACAGCCGGGAGTTATGAAATATTTGATAAAGCCGCTGACACAAACAACGGATGGAAAATCGGATCGAACGGTAATAAATATGCACTCACAATTTATTATACCGGTGATGATTTGATGTGCACTGTACCTGCAGTGAACATGGCAGTCGGAGAATGGCAGCATATCGCCTGGACGTGGGATGGTACAACGAGTTGTACCGGTGTGAAATTTTATAAAAACGGGAACGTAATTTCTTTTGAATCCACTACTACTCCTACCGGTACACGAGAAATTGATACCGGTAAACAAATTCTAATCGGCGGAAACGGATATACCGATTATCCCGGTTTGATTGATGATTTTAAAATCTACAACTACGTCAGGACACAGGAACAAATTCTTGAAGATATGAATGCAGGCCATCCGGCAGTCGGAACTCCGGTGGGGTCAGCAATCGTTCAATATAAATTTGATGAAAGTTATGGAGATACAGTACATGATTCGGGTCCCAACGGGTACGATGGAGATCTTGGAGAATCAGATACAGTATGTCCGACAGCAAGTAATGATTGTCCGACATGGACCAATGATGGGAAAGTAGGGAAAGCATTAAGTTTTGATGGAGATGCAAGTGATGATGTTATTGAGCTTCCTGTGGGGACCTCGTTAAGAGGAAAAAGCGATTTTTCGATTTCTGCATGGATAAAGACGGATGATTTAGGCGGACTTCAACAGACAATATTCGAAGAACCTGAAAATAGCAGTTCGAATTCACGAGTTAAATTGGGTATTGATACGGATAATAAATTTATTTTCTCCGGTAGAGCAAGTTCCGGATCCTTAACAACATGGGTTGACAGTACTACAAATTTAAGCACAGATACCTGGTACCATGTCGTTGCAGTTTTTGATGCAAATACTGATATCCACAAATTATTTGTCAACGGTATCGTACAGGAAAACAGCGTTACTGAAAGCGCAATTCCGGATACGGCTCCGAACTTTAACCCGCGAATCGGAGCAAGAGTAGAACTAGCAACACACGGATTTGACGGGATCATTGATGAATTTGCTCTCTACCCATTTGCTCTTACCGCAGAACAGGTAAAACTTCTTATACAAGGAGGGAAAAGCATGGTTCTCGGTGCTCAAAATACGGGCGTAGGCGGATCGTCCCCTTCAAATTCAGCCGGTCGTGAGTATTGCGTACCTGGAGATTCTTCATCTTGCTCTGGACCTGTTCTTGAGATCAATATGGAAGAAAAGACAGGCTCCACAGCCTATGATACAAGTACAAACGGAAACAATGCGACTCTGGGAACGGGAACAGGTACGGATGTTTCTGATCCTACATGGAAGTCTCCTGCTGATTGTCAGTTGGGAAATTGCTTAGAATTTGATGGTAACAGCGATGCTGATGATTACATACGGGTAAGCACAAACGCCTCGATTACAGATATTTTCGACGGAGGGGGAACTGTTAGTTTGTGGATAAAACCGAGAAGTTATGGAGAATCGAGTGGAGGATATCTTTTTAACAAAGGCGGAGCAAATGCAGGCTGGTATATAAATCTTCAATCCTGCGATAGTACGCATACAGACTTGCGAATGATTGTAGATGTAGCATCGGGACAAACAGACGGGCAGTGGAGAGCTGACTGTTCGATCGCTATTAATCAATGGAATTATGTTGTTGTCACGTATGATGATGACCAGACATCCAATGATCCTGTTTTCTACGTAAATGGGGTACAAGTAACCAATAATCTTGATTCCAATCCCACGTCATCTTATGTAAGTGACACCAGTGTAGACTTAACAATTGCAAATTATCTGTCTCCTCTGGCTACTTTTGACGGTTTCATTGATACGATCCGATTTTATAACTATACCCGAACCTCGGCTCAAATAGCCTGGGAATACAATAAAGGAGCGCCGATAGCTCATTACAAATTGGATGAGTGTCAGGGAACAACAGCATATGACGCAAGCGGTAATGAAAATAACGGGACTATCACGATCGGTGCCGGAGGGGAGACTACAGTCGGTGATTGTGATACTTCTTCCACTGCATGGGGTAGCGGGGCAAGCGGGAAATGGAATGGGAGTCTCAGTTTTGACGGGAGCGATGATTATATCGATATCGGATCGTCAGCCGCTATAAAACCCGGAACGGGAGATTACAGTATATCTGCCTGGTTCAAGACATCAACAGATGCAAATCAGGTAGTTGTAAGTGACCGTACCGGTCTGGTTGGAGGAGAAGGAGTTAGCTTAATTCAAAACGGTACAGGAAATAACTTCCAATATCAAATTGAGTCCTCAGACGGATCAGAAACTGATTGTAATATTGCTTTAACAATAAATGACGGAGAGTGGCATCATGTTGTTTTGACATGGGACAACAGCGCAGGTAGATTGTACGGATATTGGGATGTGAGTAAAACTTGTACTACTGCAAGTCCGTCAATTATTGGGGATGATATTTCACCGGCCACAAGTTTGTATATCGGTCAACTGAGCGGAGGAAGTGCCCGTATGAACGGTCAGATTGATGATGTAAGGGTTTACAATTATGCACTCACACCGCATCAGGTAAAAGAGGTATATGGAGGCGGAGCGGTCGTTTTTAAATAGTATTTTTGTTTGTTGGGTTTATCTCAAACAAGTAGAATGAGTTATGCACAGAAGTTCACACATATTAGTAACAGTATCGAGAATACGCACACGATTGAAATATCTCTTTCTCATGATGTGGCAGAAGATAACTCGATCAAAAAAAAGGCGGACGTTTAATATAAAAAATATCATAATCTCCACGTCGGGTGTTATATTAGGAGTGTCTTTAGTTTGGTTTTTTCTTCTTCGGGGAAACGTTGCTTCTGCCGCTTGGTGGAATAATACATGGAAACATCGGCAAAGTGTTGCCATTACCAATGCAACAACTGCTTTGACCGATTACCAGACAATGGTTACCATGGATACCGCAACATTGGTCACCGCCGGTAAAATGCAGAGTGACTGTGATGATATCCGTATCGTGGATCAGTCAGGGAAACAATATTCCTTTTGGATAGAACCGACTACCTGCAACACTTCTGCAACAAAGATATGGGCAAAAGTACCGTCAATTCCGACTACCGGAGGATTATTTTATATATATTACGGAAATCCCACTGCCGGTTCCGTTTCAAAAAATCCTTCAGAAATATTTATACAGGAGATTGATAATGTCGGTGCCGCCTGGCTTCTTGATGAATCTTCAGCAAATACCTGTACTGGAGGAACAAATGATTCCTGTGATGCATCAGGCGGTGATTATGATCTGGCGTGGGGGACAAATACAACTTCTACTACAGGCAAGATCAGCAACGGTCTTACTTTTGACGGAACAGATGATGCAACGGCAAATATCAACGATACTTTCGGATCTGTGTCGGCGACAAAACGCTGGGCTGTAGCTCTGTGGTTTAAAACCAGTGATACTCAAGGGTATCTGTTTGATTCGGGAGACAGCGGAAATGTCGGCGAGCGGGTTGCCGTGTTTACTGACGGTGCGAATAATCTCAGTTTATATATGTCAAATGATACGAACGGTACTGAGTACAAATATCTCAATTATTCGGTTACTTCAACCGACAACAACTGGCATCATCTTGTCGTAACCCGTGACGGCGATAATTCAGTTAAATTATATGTCGACAGCAATCTGATAAGCGTCAATTTCACATCAACTGATGTCGATATGAGTTCTTATTCAGAATCCTGGGTAGATTTTACTCTCGGTCATCGGTATGTTATGAATATTTATAACTACAATGGTCTGATTGACGAAGCCCGGGTATATACCGATGCACTTACTGCCACGGAAGTATCGGCGCTATATGGCAACGGAACGAATCGGCACGGCTATGTGACTGCAAATTATCCCGGGAAAGAGTTGATTAGGCAATATTCTGCAAATGTAACTGTCGGATCACCAGGGAATGAGGAAACCGGTCCGGGACCGATTGCCTACTGGAAATTTGATGAAGGAACGGGCACGAGCGTGAATGATTCGTCCGGCAGTAATTATACAGGAAACCTCGGAACAGGCTCCTCCGCTCCCACTTGGAAATCATCAGACTCTTGCGTCAACGAAAGCTGTCTTCAATTTGACGGGACTGATGACTCGATTGATTTTGGAGATACACTTGATTTCACCGGTAATACTGAAATGACTGTATCTGCGTGGGTCAAGATACTAGAAGTTCCAGGTGCACGCGCGCATATTATTTCAAAATACGATGCCGGGACAGCCGGACAATGGTATCTTGCGATTGATGGAAATAGTAAAGTAACTTTCTTACGTGAATGCGGGCTCTATGGAGAGACCGGAGTCACGCCTGTAGCTTTAAATACGTGGAATCACGTCGTTGGAGTTTATGACGGTACCAATATTCAAGTTTATTTAAACGGTATTCTTGACAAGACTGCTGTTGATTCCTGCTCAATATCCAATACAAGTGTCGATGTGAAGATCGGAGCAGGAGACAATGGTACTGGTACGGAGGATGAATTCAAAGGCTTTATTGATGAAGTGAAAGTGTATCCGTATGCCCGGACGGCAGATGAAATCAAACAGGATTACCTCTTTTCAGGTGCGGAAGGATCTTCGGCAGTTCTCGGAGCAAGCGATCAGGCATTTCTCACGGACGGGCTGGTCGGTTATTGGAAGATGGATGAAACTACAGGAACAAGCGGACCAAGCTGGACAGCTGCTGATTCTTCAGGAAGCGGCAAAAACGGTACAGGAGCAGGGAACGCAGCGGTTTCATCAGGTAAATACAATAATGGAGGAAGTTTCGACGGAAATGGAGACTATCTGAATATGGGGGATTATACAGAGCATGATTTGACGTTTCCTTTCACTGTTTCCGCTTGGATCAACTTGTCACAGTTGCCGAGCGGTAAAGGCAGCGATTCTGAAATTATTAGTAAATATGGTGGATCCGGAACAAGACAGTGGACATTTAGTATCGGAACGGATGATACATTATATTTCTGGAAATCTCATAACGGAACGAATGGGGAATACGGAGTTATGACGGGACATACTTTTACAAGCTCAGATGTAAATGTATGGCGTCATGTTGTCTATACAGCTGACAGTCAGGGTCGTGCCAGCATGTATGTCGATGGAGCATTAGTTGAGAATTATGCTTTTTCGAATCAGACCATATATACTGGAGCAAGCACGCAGCTTCGTGTCGGATCACGGGCATTGAATTCCAATTACTTCAAAGGGAATATTGATGAAGTTCGTGTTTATAAAAAATCACTCACATCCGCTCAAGTAAAATCTCTCTACCAATCGGCTCCCGGACCGGTAGCATATTACCCACTTGATGAAGGGACGGGAACTTCGACGGTTTCGGATAAAAGTGGGAATGGAAATACTCTTACGATGTCGGACCTTACGGGAAATAGTTGGCGACCAGGGAAATACGGATCATCCCTTTACTTCAGAGGAGATAATGCTGATGATGAATTATATGGAGATTCAATGCTTAATAATTTACCGAACGGTGACTTTACAACATCATTTTGGTTTAACTGGAATGTAGATGGGGGTATGAACTGGGATGTTCCTATCGGTAAAAGAGGATATTCTCCCGGCGGATGGTGGATCCAATATGAAGCAACTAATCGTACTATTGCACTGCTAGCCGATTTCGGGACGACGGATCTTAATTATGTAAGTGCCAGTAATATATATTCTTTAAATCAATGGACCTATGCTACTGTCGTGTATAGATCTGCGACGAAAACTGCAGAATTTTATATTAACGGAGCAAAAGTTGGTTATGGCAGTACAACAGATGCTGGTGTCGGGACATACCAGGATGATAGTAGTAATACATTTAGAATTGGGAGAGACAATGAAGCCGGACAACGGTGGACAGGTCAAATGGATGATATACGAATATATAATTATGCTCGTACTCCTTCCCAGATCATAGAAGATATGAATGCCGGGCATCCGTTGGGTGGGTCACCAGTCGGCTCTCAATTGGCGTACTGGAGGATGGATGAAGGGTACGGTGATTATGCATATGACAGTCGGGGAAACAGCAATGCCTGGCTTGCTGCAGGAGATGTGTGCCCGGGAGATACGGAATGTCCCACCTGGACTAATGACGGCAAATTCGGAAAAGCTCTTTCCTTTGACGGCGGAGATCTCATGGAAGCATCTGCCATTGGTGCTTACGACAATAATGGAACTGATCCTTACACAGCCACGCTCTGGTTTAAGTCTGATACAAATCCTACTTACAACTATGCATTGATGGGAATAGTCAGCAATTTTGGCGGGAATCAGGATCGCTTTATCCAGGTGACGTCAACCGGGGTTCCGAGATTCTATGTATATGACGGTACGGAACGATATGCAACAGGGACAACAGATGTCATTGATAATACATGGCATCATATCGCCGGAATTTTTGACGGATCAACTATTTATATCTACGTCGACGGTAAACTGGAAGGCTCAACTGCAACTACCGGCTCTGAAAATCACACCAATCCGTATATCCGTTTTTCCCATCAGGTCACCAATTATTATGACCATACGGTAGGATCAATTGACGAAGCGAAAATATATACGGCCGCATTGACGAGAGAGCAGATTCTGTTGGATATGAATCAGGGAAGATCTATGGTTTTAGGAGCGACAAACACGGGCGTAGGCGGATCTACTCCATCAAATTCTGCCGGCCGTGAATATTGTGTCCCGGGAGATGCAACTTCTTGTTCGGCACCTATTTTCGAGCTGAATCTGGATGAAAACACAGGTACAACCGCATATGACACGAGTACAAACGGGAATGACGGTTCAATTGAAAATGGAGCAAAATGGAAACAAAGTTCGCAGTGCAAAAGTAATTCATGTACGGAGTTTGACGGTAGTGATGATTATATAGGACTTTCCGATGATAGCGTATTGAATTTCAGTGGCGGAAGCTTTACTGCAGAGACGTGGGTGAAATTTAAATCAATGCCTTCAGTTGTGGATAGGCAGTTTATTATTCTTAATAAAGCTGCGGATTCGGGTGACAGTACCTCTCGCGGTTGGCAGCTTCGGGTCTCTAAGTATACAGATGAACTCAGTTTCAGAGTCTGGCCATCCACAGGACAACCAGATGTTGCTGAGGTTGTCTCCGACAATACGATTGAGCTTGATAGGTGGTATCATGTTGCAGCTGTTTACGACGGAACGGCAGATACCGCATCTATGTATGTAAACGGTACTTTACAACAAAGTACTGCATCGGCAATTACTGCTACTGACTATGCAACTGATTTGACTTTGGGAGCATATACTGGAGGAGCGGGAACTCATGAGCTTCACGGCTATATGGATCAGGTAAAAATATATAACTATGCCAGAACTTCAGCCCAGATAGCCTGGGATATGAATAAAGGCGCACCGATCGCACAGTACCGTTTTGACGAGTGTCAGGGGACGACTGCAAATGACTCTTCAGGAAATGGGAATTCCGGAACTATTACTATCGGTGGCAGCGGTGAAGATACAGTCGGGAACTGTTCTACAAGTAGTACTGCTTGGGGAAGCGGATCAAGCGGAAAACTCAATGCAAGTATTGATTTTGACGGAACGGATGATTATGTTCAAGTTTCAGATAACGACACTTTGGATATATCAGATAATGCGGATTTAAGTGTTTCAGCCTGGATGAAAGTGAGTGCCTTGGCAAATGACTATACAATTGTAAGTAAAAAAACTTCTCAAGCTTCAACAGATGCAGGATATATGTTATTTTTCAATGATCCTTCTGACATCATTGATTTCAGGGTATCGGATGGAACAGATCAATTTATCATAAGCTCCAATACAGGACAGATAACTTCTGGGGCTTGGGTTCATGTTGTAGGAGTATATAAAGACGGAGATGCAACTAATTCCACAATATATATCAACGGAAAAGCACAAAAAGCCAGTACGACCGGAAATGTCACAAACGTGAATTCTCTTGCAAATGCTATCGCTCTAAGGATCGGAACACAAGGAAATGGGAATTCCAGTTTACCGGGTCAAATAGACGATGTCCGTATCTACAACTATGATCTAACTGCTCATCAGGTGAAAGAAATATATAGCGGCGGAGCAGTGGTATTCAAATAATATTTCTTCTTGTTCCAGGCATGAAAACCAAGTAGAATGAAGTATGCTGGGACGACTGCACATACGACCAAAACTTTCACGAATAAGGACTCATGTCAGATATTTTTTGCTGACGGTAAGTAAGAAGATCTTTCATAAAAAAAGACCATCTTTTCTTTCAAAGAACACCGTCATAGTACTGTCGGCAGGATTAGTGCTTGGATTATTTCTTGTATGGTTTTTTCTCCTTCGGGGTGGAAATGCAGCCGCTTGGTATCATGACGGGTGGGGATACCGCAAAAAACTCACGATAGATCATACAAAAGTTTCGGGCGATGGGAACCTGACAGACTTTCCGGTACTCATATCTCTCACGTCCGACACACATTTGTCATCCAATGCCCAGGCTGACGGGGATGACATTATGTTCACTGACTCAATTGGGAATAAGCTTGACCATGAGATCGAGTCATATTCATCCGGCACGCTTGTGGCATGGGTACGGATTCCGACTTTGTATGGGACGCAAAATACAGATATCTATATGTATTATGGTAATTCTTCAGTAGCGAGCCAGGAGAACGGAGCAGGCGTGTGGGGAGATGATTACGAAGGAGTATGGCATATGAATGAAACAAGTGACGGATCAATGGCAGTCAGCAGATCCGACTCTACCCAAAATGCTAATAGCTTAACGGACAACAACACTACACCCTCCGGGACGGGGAAATTCAATGCAGCTGCAGATATTGAAGAGGACAATTCGGAATATTTAAGGCTTGACGACAGCAGTGCTTTCCGCAATACCTATGACAGTTTTACTGCCACAGCATGGGTTAAAGCGGAAGCGGTAACAAGCGACATAAATGAAAATGCCGTAATGGCAAAAAACAGTACAGGTACCGGAACATATGAGTTTAGGCTACAGGTTGATTATTACTCCGGAGGATGCCCCTGTTTTGAACTCACTACATCCGTTGACGGCACCTATGACGGACAAAGTACAATAGACATCACACCTACAGGGTCGATGCAGGCGGAAACGTGGTATTTTGTTTCCGTATGGTATGACTCGGAAACTGGAGAACGTGGTATTAAAGTAAATAATCAGACAGCGGTTACGGATACTGTTGCGACAGTATATAAGGGAACGGCGGATTTTGTTGTAGCGGCCGAGAGGGAAAATTCATTCGCAGGACGTATGTGGGACGGTGAGATAGACGAAGTACGGTATGTCAGATCCTTCAGGTCTGAAGATTGGCTCAATACTGAATACAACAATCAGAATTCCCCCTCTACTTTTTACAGTACCGGATATCAGGAAGAACGAACACGAGGACCTGTGGCATATTGGAGGTTTGACGAAGGAAACGGTACTGACGTGAATGATTCGTCAGGAAACGGTATAACAGGAGCGCTGGGGACAGGATCTTCTGCTCCTACGTGGCAGTCAAAAGAATATTGTGTAAGTGAAAAGTGTCTGCAGTTTGACGGAAATACTGATTACGTTGAGATCAATGATTCTGAGCACTTTGATGCCGGGGATGAACTGACAGTTTCTGCCTGGTTCAAAACTAACACGTCAGGAGAATATCAAACCATTATTGCCCGTGATTCCGAAGTTAGTGGCGACCGTTATTGGGGAATTCAGATCTCATCGAGCGACCAAATTTACGCGTATGTCTTTACCAGTGCTGATGGACTTAGTGACCAGACTTTTGGTTCAAGCGGTGATATCTCCCCAAACACCTGGTACCACGTTGCGTATGTCGTAGACGGGGCCAGCAGTACAAATGTATATCTCAACGGAACATTACTCTCTGGTACGGAATCAATCTCGGCAACTTTAAAAACTGGAGATGAAAAGATTCAGATCGGAACCCGAAATTCAGGGGAATATCTAAGCGGATTTATAGATGACGTAAAAATATATTCTTATGCCCGTACGGCAGATGAGATCAAGCAGGACTATCTATTTTCTTCATCCCGGGGATCGGCTGCGGTTCTCGGAGCTCAGGATCAATCATTTCTTTCAGAGGGGTTGGTGGGGTATTGGGATATGGAAGGGATCGGAACGAGCGGCAACGGTGTAAGTATTCCAGATCAGTCAGGGAACGGGAATGATGGAACAACATCAGATGCGAATGGTTCCGGTATGAGTTGCACGTCTGCAGGGAAATATGGTGGAGGATGCGACTTTGATGGTACAGATGACTATATCAATGCAGGAAGCAACGCTACTCTTGATCAGATCTTTTCGGGTGGGGGATCAGTATCGCTATGGGTAAACAGAGATACTTCATCTGCTGCTGCCGATTTTTTGGTGAAAGGGAGTAATTCTACTGGTGGGCTCGGTTGGGTATTATTTGGATCAAATAGTAATACTATCACATTTAGAAAAGCTTTTACTTCAAGTAATGGAATATGGGTAACGACGAGTGCTGTAACTACGGATGGAAGTTGGGATCATATTGTTGTTACGTATAACCAGGATTCTGCAGCGAATGATCCAACTATTTATGTCAATGGCGTGATCGCCTCAATTACAGAATCAACTCAACCATCAGGCAGCGCTTATGATGATAGCTCTCATAACTTAACTATTGGAGCTCATTCATCGAATTCTTTTACCGACGGAAAAATCGACGAAACACGTCTTTACAATCGTACATTATCAGCAGCAGAAGTGATGTCTCTCTATCAATGGGCGCCGGGACCGATAACATACTGGAATTTCGATGAAGGCTCCGGTACATCTACCATTAATGACATATCAGGAAACGGGAATGATGGGACCATGGGCACAGCCATGACGGAAGATGACTGGGTTCAAGGAAGGTACGGGAATGCACTGAACTTTGGGGGGAATAATAATGAACGAGTATATAATGCAACATCAGGAGGAGTAAACGGTCTGAGCCAGTTTACAGCCTCGATTTGGGTGAAAACAAATGACTGGGACGTTTTAACCGGTGAACCAACGGTGTTTGATTTTGGAGCTGGTGGTGGTCTTGGCGGGTTGCGGTATCTCAGTGCATCCAGACGCTTTCAGGGAGATTTTGTAATTGGCGGGACAACTCATTATTTCGGAACGGGAACAAACTCGATTCCCGATGATTCGAACTGGCATTATTTAACCATCACATATAATGGTTCAATTGTTAAAGCATATGTTGATGGAGTTCAAACAAGTTCTACCGCTGCAACAGGTAGAATTAACGGAACAGCTGGTATCACCGTTGGGAGTACAATCGGAACAGTACGATATTTCCCGGGAGTAATTGACGAAGTTAAGATCTACAATTACGCCCGTTCTCAAATGCAAATCATGGAAGACATGAATGCCGGGCATCCCGCAGTGGGCACGCCCGTCGGTTCAACAGTCCTGCACTTGAGGATGGATGAAGGGTACGGATCGATTGCCCATGACAGCAGTCCTCAGGGCAATGACGCAACAATCAGCGGTTCTACGTGGACAAATGACGGAAAATCCGGAAAAGGGATGTCATTTAATGGTACATCAGGGTATGTAAATGCCGGTTCTGATGCATCTTTGGATAATTTATCTACAGTAACGGTCAGTGCCTGGATTTATCCGACCGGCTACGGTGAAGGAAACTTCGGCAGAATTGTGAATAAAAGCGATACCAGCAATACCAATTGGGCTCTTACTCTGGTAAATGACTCTTCACAGCAAAGTATACGTTTTTTTAAAGAGCGTAATACTGCATCCAATGCAACCCAGGTTACTGCTGCAAACGGTTCCATACAGCTGAATCGCTGGTATCATGTCGTCGGTGTATATGATGAAAATGCCACTCCGCGTATGAAGCTCTTTATAAACGGGGCAGAAGCATCGTATGCTGAACAGATAGAAGGGACGGGGACTCCGGATACCGATGCAAGTTATGACTTAAGTGTCGGGAATCGACTTGGTGGAGATCGGACATTTCAGGGGACCATTGATGAGGTCAAAGTTTATCCTTTCGCACTCAGTGAAGAACAAATTAAAGTTGATATTCAGGGGGGTAAGTCCATGGTGTTTGGAGCCCAAAGCACGGGAGTGGGTGGGACCTCGCCCTCGAATTCTTCCGATCGTTCATATTGTGTGCCCGGTGATACCTCAACCTGCAGTGCCCCGGTTCTTGAACTCGATTTTGAAGAGGCAACAGGGCAGACGGCATATGATACAAGTACCAACGGGAACAACGGACAATTAGGCTCCGCCAGCGGAGCCGACAGTTCAGATCCTACGTGGGGACTCGGACCTGACCATATGGCCGGAAGTGCCGTAGAGCTGGATGGCACTGATGATTATGTTCGTGTTGCCGACTCTGCATCACTTGATTTTCAGAACGGAAGTATCTCAGTTAGTATGTGGGTTTACTGGAACGGAAGCAGTAATTATGAAAGAATTTTGAGTAAAGCCAATACAGGATCACCATGGCACGGTGATTTTTATTTACAAATTAACGGAGCCGAAAGTCCTCAAAAAATAATTGGTCGATTTAAAACAGGTTCAGGTACGAGTGAAAATCCAATAGTTGAAACTACTACTGACTTCCCTGCAAATCAATGGGTTTTTGTTTCCGCAACTTTTAATACAGCTACAAATACCAGCAGGCTGTTTATCAATGGGGCACTTATTGACGAAGATACATCGAGTACGGAAGAAATTGCAGACAATTCAGGATTCTTGTGCGTCGGATGTAACTCATCTTTTGCATCATCAAATTTTAACGGGAAAATCGACAACGTAAGGATTTATGACTATGCCAGAACTCCCGCTCAAATAGCCTGGGAATACAGCAAGGGAGCGCCGATTGCTCATTATCGACTGGATGAATGTCAAAGTACCACAGCCTACAACTCCGCATTTTCACCCTCGGGAGCAGCCGGGAATAACGGGACGATAAATGCAGGGTCATCCGGCAATACCAGTGTCGGAACATGTGCTTCGGGAAGTAGTACGGAAATGTGGGCAAATGGGGCTTCAGGTCAATGGGGAGCAAGTCTGGACTTTGATGAGACTGATGACCGCCTTGTCATTCCCGACATGGCACTCGGTCAGGAGTTTACGGTTTCCTTCTGGTTCAATTCTGACGACAATACCGGTACAGGATATCAATACATGTATAGTCACGGTACCATTCAGACGGCAAACTCAATAAATATTTATTTCAATGAGGATAGTAACGCAATAAATACACCCGGGACAATATTGGTGAGTGTGATGGATAGCGATGACAGTATTCCGCTTCTTTCACAGGATGTTCAGACACAGGTGGGATTATCTGATAATTCTTGGCATCATCTTGTTATGACGATTAGCTCTACCGGGACGAAAGCCTATATTGACGGAGTCCAGCAGATATCATATACAAATGGGAATGGAGGTGTGAATCCGTCAGGAGATATCTATATTGGGGCACGGAACGATCTCAATTCGCTCAGGTTTTTCGATGGGAAGATAGATGATATACGGATTTATAACTATCCGTTGACCACAACACAAATAAAAGAAGTCTACAAAGGCGGAGCTGTTACCTTTAGATAATATTTCTGCTTGTCCCTTCCTTCAAAAACAGGTAGAATGAAGTATGCTGGGACGACTGCATCTTATATCAAAATTACGGAAACTTCTTCATGTTATCTTGAACTTGTCTCAGGATCTCGTGCATAAGATTCTTCATAGACGATTACGCAATGACAAAAAAAGAGCTGTAACGAATCCAAAATCGATTGCAATTCTCACGATCGGTCTTTTTCTAGGATTGGGATTGGCTTATTTCTTCTTATTGAGAGGCAATGGTGCATCAGCAAACTGGTATCACGATAGTTGGGGGTTTCGACGTAAAATCACAATAGACAATACAAAGGTAAGCGGCAGTTCAGATCTAAATAATTTTGCAGTTCTTGTCTCATTCTCTTCGGATTCGACTATTTCTGCAAATGCAAAAACAGACGGAAGTGATATTTTGTTTACCGATTCGAAAGGTCATCAGCTCACGCATGAGATTGAGTATTATTCAGCAGGGACACTGGTCACGTGGGTTCGTATTCCTACACTTTCGACAAGTGTTGATACGGTCATTTATATGTATTACGGTAATCCCACAGCATCGGGTCTGGAAAATGAAACAGCAGTATGGTCAAGTGATTATCGGGGAGTGTGGCACTTGTCGGAAACATCCGGACAGCATTTGGATTCTACAAGCAATAACAATGATTCTACGTCCGTATCGGTAACGACACAGGGATCGGCAACGGGAAAAGTCGGCGGAGCATCAGATTTTGCATCAGGGAATGAAGTGGTGATTGCGGATAGTGATAGTCTTGATATAACGAGTAGTTTTACCGCGCAAGCATGGGTAAAAGCAGATACTATCGGCGGAAGCGGTACTTGGAATTCAATAATTTATAAAGGCGGAAATTCAAATTATTTCCTTGAACTTACGAATTCAGATGAGCTTGATGCGGGGTTTTATGGCGGCGGCGATTGGAGAGGTGTTACAACTACGAATTCTCCTGTATCTACAAGCTCGTTTTATCATGTGGCCGTGGTTCATGATGCCGCAGGTGATACGATCAAGACATTTGTAAACGGCGTTGAAAAAGGGAGCGTAAGCAGTATTACTCAAACTCCTCTCGTCAACACAAGTACTTTTACGATCGGAGAAAATTTCTATAATGAATCGTTTGACGGTATCATTGACGAAGTCCGACTTTCCGATTCACCAAAGAGTGTCGATTGGCTTATCACAGAGTACAATAACCAAAATTCACCCTCTACTTTTTATTCAGCAAGCCACCAGGAAGTAAGAACCCGCGGTCCGGCCGCTTATTGGAAATTTGATGAGGGACACGGTACCACAGTAAATGATTCCTCCGGAAACTCAATTACCGGAACGGTGGGAACAGGATCTTCAGCACCCACATGGGTCAACGAAGAATACTGTATGAGCGGGAAATGTTTGGAATACGACGGAACTGATGACTATCTGTCTTTCGGAGATAGTTTAGACTTTGACGACGGTCAGGATTTTACTTTTTCGGCTTGGATTAAATCAAATAGCTTTTCTACAGTACAGACTGTTTTTGCCAAGAAATTGGGAAATTCAGCGGGACAAGTCGGATATCTTATTAATATCGGAACAGGAGGGACCCTCAATTTTTATGCGGCTGACGGAACCGATCAAATTTGGAAAGGAAGCGGCATGCCCATGTCCGCAAATACCTGGTATCACATTGCCTTTGTTTTTGATGAAGACAATGCTTCAAATATTGCTTTTTATATAAACGGTACTGCTACAGCGGGGAATTTAACAGGAACCTTGGCGAATCTTAACTCATTATCAAATGTTCAGTCATTAGGATTAGGCATAGAACCTGATCGGCAGTATGTATTCAATGGGTTTATAGATGAAGCGAAAATATATACCTATGCCCGCACAGCAGAAGAGATCAAACAGGATTATCTGTTTGCAAGTGCGAAAGGAGCATCAGCTGTACTTGGGACCAGGGATGCTTCTTTTATGTCAGACGGTCTTGTAGGTTATTGGAAACTTGATGAATCAGCCTCCGGAGAATGTTCTGAATTTATTGACGGGGTTACTTATATTGATGATGCATGCGATAGCTCAGGGAATCAGCAAAGCGGTATATGGGGAGGCGATACTGCTGCGACGACGGGGAAATACGGGAATGCAGTCAGTTTCGACGGAACGGGCGATAATGTGGATTTGGGAGATCTTTCAGTTACGGAAGGAGCCTCTCAACTGACCTGGAGTTTTTGGGTAAAACCGACATCGCTTACCACGGCAGATATACTGCTCGGGAAAACTAACACTGGAACTCAGTTTGCCTGGGGTATATCTACAGCTTATGCAGATGTTAACGATCTTGTTTGTTCAATTCCGACAACTACAACCGATGCCAACACATACGGTTATACCACAAATGATGTCCTTTCAAACGGAACGTGGACGTATGTGACTTGTGTATTTGACGGTACAGCAAGCGGAAATAGCAGCAGATTGAAAATGTATATAAACGGAGAAAATCAGACCTTGACTTATTCAGGAACAGTCCCGTCGTCAACTCAATCCACAACATCAAATGCTAGAATTGCGTCTACAGCAAATGATCAATTGTTTTTTAATGGAGTGATTGATGAGGTAAGGATATATGAGCGTGCATTGTCTCAAACTGAAGTAAAATCTCTCTATGAATCGTCGCCGGGGCCTGTAGCTTATTGGGATTTTGATGAAAATGCTGGAACTACAGCGAATGACAATTCAGGAAATGGAAATGAAGCCACCTTTTCAGGTTCTCCAAGTTGGGATACAGGGAAATACGGATCATCCTTACGATTCGATGGAGCAAGTAATTATTTGACAGCATCCGGTTCTCTTTTGAATGCGGGTGTGGGATCATTTACGGTGTCTGCATGGGTAAAGTATAACGGTACTGCAAGCAGTCAGGATTTTATTATCCATAAATGGGATTCGGGAGTTGCAGGAGGATATGGTTTAAATATTCAATCAGATGGAACCCTTCGGTTTGGGATAGAGGATGATGGCTCAAGTTTTCCTGAAGATAGTGCAACAAGTGTCGCACGCTATGATGATGGGAAATGGCATTATGTAACTGGTGTAAAAACGGGAACTAGTCGTATTGATCTGTATGTAGATGGAGTTGTGGTGGCAAGTGACACATCGATTAGCTCAACAAATACTCTTGACAACAATAATCCACTGTATATTGGATCCCGATACAGTGCAAGTCAACAATGGGACGGTTGGATCGATGAGCTAAAAATCTATAATTATGCCAGAACTCAAGAACAAATATTAGAAGATATCAACGCGGGTCACCCTGCTGTCGGCACCCCGGTAGGTTCCACGGTCCTTCATACCAAATTCAACGAAGGGTACGGCACAACAGCACATGACAGCAGT
>CAZDDM010000010.1:0-35064 GCA_964504235.1 uncultured Gammaproteobacteria bacterium
TTCAAAGCTGGTTTTACCTTCTTGCCGTCATTAGTATGTCCTTGTGGATCGTATTCCTGATTGTTGCCATCTCGGTGTTTATCGGCGTTTATGTGATGATCAAGAACGCACCGAAAAAGATGGAAGAGGCCGTTTCACGCATTATTGAGGAAAACAAAGGGAGCTTGATGGGAATGGCCGGCATGGCAATAGTTTCATTACTGGCAGCCAGGCTGAGAAGTATGTTTCGAAAATGAAGACAGTTGAGAGTATGTCTATCGGAGCTTAGCAAAACACATCACTTCTTACTCTTTTTTGGGTTTTTCTTCCTGTTTATCCTTTTTTTCTTGTGTCTCAATTTTGTTTTCATTGATAGAGGCCGAGACAAGTTTTCTGCCGTAGCGTTCCTTCGATAGACGGATAATTTTTTCCGTATTTGAGTTTTTTAATGCCGGCGGAGGCAGTGTTTTGGCAGGGAACGGAGCAGAGGTCATTTCATCAATCGACATCTTCAACACCGTTTGGTATTTCCCGAGACCGACCAGATCGTTTCCGGTATAAATTCCTGAAAATTCTTTCGTCAAAAACTCCGCATCTCTTGCGCCGACCACAAACGAAATAAGCGTTCCGACATTTCCGAAGATTGCAGTCATAACTTTCTCATCAATCTGCTCAATATACTGATTTGCCAACGTCAGAGCCAGTCTGTACTTTCGGGCTTCTGAAAGAATTTTGATAAAGGATGAGGTCGCAAAATTCTGGAACTCGTCAACGTACATAAAAAAATCACGCCGTTCGGCTTCTTTTTGGAATGAGCGGTTCATTGCGGCAAGCTGCAACTGTGTGATAATCATAGCTCCGAGAAGTGCGGCATTGTCTTCACCGAGTTTTCCCTGTGAGAGATTGAGAATAAGGATTTTCCCGGAGTTCATGATCTCTTCAAGGTCAATGGTGGATTTGGGATGACCGATGATGTTGCGGATCATTTTCGAGGAAACAAACTGTCCGATCTTGTTCTGAATTGGAGAGATTGCCTCAACCCGAAGTTTGTCGGTCATCTTGTCAAACTCACGTGTCCAGAACTCCTGGAGTACCGGATCCTGAACATATTTCAGGTTCTTATTTCGGAATTTCGGGTCGGCAAGAAGCGGTAATGCGTCTGCAAGAGTAGAGTTGGGAATTTCAAGCAGGGTAAGAATTGTATTTCTCAAAATATATTCAAGTCTCGGGCCCCAGGAATCTCCGTAAATTTTGTAGAAAATCGAAACGATACCTGATGCCACCAGATCGCGATGAGTTTTATTTTTGACTTCAAGAACGTTCAGTGCGAACGGTCGTTCCGAATCAAACGGTTCAAGATATACTACATCATTGATTCGGCGTTTCGGGATATACTCCATGATGGCTTCCGATAGATCACCGTGAGGATCAATAATTCCGATACCGCGGTCGCGCCTGATATCGTCGATAGCCATATTGGCAATAAGAGTTGATTTCCCGGCACCGGTTTTTCCGATGATGTATACGTGTTTCCGTCGGTCTACTGTTTTTATACCGAAAATGGAATCTTTATTTTTGTATTCGGCTTTACCGAAAAAGTTGATATCCTTTTTCTCTTCTTCTGCAATATTGTCCGTCGTCGGCAAATTTTCAGGCGGCTCTCCCGCGAGTGTTTTACCCCAGGCAATATTTTTTATGCCTTTCAAAGAAACACCGGGAGGATGCCAGAGGGTTGCCAGTTCCTGTGCATTGAAAATCTGTTTGTTATGCTCAAGCCAGGTAAATCGTCGTTCCTTCATCCGCTGAATGAATTTTTCTTTACCGAATTTCTGGATGGAAAGTCCCAGTTTGTTTCCTTCACCAAGCGCGAAACTCCCGTAAGTACCTGCGACATTCTGGAGTAAAATTTTGGGGTCCTGTGATTGTTCTTTTGATGTTGCAAGGATCCGTATTGCCGCACGACCTCCCTGATATGATACTTTTTTCGTCATATACGAGGCGTTTTCATCAGATTTTTGTTCTTTTATCTCACCGGTTACGGGATCTTTGACTTCCTTGACACGGGATGCAAGGGTATCTCCCTGCCAGGAGAAAGAAGAAGTCGTAACGAGAATCTGAATTGCCAGCCGATACCACGGTCCCTGTTTTGACAGCAATCCGATAATTGATGCCAAAGGATCAATCTCAGAAAACTCGGCATAGGTTTTTATCGGAAGAGTATAGCTTAGCTGTTGAGTAATGTTTCCGACAGCTGCATACGGATTTTTCAAAACGATATCCATCGGGTCACTTGTTCTGTTGATGGCAGATGAGGGATATGAAGCCTGAATAAGGCTCTGTACCAATGATTCACGGGTAGTGGGTACGGTTACATAATAATAAATTGATTGTCCGGTGAGAAAAATTTCAAACGAGTAATTGTCTACTTCGTTGAACAGTCTATGAAATAGGCTATGTTGACCGGACAAAAGGGAAGAAAATATCTGTGTTGCGGCTTCCGGGCCGGTTTCATCTTCTTTGGGATTTCGTATCTGAAGATGTGAAAGAGTAGGCATGGATCTATTATACACTGAAATTTATACTTCATTCTGCACTGGCTTTTTCAATCTGCGTTGCCAGACCAAGATCATAATCGGAAGCACGGGAAACAATACTGCAAATCCGATGTATTCCAAATACTGCGGCCAGAAAATGATTGTTACTACCGAATTATTGTCTGAATCGATATCCCAACCGTTTGCCCATCCGTTAATTTTTGTGTGCTGAAGTTTCTCCCCGAAAAGTAACGGTATTGTGCTTTGCAAACGGCAGAGAATTCCCTTTTCAGGACATGTCTTGTAAGCAATCCAGCCTGGATGGTATGACTGAAAAAGCTGTATATGCTGAGCTTTTTCCTGTACAGACACTTTATACCGATAATAATGTGTTTTCTCAACCTTATCAGCAGTCGTTATTTCTCCTTGTGTGACAGGAGAATCGGCATTCGTAAGGTAAATTCCGCTGAGGTATCCATACGGGATCGGGTAGATATCGAGGTCAGAAACGGTATTGATACTGGGGTCATCAGTATATGATGTTGTGCCCATCAACACGCTTATGCCGGTATCAAACGGATAAGCTGGCGGCAATATATAAAATGCTTTATCACTCAGAGCTGTATTTGTGAAATGTGTATAGGTATAGTTTCTGATACCTTTATTTGAAAAAATATTCAGAGTAAGTGGCTGACCCGCATTGATTGTATTCTCAACAGAGACAACATACCCGTATTGGAGCGGTAAATCTGGCCCCTGAAGAAGCAGATAAGATGAAGCACGACGAGATGTCAATGTAATGCTGGTACCGGAGTTCGTCTTATCAGCTTCAAGATCATATGGTCCGTCCAAAAACGAATCATAATTGAACGGGGTTTTTTTATAGAGATTCCGGTCAAGGAGATCTTCATAGGCATAATATCCTGAGCTTTTATCCATCTCTACAGTCATGCGGATCGGTGTTTTCACTCTGATAAGAGATTTTTGTGCCGTTCCAGTCAGTTCCTGAGCAAAAGATACTGATGTTTCCTGCAGAAGCGGATATGAGATAATCCGAATATTTTTATATGATATTTTCTTTATCTGATCACGATCTTCATCCCGGAGTGCTTCCAGGACAAGTTGAGGATATATCGTGTCGGCATCGTTTGGATAGAATTCAAAAAAATCACTGTACGTCCGATACTCAGTAGCAGAAAACCCGTATTTCATATTATCTTTATGATTTTTGCATGCCTTTGTATCTTCACTATAGAAGCAGAATGTAGGAAACTCATCCGTTTCTGATTTATACTCATACCGGATATTCACGAGTGCGGGAGTATCATATTTGAGCGATTGGGTATAAACCTGACAAATAGAAGTATTTTGAGCAGAAAGCGTGACTGAATCATTATAAATGTCAGCTCTATTTACAACCTCTCCCCGGATCGGACCGCAGATGTGTGATGGTGCAAAATTTTTGATTGCAAGCGGCAGTGTAGTCCCTTGAGACTGCGAATATATCCGAAGTTTGTTTTCCAGATTGTTTATGTGCAGCAGTGCATTGCCGACATATGCCATTTCCTGAAGGTCCGCCGAAATTTCGAATGTTTCCTGATCGTTTATACTTGCAATAAGCTGCTGATCTGCAGGAACCGCGAATTCGTACTGTTTTTGAAACATCTTAGTATCAATTTTTTCATTTTCCAGCCAGATAGTGGGAAGATCTGTCTGTAGAGAAATAATCACTGTATCAGCCGACCGTTGAGCATACACTTTTACAGGAAGCATCTGATTGCTGCCCGTAAACATCGGAGTGTATAAATTGTAGGTACCGGGCTGCAGCTCAGCAGTGATCATAAGCGAGGTCGGTTTGTCCTGTATGATAAACGGTGAATCATCGGCAAAGCGGTTAGTAAAGAGAGAACCATATGGATAGATAGCCTGATACGGTTTTGATTCGTCTGTTTGATATGTTCCGTTTTCATTATAAGCTGTATCCAGAGTAGAGTAGTGTTCGGGATAAAGGATATTCGGTAGATCTTTTGATACGGATATGAAATCAGCAGACTGATGGGCGACTGTTGTTTCGTATAAATAAACTGAGCCGAATTGTTTGACGAGTTTGAGTTTGTCATTTTCAGTCAGCAGATCTTTTTGCTTATACGCCAGTTTTGTCGGATTGAACGGGTCTGATTGGACAAGGCTTTCATCATAGAGAATATACGAAATGTGATATTTGTCGATAATCTGATTGAACCCGTCAATATCTTCTCTGCGGAGCGCATTTGAAAGCTGCCAGTAATAGTTTTCCAGTTCGTCACTCCAGACATCAAACGCCCGGTCCATAACGGGTTGTTCAATACCGTACCATAAGAAACCCGAGCCTCTCAAACCCCAATCATATTCGTACCATCCCCAATAACTTCCCTGCGGAAGATTCATTATTCGACGGCTTTTGTTCTGGGTTTCGAGATAATCAAAAAGCTCGAAATAGGAATCTGGAATTGAAACCCTCATCCGGGGTGAGATATATTCTCCGCGGAAAGCGGGATAAGCAAATACTCCTATAAGTGCCGTGATCATAATCATGGTGATATATTCATGCAAACGTACCTTTTTCACATGATGCATGATGTATACGGTCCCCATACTAAAGGCGATGGCAAACACGAATGACGTCGGAACAATGACTTTGGTAAACGGATTCCTGAAAATCTGGTTTACGAGCGGAAGATTACGGAAAACTCCGTTCAGTTGTTCAATGATCGGTGTATTAGACAGAAATATAAACGTACTGAACAAAAACAGTACGGTAATATACTTTTGAATGGGTGACTTTTGCAAAAGGCCGATAATGATGACTCCAAAAAGGATATATCCTACGGCAAGAACAAACGGATTTTCAATATGATCCCGCCAGACATGCATCATATACACGGTTTGTCCGTCCTGTGTATCGAGAAAGTCGTAATAAAATTCTTTGAGAACTATGTAATCCGTAATGTTCCCGCGGCCTTTATTCATCTGATAAAACTTTTCGGTTGCCATACGGTTCTGCATGGCATTTTGGGTCACACCTATATCGCCTGTGACAAAATATGCCTGAGGAAGAATCCAGAAAGCATTTGTGACGAATATAACACCGACTGCAAGAAGTGCAGAAATAACTGCTTTTTTACTCCGAATAGCGACAAGGTATACGGCCAGAATCAGTCCGACAACCATCGCGTACACCAGAAAAATGGTCTGAACATACGCCTGTCCCGTTGCCAAAAGATTTACCAGTGCAAACCAGAGAAGATTTTGTTTTGAGTTATTTTTTAAATATTGAAACAGAGTAAGCAGTGTCCACGGAATCATGCCCCAGAAAGTACTGTAGGGTTCAAATGGGACATAAAAATACTGTATTGAACCGAGATTGAATACATAAAAAAGAGCACCTAAAAATGAAGCGGCGGTATATTTTACATTGGTCTTTTTCTCAAAAACGATACGACTTAAGAAAAAATAGGTACCCACTACCCCTGATAAAATCATGAGAAAGTGGTAGAAATATCTGTTGAAGCTCTGCGGGATCACAAAAGAAACAAGCCATAAAAAGACTTCACGGAACAGATCTGCAGCATGTGCCATGCCGGCCAAAAGCCCCAAACCCTGATACTCCTGCCAGACGCTTTGGATAGCACGCTTTATATTAAGCCCGAAATTAAATTCAGGGTGAAGATTATCCCATCCCGTCAGCCAGGTCCCAGGGGTATAGTTTGAATAAAACAATATTCCGAGGATTCCAAGGAGGAAGAATAGCAATGCATTCGATTGTATTTCCTTCCAAATTGGAGTCAATTTTTTCATGTAATGGTTTATTGTAATGCTTTATAGGTATTCTGTCAGAAGATCGGAATATTTCTGACCGATCGTCTCCCATGAACGTTTTTCTTTAAGTTTTTGTGAGAATGTTTGATACTTGGAATACTGACTCATAATTTGCTCAAGATGCTTGGTCAGGGGTTCTCTTTCAATTTGGGATATAAGTACGTTTTCTTGAAGGCCATTTTTTTGGAGTACCTCAATGAAATCTTTGGATGAAAAATACTCAGAAAGAGCAGGGGAGAGCAGTACGGGTTTTTCGTATGCAAATGCCAGAGATAAGGGACCTGATGATGAGAAAAAAGTCCTGTACGGTAGTATTACAATATCCGATGCTGAAAAATACACAGGCAAGTCTTTTTCAGAAACAAATCCGGTAATACGAATACCTTTCTTTTCAGCTGCCTTGTGCAAATACTGAATATACTTTTGATATTCCGGATTAGTCATATGATTGGGATTACCGCCGCCGGCTAGTATAAGCGCGTATGATGAGTTTTCATCCCACGCATCAATGAGCTGATCTACACCTTTGTAGGGAGAAAGAAAGCCGAAATATAAAACTAACGGCTGGGTGTCGGGAATATCCAGCTTTTTCTTTGCAGCTGCTTGAGCGATTTGCTTTACAGGTTCTACTGCATGCGGAATCACGACAATATTTTTTTTATTCCCCAATCTTAGTTTGAATGTTTCTTCAAAAACAATGACCTTTTTACCGGAAAAAGTGATCAGATTGTAGAGAACGTGTTTCAATAGAGGAAACAATCGGGCTCTCATTGAATCTGTTTCCACATCGTCAATAGCATCAGGAACCTGATGAACAATAATAATGATCTTTTTCCCGATCAGCTTCAGAAAAGCTAAAAACAATAAAAATAAGCCTGCAAAAAAGATATTTCCGAACATGTAAACCTCGAAAGGGATAATAATTTCCCGGTATGGTTTCATCATCTCCTGAAATATAGCAAAAAGACTGCCCAAATTATTGCGCTTCCACATCCGTGTAATCTTCATGTCATCTTCTATATACGATTCTCTTTGTGAAAGAATTTCTGCCAGAATGGTAAATGAATGCTTCGGTTGTGTTTGCAGAATATGAAGTAAAGTATTTTTTGTATATGAAGCGATTCCGACTGTACCTTCACCATGTATTGTGCCCTTTGCAGGGTAGCTGGTGACGACGAGAATAGTATCTTTCATGCCTTTAGTATGCCCGATTTCGTAAGCTAAATCCACTTTAGATAAAAGTAGATAACCATCGTAATGCCGGTTCGAAGTTATTCAGAAACGATCCTTTGCCGAAGTTATAGCGGCCCCGTAATGCATTTTTTCGGATAGTATAGAGCTCTGCAAGTGTTTGAGGCAAAGCTTTCATTAGATTTACTTTTGACCGATCATCATTTGCCCAAACCACCGGAACCTCTTTCATACTCATTCCGAGGTTTTTAGCGATAAAGAGAATCTCTGCATCATATCCCCAACGTTCGATTCGGGCTCGACTGAAAACTTTTTGAGCTGCTTCGTGTGAAAAAACCTTAAATCCACAGGTAAAATCGGTAACCCATGTATTGGTGATAATGTTAGAAAGCAGTGTAAAAGCTTTTCCTAATACTTCACGATACAACGGTTGGTGCTTGATCACTGTTGAGTGACCGTTTTTTCGAGTTCCGATAATCACGTCTTTACCCTCAACCATCACCGGCTGCATTTTCAGAAGTTCGGGCAGAGGAGTGGACATATCTGCATCCATAAAAAGGATATAATCACCTGTTGCAGCAAGCATTCCGGTCTTTACGGCATATCCCTTGCCGCGATTTTTGCCATAGGAGATGAGCCTATAAGCAGTCTTTACCGTTTTGATATGCTTGATCCAGGCTTTGATCATCTTTTTGGTGTCGTCCCGGCTTCCGTCATCGACGAAAATGACTTCTTTGATCTGAAATACATCAGAGCGGACGCCTTGTTTCAAGGCTGTGAAAGTCTTTTCCAGTCGTTCTGCCTCGTTGTAAACAGGAACGGCAATACTGAGTTTAAACATATCCTATAGTATACTTTATAACACTTAAATATTCAACCTTTTCTTACTCTAGTGCGCTATTTCTTACATTACTTGATACTGGTTGTATATCCCTTGTCTTCGATACAGGTCTTGTAGACACTTCGTATCGGTTCGGTACTGGTTGTGGTAAAAGTCTGGCCTTCGCCTGCAGTTCCCTGATTTACCGTCGTAAACGTACCGAGTTCTGCACAGTCTGCGATAGCCATGTTTTTCAGCCACTGATCGACTCTTCCCAGTGAAAGGAACGCGATTATCACAACAGCAATCGCAAGAGCGATAAGTCCGAATGATCCGAGAATTCTATCCATAATTGTAAATAAATTGATAAAACAGGTTGGTTTTAAAAAACTAACCTCCTCTGAAGATGAACGGATTCATCTCCATAGGATGTTAGGCATACCGAAAAATGCATGGAGCCTAGCACCCCCTCCCTTTGGGGAGGAATATGCTGTCATTTGCGACAGCTCCACGGGAGCCAGATGCTCCCAACACGAAAATCCAAAACGCGGTTGCCGTCTCCTGTGAACTCACCTTCGGGGTGGTTCACCACGTACTCGATCGGAACCGTCCAGCTAAGGAACTCTTCGCCGTAGTCCAAGCGCCAACCCGAAGGCTGAGCGTTGAACCCGTCGTAGAGATCCATGTGCAGGCGTGTTTCGTCAACACCGAGCTGTTGTGCGAGCGCTTCAGTCGTCAGACAGTAGACTCCGGTAGGCGTTGCAGTAGGGACGGGAACATATTCCTGATTTGCGATCAAAGGCAGGTAGCCGAAGCACTTGCCGTAGATCGTCCAGGTCGTGCCCGCTGCCATTACTCGGTTTTCATCTGTCATGCTGATCGTGCGCGTTTCTCCGACGGCTTCGTAGCCGTAGGGGAGAAAAGCATCCTGTTCACCGAGGGTGATCAGGTGACCATTGTGCATGACATCGGTCAATCCCAGGTACTCAGCCCCCATAGCTTTGGCGAGTTTATCCACTGCGCCGCAGTGATTGGGGACAACGGGAACTTCGGTCGGGATCGGTGTTGCTTCCGGTGTCGGTTCGGGCGTTGGCGTGATCGGTGTAGCGGTCGGCTCGGGGCAGGTCGGGTAGACCGTCCACCAGCCGGCTTTCATGCTGCGGTTTGCATCGGTTACTTTGATCTCAACGCCATCTCCGATTGCCGAAAAACCTTCCGGCAGACTGTCGTCCTCAGGCAGTTCTACTACGTGGCCGTTATTGTCAACAGCCTCATGATAGATCCAACCTTTGGATTCAACCAGATCCAGTACATCGGTACAACCGTCGGTTGCCGAGGCAGTGCTCAGACCGGAAATTCCGGCAAGCACAACAGCAACGATCAATACCAGAGCAATCCATTTCTTCTTCATCTTGTCCTCCAAGGGTAGGGGAGAAGGGCCGAACGATTTCGGCCCGTCCCCGGTTGAAAAACGACTAGCGATTGACGCCGAGTTGATCCCTACAGGTTCCGTTCGGAGGGTAAATAGAGCACACACCTCCGTTGCAGATCTCCTCCCAGTTTGCGGGGAGACTTCCGGGACTTTTCGAGACAACGGCGCCACCGTATTTCGTGACGCTTTCCGGCAGGTTTAAGACCGCCCAGCCACGCTGTGCGGCCAAGTCCTTGCCGAGCATGCAACTGTTGGTTGACGTTGCCGGCTGCGCTTGCGGTTGGGCTTGGGGTGCTTGGGCCGGTGCCGGAGCGGCGGTTGAGCCGCATTTGGCGTAGACGGTCCAGTAACCCGTCCCCATGTTCCTGTCGTTGCCAAGGCTATTAGTGAGGATAGTCCGGTTGGGACCGGTCGCCTCATAGCCTGCGGGTAAGACATCCGCACGTGCAAGTTGTACCACAACGCCGCCGTGATCGACTGCATTTCCGACTGTCCAGCCGCGTTGACGTGCCAAGGTGGCGACGTCCACGCAGCTTCCGCTTGAGGCGGGCGCTGCTGCCGGCTGTCCGGCCGGTGCGCTCCCCGAAGGGACGCACAGCCTTTGACCGACATGGATCAGATTGACGTTGGTGATACCGTTTGCGTTGGCAATAGCCTGGACTGATGTACCATACTGACGGGCAATCTGTCCGAGCGTGTCGCCGCGTTGCACGGTGTAGCTGTTGCAGGCTGCACTTGCGGCGCGTGCCGACAAATACAACCACAACAGAATTACTGCAACCACGATTAACGCGAGAATTCCGCGCCATCCGAGCCTGTTCATGATTTTCTCCTTCGAGGTCTAGAAATCCTGTACGATTGACGATTTGCTCAATTTCAATAAGTACCCGTGCGGGCCTCATTCAGGCTTGAGCAACAAGCCTTTCTGAATCCTCCTTTCACTTTCTCAAGAGTTCAAAGGGCCGGAGAAGGGGAGTAATGGTGCTCTCCTTCTCAGACCCCTTGAATAGAGTGCGAAATGAGGTATTTCGGTATGCCTAGTTTTTAATGTGCGGTCCTAAATACCAAAAAAAGTAGGAGCAATTCCTACTCTTTGATATATAAAACCAAATTACTTCACAAACTGATGTATGCATTTAGCTATAAGTCGGTAAGAATTTCTTATCTTCTTATGGCCAAAAACTTACATCGTTGTATCTCTCCTGGCCTCGAACGTCAAAGTGCTCTTTCACGTCCTGGGGAAGGAGAGATTTAAGGCTACGTTTTTTTTCCCTGCATTTTCAGCAGTTTGGAGGTCGGTCCTCCTCGCCACCCCGCCAAGGCGGGGCTCTCTCGATCATTGAGTTCAGATTAAGCGATAACGGGCTAGACCGTCCTTTCAGCAGCATTCGCCACCTCCAGGCCTCTTACCATCGCCGGACAAGCCAACAGCGATTGAGGGTAGAGTTTTGAGATATTCGATTGGTCCGAACAGACTACCGGGAAAAGCCAAGCTCTTCGCGGCAGCTGTAAGGAGGGTACACGGTCCAAACCCCAGCGACCAGGGAGCGCGCAGTGTCGGTCTCGATGATCTTACGGCCACCTTCGCCCTCAGCCTCCCACATCAAGGGGAGTTGGGCAGCCGTGCTAATGCGAACCTGTAGGCCGCCATATTGATTCGGCTGACCGATCTTCGTCCACCCTTCGCGGGTGGCAAGTGTCGCCGGCTGCTCGCACGTGAGAGTGTTTGCAGCGGTCGTCGCGACAGGGGTGGCCACAGGCGAGGTCGTTGCGGCAGCGGCCGGAGCGATGGAGGTTTTCCCAGCGGGCATGCTGGTCGGGGGATTGTCATCCCACCAGAACCAGTAGGTCATGGAAACACCGGTCACAGTGCCGTCTGTTGCACGAATGGTATTCTGGCCGATTCGATGCGTCGTGCCGGTGTAGCTTGCCTCGTTGTAGCTATCGATTGCGCCACCAACAGGCACGGTCAACGTAACGGGGCTATACCACTCGCCTTCACGAGGTCCGAGCACGATGAAGCCATCGTACACCAACTCTCCGTTTCCACAGGGATACAGGTGTACGCGGATTCGGGTAGTCGGAACGTTTGCCAGAGCGGCACCAAGCTCCTGAAGGGCGATACCATCGCGTTCCTGAGGAACAACAGCCTTGAGGTATTCACACTTCGTGAAGTTGGTCACGGTATTGCCGGCCGGAGCCGCAGGGGCGTCCACCGCCGGGTTTGCCGGGGCATCAGCCGCAGTGGCGTCACCGACAAGCTGCCGGATCTGCTCGAGGATCTTCATCCAACCCTCGGCAGTGGCACAAATGTCGTCGCCGTCCTCCGTCGTCACGCACACAACGTCATCAGCCGGTTCTTCCGTGGCCTGAGCAGCCGGAGCCGCCGAAGCGGGCAACTGAATATTCCAAACGCCAAAGGCCAGAAGCCCAATGAGCGCGATGCCCACCAAACTTCCGAAGAAACTACCAAAGAAGCGGTTCATCTTGTCCTCCAGGACTTGATAGATGGTTACTACACGATAGATAAGCTCTCTTTCCTTGCGGAATTTGAGCGCCGAAGCGGTTCGGCCATTAAGGCTAGCCGATTCTCCTTTATCGAAGTTTATCTCCTTTCTCCAATATGCATTCTCACGATTGGAATGCATGAGAGAGGGTAGAGTATCGTACTACACTCTCTGCTGCACTCCAAAAGGGTGGCATATATTTCTGAACTCAATTGTTAAAGTGCTGATCGCTTATAGCTTCTGGCAAGCTTTTGCCAAAGGCAAACGATCTTACTAAAGATACCTTGACATCTTTGTCACAGAAGCAATATCCGTGCAAGAAATCAAAGTATCCTATAGTATCATATTTTTTGAGTTTTGTCAAGTAAGAATATATAGTTTCTTACGTATTTTAAGCTAGAAGTATCGCTATCGCTACAGAGCATCTACTTAGTTAAACAGAAGTGCAGGCAAGGACAGTATTTTGTATTATTGCCTCTTTATAACAAAAAGGGAGGAAATATTGTCCTACTCTTCTGTCTTGATGGAAAAATCCTATAATCTGACCACATGTCAGATTCTCTGACAAAGGGGAAAGATTATGTCCTGCAGCCTTATGACAGGCTGCAGGACAACCCATCACGGATGGTGATGCCTTCTTCGCCGTCTTACAGCCGCTGCTATTGCGATTGCAGCAACGAGAAGCACAATGAGTAGTACAGCCCACCACCAGGTCCGCCAGAAACGGTTCCAGCTCCTTTCCCACCAGTCAGGATCATCAAGGTCGATTTCTCCTTCCACTGGATTGAGCTGTGCCGTACCCTGAGAAGCTGATTGACTTCGAAGCTCGACAGTAACTATCTCGGTTATCAGGACGTCATGCGGTACGGTGATGACGCGCTCAACAGTTACAGTTTCCGGTACCTTGACATACTCAGTAACCGTGTACGGAACCGGGATCGTGAGAATCACGGTTCTGGTTACGGGTACCTCAACTTCAGCAGTCAGGACCTTTGTCACCGGTACTTCGGATGTTACAACTTCAACCTCCGTCACCGGAACCTCAGTTTTCACTTGCTGTATTGTCGTGACAGGGACTTGTACCACGACGGTCTGGATACGGGTCACGGGAACCCGCTGTTCTAGAGTGACAACATCGACAACAGAGGGAAAAGCGTAGACAGAGAATTGATCTGGATCGATTCTCAGCACTTTCACCTCATGTTCCCCGTGGTAAACAACAATACGGGAAATTGTGTCAAGCTCCGGACGGCAGATTTTCTCAGTCAACCCTTCCACTCTGATGCAGGGATCCGTATTGTCTGCGTACAGCGGCACTATCAGCAAGACGAGCATTATCAAGCCAATAAATACCGTTACAACCAACTTTCTGAGAATCTTCATACATGTTCTCCTTTGGAGTATTAGCTGCCTGATAGTACACATTACGAGATGTCAATGTGCCTTAAAAAGAGTCTTACACGCTGAAAATGTGTCAGTGACAAAATCGGCGCGTTAAGCTGCACTATTCAGCCTAATTATCTGCTGTATATATGAATGTGAGGTCAATAAACCGTAAGAGGGAGATAAAGAAAGTTAATTAAAAGGCCAAAATAGAGAAATGAATGAGGTTATTGAGCTGCGGCCTGTAAACGGTAGGCTGTAATGGTATTGAGGATCGGACGGAGAGACTGAGGATCATGATAAAGGTCTCCTGAGAGCGATGTTGAAAAATCAGTCAGTTTTCCTGACTCATTCATTGAACAGAGGTGGTCAAGCGGGGCACTGAGGCCTTTTAGAAATTGCGTTACTACCGCTTGAGCTTGATAGACCTGTGTATCAAATTCATCAGGATGATATTTATATCCGGCATTGATTTTCTGGCGGAATGTCGAAAGAACATCGGCTAAATCCAGTTGAGTAGCCTCATCACCACCGAGATTTACGGTCATTTTTACCGGTAAATTTGGATAGGCGAGAAGTTCTTCGGCCAGTTTTGCCATAAGAGTTCTTGTTTGTTCCGGATTGTTTTGCATCTCAATCCTGGCAAGTTCCACGACAGGATTGTCTCCGAATACGTCAAGACCAACACGTGTCGGAGCACGTTCATCGTTTACTTCACTATAAAACGGTGCTGAATATGAGGTGGGTTTGCGGTCGGGAAGTGCCATAGACCCTATTGTAGCAGACAAATGTGAGATATCGCTAAGAGTCTACATATCATCTATGCATCTCATAAAATATCTGCAGGACAGGAATTGCGCATGAAAGAGGGAATAGAAGTATTGTCATTATAGCCAATACGTATTTATCCACAAGACATCCACAGATGTCTTTTTGTGAATACTATACGTGTTGAGCCAAGAAGTTTTGAGCTCAAACTCTTTTTCTCAGAGCGATACCTCCGGCAAGTCCCAGAAGGTTGAGGGCTCCGATTATCAGAAGGGGAGCTCCGGCTTCAGGTGTTGCAGTCGGTGCTTTTCCTTCAGGAGTGACTACCTGTTTCTCTACACAGAACTGAGCAGTATCTTCATCGCTTGCGTTGTCAGCGGTGACTACAGCCTTATTGTTCAGACACATAAGACCTTTGTCAGCAGGAAGCTGATTTTGAGGTTTTATCTGAGCGATAACACGCTCAATTTTTTCCTCTCCGCTTTTCAATTCAGAATAAGTCCACGAAATTGTTTTTGAATTGGCATCATACTCTCCGGGTCCTTCGACTGCATCTACAAATGTAGGCAGAACGTCCCGAACAGTCACATTTTTAAGCGTTACATCTGAAGTATTTTTCACCTTAATCTGAAATGTAACCTGAGTATTCGGTGCATAGCGGGGATCAGAAGGTGAAAGGTTGTCGACAAATGTCTGTTGACCGCCTTTGGTCTTCTGACCTGTTGCGACCATTTTATCAACCATGATACTGTGAGACGGAGCACCGCCGCCGTATTGGCCATATTGACCATACTGACCGTTGCCTGCAGATACAGCAGGAGCAGTGATAAGCAAAAATGCGATTGCGATATAAATATATTTCATAGTGATAAAATGTCGGTCCGGATCGTCAGTCAGCCAATGGCTGAAAGCCTTTATACGACCCGCAACATAAAAATAATTATCAATGGTGATATTATATTATAGGATGTTTGATTTGTCAACTATAGGATAATATTAGTGATTTAGAGTATTATACCAATATATTAAAAATAAATTAAGAATAATAACTAACTTACATCATAATTTTATGATAATAAACCTGTGTAGCAAGAATGTGATAAGGGTGTAAGAAAAAGGTATTGATATAATAGGAACTATGGTAAAACTGAATTCAAAACAGCTTCGTGATATTCCCGCGGAGGATGCAGAAGCGGTCCGGATAGGGCTGAAAAGAAACCCAATCTATCTGATTGTAGAAAATGTGTATGATACGTACAATATCGGCGGATTATTTCGGCTTGCTGACGGATTGGCCGTCACAAAGCTTTATCTGTGCGGAGAAATGGAAACGCCGCCGCACCATAAAATTGAGAAAGCATCTGTAGGTACTTATAAAATTGTTCCCTGGGAATATAAGGAATCGGCGATTGAAGCTATTGAAGCGGTCCGCAGTGCAGAACAGGATATTCAAATACTCGCTGTAGAGCAATCAAACAATTCAAAAGTATATACAGAGGTGGAATATGCAGCACCCGTCGCGCTTATAGTCGGGAATGAAACATTCGGAGTCACGGCAGAGACATTGGCAGCATGTGATCACACTGTTGAAATTCCTATGTGGGGGATCAATAAATCATTGAATGTCATTGTTTCGGCGGCAATTGTAGCATTTCATGTAATGGAGAAGATCCGCTGAGCCCGAAGGGGGAATCGAACCCCCGACCTCATTCTTACCAAGAATGCGTTCTACCACTGAACCATTCGGGCACTTAAGTCACAATTTTACCATACCTGCACGCTGATTTGATATAGTTAAGGTATGGACTACACAGACGAAGATCTGGAGAAGCTTCTTGAAACGGAAAAAACGCCTTTCAGCCTTTACCTGAAAGTATTTTTCCTTATTGGGATGGTCTCTCTCGGTGCTTTATTTCTGCATATCTATTCGCGAAAAGCCCCGGAACCGACTGAAGAAACAGGTTCGAAAACTCTTGAAGCGGTGCTCGGAATGAAAGATCAAATAGTAGGGAATGAGAAAATTCGGGCACTAACAAATGAAGTAGAGAATGAAGGTGTATTTACTGCTCTGAATACAGTCAAAAACGAAGTGCAGGATGAGGCAACCAAAGCCGCGGATCAGACTATTGATAAAACTACGGACTCAACGATTGATTATATCTACGATAAAACAATCGTGCAGGTAATTGAAAAAATGATTCAAAGCCTTCCAGAAAGGCAGCGCACACAGTTTATCCAAAATATGTGCAGCGAATCCGAGTAATTCGCTACAAAAGAGAGGATTACTATTGAATAAAATCCGCTTATTTGATATCCTCTTTACTACTATGGACATCAAATATCTCGGACATTCATCCTTCTTTATAAAAACCAAACAGGCAAAGATTGTGACTGACCCTTATAGCGCGGAAAGTACCGGTATGAAATTTCCCAAAACGGAAGCAGATATCGTGACTGTTTCGCATGATCACAGAGACCACAATTATATTGAAGGCATAAAAGGGGAACCTCTGGTTCTCACCTGGCCGGGAGAATATGAAAAAAACGAGGTCCGTATCACCGGTTTCAGTACCTTTCATGATGCAAAAGAAGGCACCGAACGCGGTGCAAACGTGATGTACAAATTCGAAGATAACGAGATTTCACTACTTCATTGCGGAGATCTCGGTCATCTTCTAAATGATGAAATTACCGAGCAGATAGGGGCCGTTGATATACTGATGGTTCCCGTGGGCGGATTTTTCACGATAAATGCCGAAGATGCAGTCAAAGTCATAAACCAGATTGAGCCTTCCATGGTGATCCCGATGCACTACAATCATCCGGGATTGAATCAGGAAACATTCGCAAATCTTCAGGATCTTGCCACGTTTCTCAAAGCAATCGGAGCGGAAGATGTGCAGCCGATAGATAAAATAACCGTAAAAAAAGACCAATTAAATCCCGAAAGTACTCAGGTAGTTGTGCTGAGTATTTAATTGGTTCTTCTGAAGATACACCATTTCTTCATCCCTTAAGCTATTATGGCCAATCAATCCAGCTTTTATAAAACACCGCCTTCAGACAGCGAAGCGGAGAAGTCGGCACTCGGTGCAGTGCTTATTGATTCCTCAGCCGTATCTCTCATTGCGGAATATTTGAGGCCTGAGCATTTTTACAGCCGTGAGCACCAACTGATTTATCAGGGAATGCTTGATCTGTTTGAAAAGCAGCAGCCGATTGATGTTGTCACCCTGAAGAATCGGCTTACGACAAACGGTACATTGAAAGATGCGGGAGGTGCAAAATACCTTACAGAACTGCTGAATTCAGTGCCAACATCCGCATATGTTGAACAATATGCTCATATTGTTAAAGCAATGTATACAAAACGGAAACTGATTGAAGTAGCCTCGCGATCTGTAGAGAATGCATTTGAAAATAAAGGGGACATTCAGGAGCTTATTGACAATGTTGAAGCCTCAATTTTTTCACTTGCACAGGAGTACCAGCACCGTGACTTTATACCCATGAAAGAGATTTTGAGTGAGAGTTTTGCAAAGCTGGAGGAATTTATGAAGACGGGGCGTACTAATAGCGGTATACCGACAGGATTCGTCGCCCTCGACAACAAATTAGCAGGGCTTCATAAATCCAATCTTGTCATCTTGGCAGCCCGTCCGGGTGTGGGTAAAACGACATTTGCTCTGAATATAGCTCTTCATGCCGCTTTGAAAGAAAAGAAACCGGTTGGATTTTTTTCACTGGAAATGAGTAAAGAAGAACTGGTTGATCGTCTGTTGGTCGGACAGGCAGATATCGATGCATGGCGGCTGAAAACGGGAAAACTTACTGAAGATGATACAAAGAAGCTGGTAAATGCGATGGGAGAGCTTTCTGAAGCTCAGATTTTCATTGACGATACTCCGGGTTTATCTATATTGGAGATGCGTACAAAAGCCCGAAAGCTAAAAGCTGAGAAAGGTTTGGATCTTCTGGTTGTCGACTATCTGCAGCTTGCAAACGGAGGAAAAAAATTTGAATCCCGCGTCCAGGAAGTGTCGTATATTTCTCAGGGTCTGAAAAATCTTGCCCGTGAGCTTCAGATACCGGTTCTGTCACTGTCTCAGCTGTCACGTGCGGTAGAGCAGAGAGGTGATAAAAAGCCGATGCTCGCTGATCTTCGCGAATCCGGAGCAATCGAACAGGATGCTGACGTTGTCATGTTTATTTACGCCGAAGATGAAGGGGATGATTTACTTGACTCAAGTCAAAGAATGGTGAAAGTCAGTGTCGCAAAGCACCGAAACGGTTCAACAGGGGAGATAGACCTGATGTTCCGCGGCGATCGCGTACGCTTCTATTCAGTCGAAAAGAGTATGGAGCTCTGATTACTCATTCATGTCCTGGATGATCAAGCTTCGGATGTAATCTGCTTTACTGATCCCTTTTTCCTGTGCCTGATCCATAAGATAGGAGTTGATATCACGACTCAGCATGAGATTGAAACGGTACGTCAGTCTCTGCTTTTTTACTGCCTTCATGAAATCTTCCAGTTTTTTTTCCAAATCAGTGATTTTTTTGAGTGTATACGTTTTATTGTTGACCAGTCTGTTGGCTCCCAGATCTACGTCCTGTTCTTTTCCTTTTTCCTGCATGATAAGAAGCGGTTTATGCTGGAAAATGGCCAGTGTCATAAGCCGTCCCAGGTCAAAATTCGTGGAACTTGCCTCCACTACTAAAGCGTCTGATTTTTTGATCTCGCGGGTAATTTTTGCCAGTTTTGAGGATTTGTCCTTGGAATCAGGTGAAAACATGCCGTTGGATACGGTGTGTTTCATTTTTTTCAGGGTAGAAGTGATAAAATCATTTACTTCTTTAGATTGATTTGAAGATAAATAGAGTATGTACATACGTCGGGGAAATTGATAAACATAGTTTAGTATAACTGATTATTGATGTTATGCAAAGGCATATCATATCAGGCGTGATACAATGGACAGTATGACAATCCAGGAAGTGTATCAACGATATCGTATCACGCCGGCATTGCAGCTTCATCAGTCCCGTGTGGCGGCCGTGGCTTCTTACCTTTCTGACAATATATCAGAGGCAAAAAAGCAAAAACGGGAGATTGTCATGGCCTGTTTGCTTCATGACATGGGGAACATTATCAAGTTTAATATGGAGCTTTTCCCCGAGTTTTTCCAGCCTGAGGGAGTTGAGTATTGGCAGCAGGTAAAGAATGACTTTATCCATACATACGGAACCGATGAGCATATCGCGACTATTGAGATTGCAAAAGAAGTGCTGGGAGATACGCCTGAAAGGGAACGTATACTGGATCTTATTGATGCAATAGGATTTTCCAATGCAAAACGAAATGCCGAAAGCTCAGATTACGGGTGGAAAATCGCGGCCTATTCGGATATGCGTGTAGAACCTCAGGGTGTGACCACTCTTGAATCGCGTCTTCGTGACGGAAATAAGCGGTTCAAGCTCAACAAGCCGGGAATAAGCCGACATGATTTTTTTGTAGAGATGTCGGAATATCTTCACCGGATTCAGGCTCAACTGTTTGAGAAATTGAGTTTTACCCCCGAGAGTATTACAGAAGATACGGTCAGACCGATTATTGCAGAGCTGAGAACCTTTGAGGTTATGACATAGACCCGGGACAGATCTTCATATAAGGCTATATTCACTAAAAGGCAATTCCGAGCTTATCTTCCCCGAACTGCTGCCATTGTTCACGTATCGTTGTGGCTTTTGTGATTGTTTCATGCTCGTTCCAGAAGCTTCTGACTTCAATTTCTGCCGCAGCCGATTCACTTTCACTTTGAATAATAAGAGATTGTATTGCCTGCTGAAGCATAGCAGCATCCCGTCTTTCAAGAGCGGTAACCAGTTCAGAAAAAATCGATACGTCTTCGCTAAATGTTGCAAGGGTTTCGTCATGACTAACTCTCAGGTCTTCTGGTAATCCCGAAGTATCTATGGCTTTGTAATCTTCATAAATATCATCAAGCTCGTTGACTTTGCTTTTAAAATTGGCAACCGAATCCGGATCTGCATTCCTGAGAATGGATTCCTGAAGTGCCAGACCGATTTGATATCCGAGTGTTTTAGAAGAGACTTCCAGGTTGTTGATTTGATTCAGGTACGAAAGCAGAGCGTCTGATTCTTCCGCAAAGTCTTTAGTATCGGAAATAAGAGAAGTTGCATCCGGCAGAAACGGTTTGACGAGGGGATTTCCCTGATACACGGAAGCAATTTTTGTATTGATGGATGATATATTCCTTAATGAGGAACGGCTTTGTTTGTATTGATCTCCCAGCCTTCGGTTCAGTGCGATATTCAGATCTTCTTCAGCACCCAACACGTTGGCATTGACATCGCTTATTCGGGTCGGGTTTGTTTTCAGAAGATTGGTGGTCTCAGCCTCGGGACTCGGAGTTTTTTCATCAAGGATAGTGCGTACTGATTTGTATGATTTTTCCAAAGCAGTCATTTCTTTCACCTGTGCCTGTACCTGTTGCTGCAGTTCTCTTTTTGCTGACATGCTCATCCAGATAATTCCTCCTACCGCTGCAAGGATCACAAGTATGACCGCTACGGCGATAATTACTGTCGGTCTTTTTGCTCCACCAGGTTGTGCGGGTGTTGATTGGAGAGGAGCGCTGTAAGGAGGTTCTGTAACCGGAGGATTCTGTGGTGCAGTCGGGGGCAGTGGTTGCGATGTTGTTGAGGGAACTTCAGAGGCAGGTTGAGTGGGTTGATCAGTATCCATACACTCAGAATACCGTAATCAAAACCCGGTGTCAAACATGATACTGATGCACGTACACATTATTACAACAGCCTATATTATCTTTCTATGAGAAAGTAGCCTCAGTGTGGTCCAGCCGATAATAAAGCCTATCAGTGCCCCAATGGTTATATCAATGAAATAATGACAGTGCAGGTAGACCCGTGAGAGGGAAATAAGGCTTGCGAGCCCATAATAAAGCCATCTTCGTTTAGGATCAAAGTGTGCAAAAATTATTGCGCCCGCAAAAGCACCCGAAGCGTGACCGGACGGAAAACTGAAGTCCTCGGGACAAATTGTATCAGCTATTTGATTCGCAACCCACGGACGCTCTCTCATGACAATGTTTTTAATGACAATATTGACCAAAAAGCCGGTAGTCAAAAAACTCACGAGAAAAGCAATAATAAATTCTTTATGAGTGTTGTCAAAGCGTTCTCTAAAGGTAAAAAAAGCAAACAGAAGAATCCATATGATAATCGTCAATCCCTGAAGTGACAGAAAAGAAAAAAAGAAATCAAAAAAGGCATTATGAGGGAAAAGGGAAGAAATAAAGGAAGTAATTTGCTGGTCAAATTGAGCAATAGAATGAAGCATATGTTATTGTAATCACCCTACGGAAAAAAATCCAGGCGGTTTAAGTATTGATTTTGTAGGAGTATAGTTTGTGTTCGCCGCCTGCTGTCTCAATAGGCTTCATTTTTTTTACTGGATACCGATAGGAGAGGAGAGAAACTGGCTTTTTGGTCTCCTGAATCAGTTCTGCAAGAGTATCAGTGACCCAGGGAGAGACATACATGTAAAACAGAATATTACGGTACGGTTTAACCATCCGCTCATAATCCATTTTGAAAAGATCGCCCTGCATCACGGTAATATGCCTACGGTGAGGGTGGAACCAGGACCTCATCCACATAAAAATTACCAAAAGAAAATTGATATCTATAGCCATAAATTCTGTGTTAAGTCCCTTTTTATGCGCTTCAGTCGCTGCGGCAAAAATGACCGTTCCACTTCCTGCGCCGAGATCAATGATAACCTGATCCTTCTTCAGGTTGAGTTTTTTAATGACAGTTGTCAAATCGCGACTGTGGGTAGGTAAAAAGGGGATGGAGGAGTATGCCGAGGAAAAAACAAAGAACACAATGCCTGCTATTACCGCAAATAGTATGACAAATTCCATGTAATTTCAGTATAGCAGAGTTTTCTGATGCAAAAGAAATTTGATGCTAATTGGATATGTATCACTTGAATCTGAGATAAGGAGAAAGCTTCGCCGTGCACATATATACTGTGCCCGAGGTGAGAGTCGAACTCACACGGGTTTGATCCCACAGGTTTTTGAGACCTGCGTGTCTGCCATTCCACCACTCGGGCTGTCAACAGGAGTTGAAATTATATTATACCGCAAAAATGATATTCGCTGAGCTGAATCACAATACCTAAATATGCAATGTAGTCATCCTCATATTGACGGATAGAACCTATAGTAGTATAATATTACACATTTATTATGTATATTTTTCGATTTTCAGCCGTCATTGACCTCCTTACACATATTGTCTTTTGAAGACAGGGAGGTGCGAATGACACAGTCAACCTCCCGTTAGGGGAGGTTTTTTTTAAGAAAACTAATTATAAAGCGTTCCTGTAAATGAATGCATAAGCAAAAGCTGTTTATGTTTTCCTTTTTCAGAATGAGTGAATATCCGTGAATGCAAAAGCTTGCAAACACAATGGATACTCGCACCTTAACAACTCAGACTTACAAAATCATGTTTACTGAACCTTGGTTCAGCATCCATGTGTTTTTTCTCATATCTTTTGGAAGGCTGCAAATAGGGAACAATCTGTTTCCTGCTTGCAGCTTTTCAAGAGGAGACTGCAAAATGAACTGTCATCGTGACTGATCATTCACACAGCTCTTGAGAAAGGAACAAACAACAGAATAATAACTGAATAGCAGTACCCCTCCGGTAGGGAAGAGGTATCCGGACCGTTTGGGAATTTGGGTAATGAAATTCCCGGGGATAGGCGAACCCTATGATTCGTCTCTGAAAGAACTGTCTATCGTCAAGAACTAAGAACAATACCCTCAAGGAGGGGGTATGTCATGAACAAGTCAAGACAGAAGTTTGATGTGGGATGGCGGATCCTTTCCATCACTCTCATCGTTGCAATTGCAATGGGGTTTCTGCCGCCGGCCGGCTTCAATCAGGTTAGCGCGCAGGAATCAAATTCCACGGATGGAGAGGTGGAGGCAAGTAATGTGAGCTCTCCGTATGCGCTTGCTGTTGCGGAAGCACAGCAGGTCAGTGACTCCTGCTACCAATGGGTCATTGACAACCGGGATGCAGGGTCGTGGGAACGTGCGACATGGTCATCCGCCCCGACGGGTGGAGAAGTTTACTGGGACTCGAATGCCGATAGTGCGTACTACGGCTTCACCATCACTGAAGACCCAAGCTGGGGGACGCCGACTTCGGCGACGTATTATTGGTACCGTTTCATCGTTGCTCCAACCGGAGCAGGCGCAAGCCTTATCGTTGAGACGGTCAAGAACGGTGCAGGGACTGGCCAGGGTTGGTCTCAACCCAGTCAAGACTTTTCGCAGTCTCCGACTCACCACCAGGGCAGCTCCAGCGATGTCACAGTCAATGGCGGTATTATCCGCACTGCTGGCGGGAAAAAGCTTGGTTGGGACGAATTCAAACTGGTAAAGTGTTACCAGCCCCCGGCCACTCCGACATCAACCCCTACGAGCATCCCTCCGACCAGCACGCCTGTCCCTACGTTCACACCAACGAGGATTCCGCCGACCAGCACGCCTGTCCCGACGTTCACCCCGATTCCGCCGACGGCCACCCCGACACGGGTGCCGCCGACACCGACGAATACGCCGAGCCCGACATCCTCGCCGACGCCTATCACCGATCCGGTGACGAGCCCACAGCAGGGTGCGATCGTAGCTAACAATGCTGAAACGTGTTCCGGAGTGGTGTATATGCCTGCGGTCACTGGTGGCAATCTTGCGGCAATGGCTTCGGACGCGACCTACGTGGAAGTAATTCCCGCAGGAGCCAAAGCTATCAACGCCGGCGCCTGCATGATTCCGCCGACTCCTCACTGTACGTTCAAGTGGGACAAGATCTGGGATGTCATCTTCACTGAGCTGACGTTCGGCGACCTCTGGGTTTGCGGAGACGAAGCGAAGATTCAAAGCCCCGTGATGGTCATGGCAACCACCACGACTTCCGGTACGCCGGCAGACTTGCTGGTGATTGGCGGGGTAGTGGTTGCGGCAGGGCTCCAGCAATGGGCAAGCTACACAATCAGTAGCTTTGAAGGCCCGACGCTTCCCGATGGGGCGCTGCTCTTTGAAACTGTCGAAGATGCAAAGAACTGGGTCACGGGACAGTTTGTTCACCCCGTTACCGTCGGCAGCAACCCGATCAAGATCGAGCAGTATAGGGAGTCTCTTGAGAACGGGGGCGGGTACAACGCAACGGTTCGCTGGTACAGCAATGATACCAGCGGTACGCAGTTCAGCGTTGTTCAGGATTCAACAAACACTGGTGTGACTGCGGCAACTGTCGTGGATGTGCAGATCGTCACAGGAGACGGCATCGTCCCGACGACGGTCGGAAACTACCGTGTCGAGCGTGGCGTTGTCCCGGGTGTGCAGACATACCCGAGTGTCGATGTGGCCCTTGGCTGGGTCTTTGCCACACAGGTCAACATGCCTCCTGCAGTACCACAGGCGCCCGAAGTCCCGCATGTGGCCAACCACCCCAGGGTGGACGAGCGTGCGAAGAAAATTGCCGGTTGGCGAGTTGCCTTCGCTGAATGGTTCGGCGGCGGTGGCCCGAATTGGTGTGGACAGCGGCCTGATGGCGCCATGCTCATCGTGTTCTATCGTCTTGCAGTACAGAAGACGACGGGTGGTTTGTACAAGGGAATCGGTTTGATTCTTCATACTGACGGGGTGAGTGATTCTACCGTCATGACTGATGTCAAACCGTCTGACGGGGATCCGAACAACGGTTCTCGGCCGAAGACGCCGACCTATGATCCCTTTGCGCAGATTCCCTGTCCTCCTCCGTTTGCGCCGGCGAAGTAGAAGTTGTAAGTAAGTCTGAGTGACTATGGGCGGCGGCAAGCCGCCGCCCATAGTTCAACTCTTTTTATATGTTCTATAAATATACGAAACGAAGTATGTTTGATAGAAAATCTGAAAAGAAGTTACTGTTTTTTCGGCTGAGGTGAAGCTTTTCCGACTGATTTGAGCGACTCAACAAGTCTTGTTTTCAAATCCATTAATCCATCACCGTATTTTTCCAACAAAGGATCGAGTCCGTTTTCCGCAATTTGTCCGGGATATGCTACTTCATAGAGATCCTGATTATTTCTCCTTATTACTTCGGCAAGCATTCTCAGGCGACGTACACTGTCTAAAGAATAATTTCCTTTTTGTGTATCCTCTTCAAAATCATGAAGAACGTCTTGTCTTTGATACAAATCGTCAAATCCGCCTCGTACCGCTTCGCATAAAAATTCACGCTGAGCAAACGGCAAATCCTTTCCGAAGGTTGCTTCAACGATCTGATCATACCACAGCCTTTCATCAACATATTTTTTTGGGAACATCAAGTAATACTCATAAGAAAATGGTCTGGAACCCAAAGCTGCAGATAGAATCGCCGGCGTAACTCGATTTCTGACATCTCCGTATTCGCCGCCTGCGTCATCAACAAATATGATGTTCAGTTCAGTCTGGTTATCACTTATAGTTACAGCTTGAGATCTGATGGCTGCAATTGCCTGGGCAACGGCGGGATCTTTTGCTTCGGTAATCCAGTCTCTGAATCTGCTTTGTACTTCATCTGAATCCCATTCATCCGTATCAAAGTCAGGATTATCCTGCTGCATGGTTTGAAGAAATGTGTTTCTTGTCTCACTGCCAATACCTACAACTTCAAGAGTCGGAGGCTGAGGAATCGAATACGTATCACAATAAGCATCATACCCGGCCTTCGCAATAGGACCGGATCGAAGAGGAGATATAAAGAGTTGTGGTGCTTCCGGTCTCAGTTTGAAACGGTTTTCCGAAGCATCAAAAAACGTTGTCTTTTCTGCTAAAGCAACAATACGTTGTTGATATCGTGTTTGGAGATCCTGAGGAAGAAGAAAATCAGGTAAAGGCAGTGTTTCCTTCATCGGCGTTTCAGCCGGTGAAGAAAGAGGTACTTCGGATTTTTCACTCATATTGTTTATTATTATACAAAATAAGTAAAAACCTCGTCAAAAATCATAGTGTTCTTAGATAAAAAATTGACTTTTTTTGCATAAAGGTATATGATTTTTGTGTAATATTCTCCGTTCTTTTACAAAAATTACTCATTTTATTACAATTTAGCTCATATTTATGCAAAAAAAACAGGACTATGTCAAAGTCTCGTCGTATGAGGGCCGTAAGGGAGAAGTCAAGAAAGTTGTTCTTCTGTATTCAGGCGGACTGGACACATCAGTGATGCTCAAATGGATTCAGGAGGAATACAATGCCGAAGTTGTGGCTCTTACTATTGATATCGGTCAACAGGCAGATGATCTTGAGGAAATCAGGAAAAAAGCCCTGAAACTGGGTGCAGTGAAAGCTCTTGTTATTGATGCAAAAGATGAGTTTGCCAATGAATATATCGCAAAAGGCATCAAGGCAAATGCCTCCTATCAGGGAGATTACCATCTCTCAACACCGATCGGACGGCCTCTTCTTGCCAAATGGGCAGTAAAAATCGCAGCTGCAGAAGGCGCTGACACCATTGCTCACGGTTGTACCGGGAAAGGGAACGATCAGGTACGAATTGAGGGAGTCGCACTTGCACTGAACCCTGATATCAAAATCATTGCTCCGGTAAGAGAGTGGGGAATGGGACGTGATGAAGAACTTGAATATGCAAAAAAACATAATATTCCGGTGAAACAAACAGCGGCAAAGCCCTATTCATATGATGACAATATGTGGGGAGTCACGGGAGAAGGAGGAGAGATAGAAAATCCCGGACTTATCCCGCCGTTGGGAGATATCCTCCAGGTTTCAACACTTCCGGAAAATGCAGCCGACAAACCGGAATTTGTGGAATTGGAATTTATAAAAGGTATTCCAGTCGCAGTAAACGGCAAACAAATGAAGCTTTCTGACCTTATTATCCACCTCAATCAGGTCGGAGCAAAGCACGGAGTGGGGATTACCCATCATATTGAAGACCGCGTTGTCGGCTTAAAAGTGCGAGGCATTTATGAAGCTCCTGCCGCTGAAATCATCATTCAGGCTCACCGGAATATTGAAAAATACGTTTCGACCCGTATGGAGAATGAATTTAAATCGGAGGTTGATACCCGATGGGCATATGCGGTGTATGCGGGCTTCTGGTATGAGCCGTACGTGGAGCATCTCAATGCGTATATCGAACACCAGAATGATAAAGTTTCCGGAAAAGTGACTGTGAAATTGTACAAAGGAACTGCTGAAACAGTTGCAGTTGAGACCCCGAATACCATATTCGAGGAGAAACTGGCGACATTTATGGCATCAAGCGCCTTCAATCAGAATGCAAGTCCGGGCTTTATCGAACTCTTCACTCTTCAGATGAGACTGGCACAGCGGGGTGAAAAGACCGTTCTTTTATCGATCGGAAAGCGTGAAAACAAGATGAAGCTGAGAAATAGTATTCATGCTCTCACCGAAATGGGTTATAAACTGTATGCAACATACAAAACCCATAAATTCCTCAAAAGAGAAGGAATGGAAGCGATTTTGGTGCACAAAATCTCAGAACCGAATAAGCAACCGAATTTGAAGGATTTGCTGGAAGCCAACCGATTTGATCTTATCATCAACATTCCGACCGATCCGGATAAAGAGGATATGCCGGAGAAGGAACTCACTGACGGATCAGTCATCAGACAGATGGCTGTCAAGACCAATACAAAACTGGTCACCTCCGTCGGAGTTGCAAAAGAGATTGTGGAAAAGCTGCAATCCGCACGAGTACGCAGGGCATAAACAGTCAATTTGATATGAAAAAGGGGCCGATCTTGATCGGCCCCTTTTGTTTATCTACAAATTATTCCAATCCGAGGGCTTTCCTTCCGTTTACTGTAGCGATTTTTACCAGTTCATCAAGGTTCTGGAATCTGCAGGCTTCAAGAAGTACACGAAGCTCAATCCACATGTCTCCATCGGTAAATGGTTTGTGAAGGTCTGCAATATTATCCGTACCAAGTGCAACCGTGATACCGGCGGGAACCATCTCATCAACCGGTGTTGCTGAATTGTGTGAAGGAACAAGCATCTCTTTTCTTGCATCATCAATGTAAGCCGTAGGATTAGCAACAACCATAAGACCCGCTTCTTTCATTTTTTTATAAAGTTTTACCCGATATTCTTTTGGCTGTGCCGCAACCGAAACGGAATGGATTGCCACGACCTTTCCCTGCATACCGTACTCAACTGTCTTATCTGCGAGAAGTTCAGTCTCATGTTCTTTGGGATCGTTCAGCTGATCTACATGCACATGGACCATTTTGTTTTTTTCACGGGCAGTTGAAAGCAATACATCAAGATGTTCCTCTTCATGTCCGGCATCTTTACTGGGAAGTCCGCCGATAATATCAACAAAGTCAGCACCGACTTTGAACCAATCATATGCTTCTTTTTCGATAACACCTTTTAACGATTGGTTTATGTATTTAATGACGATATCTTTTTTATATTTTTCTCGAATCTTTTCAGCGGCTTTTATTGAGCGATCTTTTACTCCCGGATTAACGTCAATGAAGGTTGAGACAGCATACACCCCTTGTGCGATCATAACCTCTATAGCTTTTGCCATGCGATCATAGATTTGATCGATTGTAGATTCCGTTATTATTTTATGATTGAGCTCCCACTTTTTTTGGAAATCGATACTTCCGAGATGAAAATTTTCCTTTGTAATGGTAAATGCTCTGTCAAAATGAGCGTGAGCATTCACCCAACCACCGTTTTTTTTAACTTCTTGTAGAAGATATGATTTGAGATCAAAGTAATTAAGTTGTGAAGATGTCATAACTAAAAAAAATTGGTAATGACGTACTATCCTAATCTTTTTTCAAGCGTATGGATCAGGGTTGATACTGCTTTTTCGTTTTTTCCTCCCCGGGGGATGATGATATCGGCAAATTCCTTGGTCGGTTCGACAAATTTTTCATGCATCGGACGGGCTGTGGCGACATATTGATCATATACAGAATCAAGCGTTCTACCGCGCTCTTCAATATCGCGTTTGGCGCGTCGCAAAATCCTGATATCAGCCGGTACGTCTACGTATATTTTCAGGTCTATAAGGTCACGGAGGAGGGGATTATCAAAAATAAGAATACCTTCAATGATAATAAGAGGGGCAGGGGTCACCTGTGTCGTGGCATCGGTTTTTCTGGTATGTTGGGTAAAATCATACTCAGGTACTTCTACCGTATCTCCTTTTTGGAGCTCTTGGAGATGGGTGATGAAAAGGTCCGTTTCTAGAGCATCGGGATGATCATAGTTTGTTTTGACACGCTCTTCCATGGATTTCTCAGATTGATCCTTATAGTAGCGGTCATGGGGAATATATACTGCTTGTGTTTTGAAATGTTCGTAGATTTTTTCGGCGATTGTGGTCTTCCCGGAACCCGTTCCTCCGGCAATTCCGAGAATTAGCTTGTTGTGCATAAAAATAGTATATCACACCCTCAAAATATAAAAATTGAACATATTTGTGTACATATATTGCAATTTTTTGCAAAAAATGCTATAATATTATCAATTTAGGATATTTTCTTAACATTTTTTAATAAAATATGGCTGAATCACTTTCAAGATATGAATTTCCAACATTTCCGAAAGGTTTGGCGGATGTTCCGGTAGAGAACGGAAGGGCCATTTTACCTTCCCGTCCCGGTATATCAAACAAAGACGGATATGATACAGTCGGCAATGTGACCGGAAATGTAGTCGAAGTATCCACTGGTCTTCAAATGTTGACTTCCTTTCCCGGTGAAACAGTTGGGATGAAGCTATTCATGAGTGGTGATCGGTCAGGTGAATACGGCCCCCGCCAACATTTAGCGTATGTCCACGGAAAAGTATCCGAAGAAAGTTATGTCGTTGTCGATCATAATTGTCTTGGTGGACATATGGATGTTGACTGCGGCTGTCGTCATGCTACAAGGCACGGAATTGCAAGTATCTATGCAGATCATAATGCCGATTCGGGAGTTTACATAACGGTGGACCCATTTATGGGTAAAAAGGAAAAGATAGAAACTGCAAGAAATATGATGGAAGCACTCGGAGCAGCATCATCTCCATTTATACATACAACAGAAGGATTTGATCAGGGATGTGATTTTACGCAACGTTTTATGAATGAAAGAGGTCATTTAGGTCAATTCGAAGGTGTTCATGGTGATCAGTTCGAGCTGACTCACGATATGCAAGTCACATTCCATGGAGGAATTCCGGCACGGCTTCTTGTTCTAGAACAACCAGAGATGGAAGATAAAAGAGGATTTGTAACTAAGCCCAGAAGACATGAAGTATTATTATACGGAAATCTTCATAATCCGGATAATCCGCCCGTATTCCGATATCATTCAAGCTGTATTACTTCAGAGCTTGGCGGAAACGGCTGTGACTGTGAGACTCAGCAAGCAAGAACATTTGCATCGATCATAAATCACGGTGCGGGAGTTTTTATCCTTGCCGAAGAAGAAGGAATGGGAAGCGGATTGCCGAATAAACTATGGCAAACTCAGTATACCGGAAGCAATGAAACGGATCTTTTACACGCACGCGAAAATCAATTGGGTATGCAAGGTGATACACGGACGTATGATCTGATCGGTGTAGTAAGACAAATTACAGGTGTTGATAGAGCTCTTCATGCTTCAAATAATCATCTAAAAGAGGAAGCTCTTCTGAGACACGGAATTGATGTCGTGGGTCATGTACAGCTTCCTGTAGATCCGAAAGACTATGCGCCCCAGGCATATGCAGACTTTATAGCCAAACACGGATCGGGAAGATACATGGATTATATGGATCATAAATAATATGTTAGAGCATCTAAACCATCATAATGAATCAGCACTCCGACAGATGATTGAAAAGGCAAAGACAGATCCGTCTGTCTGCACTATTTCAGACATTGATGAGCTGCATGTAGATACCGTTACTTTGCATGAGCGGTTACTGAATCGTCATATCCGATTGATGGGCTATTCCGGATGCACATCAGATGAAGTCCGGGCTGCAGGAGGGACACAAATTGCCTACAGAAAATTTTACCCTCAACTGAACGATGAACAATGGGATCAATTTATGGAACGCGTTCGTATGTCAAACATGGTGAATCGAAACGGAGACCTATATCATCCAGAACAGGTAAGGATTGCGAATGAAGTTTTTGGATCAGGGAATTTTTTGGGATATATGACGGCCCGACCCTATACTGAACAAGTCGTTAATACTACGGAAAAGGACTTATTTGATAGACTCGGACTTCTTTGTGCTCCCGTTATGTTACGACCGGAAGGCGTAAGACCGGAAGAATCAGGCATATGGAAAGTTGAGCAAATGCATGCCATTCGAACGGCCGCAGGAGTACAAAACATGATTCTGATTGATGATAGTATCAGTACGGCAAAGCAGGTTGTACGATATAACGAAGAACTCGGCCAGATTGGTATCAGACAAATTTTGTATAAGGGACCACTCACTGTTCCTTCTCTTCAATCGGGTAAATTCGTCCCTGATGAATCACTCGGGATTTATGCTGCCGATTGGGATGAAATGCCCGAAGTATTTGATAGAATAAGAGAACAATGTCACCTTATCCAAAACTAGTCATTATTGGCTACACCAACATTGACATCAATATTACCCCCAAATCTCAAAGTACCCTACCCGGCGGAGCGGCATACTTTGTCGCATGTGCGGCTTCAATTCTCACTTCAAATATCGGGCTTGTGACCCGAATCGGTTATGATTTCGATCCTGAATTTTTACTGTCCCGTGTCGTAAAAGAAGGCGTTCATATCATCCCCGACAAAGAAACGGCAAAATCCATTCAGACGTATTTCTCATTGAATGATCCGACCGATCGTGACGTGGTTTTGAAAAAAGGAGTTGCACAGGATCTCAATCCGAATGATATCCCGGAAGGGTGGATTGAAAATGCCGAGATCATCCATGTTGCCACCATGCCGCCTGAATACCAGAAAGTGTTCATCGAATTTGTGAAAGAACAAAAAGGTGAAAACACACTGTTGTCCACGGATACCGAACTTTCATTTGTAAAGAATCCCCGGATGAGGAAACAAATAATCAAAAACATGCAGTATCCTGATATGGTGTTTGTGAATCGACTGGAATACGAATTATTGAAGGACGAAATGAAGCATATTGAGCACGTCATTGTAAAACTTGATAAAGACGGTGCCGTGTATCTGCATAAGGGGAAAGAGGAGTGTCGCGTAAGTACAAAATACAGTGAATCAGTTGACTCCACAGGCGCAGGAGATGTTTTTGCCGGGACCTTTCTGGCATCACGAGTCAACGGAGACACCATTGAAACGGCACTTCAGAAAGCGGCAGATACTGCTACACACTCCATCGAAAGAGAAGGGATCATGCATTTATTCGAAGAGTGATCGGATTGTTTTCCGGTATTCTTCAACAACCTCACGTGATCTTTCTGCAAAGTCTTCAGCAGGTGAAGCAAAAATGACACTTCGTGAAGCGTTAACGACAAACCGATCTTTGTTCGGAAAAAGCTTTAGATCTTCGATATTTCCTCCTTGCGCACCCAATCCCGCGGCAAGAAAAAACTGATCATCAGGCGAAAGTTCGACAATCCGTTTCAATATATCAGGGTAGGTGAGAGGCCCTTCGACGAGAATGTTGCCAACTTTGTCCCAGCTCCCGACTACCATTTTTGTGAGATATTCATACAGTTTTTCACCTGACTGCAATGTGACATCCTGCAGGTCTCCTGCTGACGGATTGGAGTCATGACAGAGGACAAATACCGCTTTGTCTTTATAATTCAAAAAAGGTTCAACTGTATCAAATCCGAACCAAGGAGTGACTGTTGTGGCATCAAAAAGAAACTCATCAAACAGTTCCTTCGCAGCCAGTTCAGCCGTTCGCTTCATCTCACTTCGCTTGGAATCAACAATAATCTTTATTTCAGGATGAGTTTTTTTGATATATTCATTTGTTCTTTTAAGTGCTATAAGACCGTCTATCCCATATCCCGCATAGCAGACCATGTTCAGCTTATAAACAGGCGTAATATCCGCCGTCGCATCAATGATTTCTTTATTGAAATAAAAAACGGCATCAGCAAGTGAACTATCTTTTTTGACGGACTCAGGAAGTTTCTCATAGTCCGAGTCCAATCCGACGCAAATATTGGATTGTTTTTTTGCTATTTGTTCAGATAATTGAGTTTTGAAGATCATAGAGTAATCTTACCATTTCCCGTCCGGATGTACAGTGAAAAATACATACTCAGGCAAGTCCTGACGTTGTACGGGAAGACCGGGAAGTGAAAAATATTCACAGCGGATTCCTGAATTGTCACCGTTTGAGCTTTGCCAGTTTGATCCAGGCTTGATGACCACAGAAGAGAGGTGATACAACGGATCATAATGATGTGTGATCAGTGTGAGATACATATCACCGAGGCTCACCGGCAGAGTAGAGGTGACGGCAAACGGGTGTTCGGCAGCATCTCCCTGAACCGGACGCAAGAACTGCGATACGGCTTTCCGTACGCTGCCGTTTTGGGGCATATGAATCTCAGGACCGTCGGGATTGACTTCATAGAATTCCTCAGGATTAATATGAATTCCCAGAAGAGAATAGTTGTCAGTACAACAAGGTCTTTGTCCGGGTCTCCATTGTACCGCACCCCGTGAATCAGCAATGACGAAACCGTTTTCCGATACTTCAATGCAATGCCTCACTGCATCAAGAAGCTGATCTCCATGAGCTGCAAGAGAAGGGTCAAAGAGAGTAGTGAAGGGCATGTCCTGATCAATATGTACAGGCCGCGGACCGTGATTTACGACATGTCCGATATAAGTATTATCTCCGTTATTGTGAAGTCCGGTCATGTTTAAACCCACCTGTGCAAACCGGCTGCGGACACTGAAAAGCGGAAGCTCTGAAAGACAGGGATTTTCACCTTGGAGTAAAATACCGGCCGATTTTCCCGGATTTGTTGAAAACGGTTCAAGAAGTGTCTCTTCACAAACGACAAGATCGTGTTCACCGTAACGGTATCCGGATTCCTGACGTGCCTGTAGTAATTGCTCAATGCGGGTCATCTTTCCCTTTTATTATACCTCAGTTTGAACTCAAATAATAGTATCTTTCTTAACGATCTTTGATGCTTTATTCGCTATAATAGCTATATTCATGGCTGAAGATACATATTCAAATAAACAGGTAGCACGACTTCTTCGAAACATTGCCGCTGCATACACTCTTATCGGAGATCCGACTTCAAAAGACGGAAAGGTTTCGCGCTTCCGCATCATTGCTTATGAAAAAGCGGCCGATGCAATCGAACATCTGTCCCGTGAGATAAAAGATATCTGGCAAGAGGGGAAATTGTATAAAGTACCCGGCATCGGTCCCGGTATCGGATCGGCACTCGAGGAATTTTTTGAAAAAGGGGAATCATCTCATTTTAATCAGGTGCTGAAAGGAATAC
>CAZDDM010000011.1:0-32842 GCA_964504235.1 uncultured Gammaproteobacteria bacterium
AACCTTATGATTACCCCATAACAAAATTTGTAAATAGCTTTGTTATCCATTATGAAAAAACATATAGCAAAAATTGTAAGAGCAGCAGTTTCATTCTCTTTATTTAGTTACCTTACATTGAGTTTGATCCTGTTTCCTTTACCCATTGCCTGGGCTGCAGAAACCCCTCCGCCCGACAAGAATGCATTGACCCAAGAGATACAAACACAAGCTCAACAGGAACTTCAAACCTCAAGTCAGGAACAAAATAATTCACAGGAAACCAGTTCTCCGTCAACCAATACCACACAACCAACTCAAGAACAGTCAAATACGACAGTAAATACAGGAGATAACGTTACGGAAACAAATCAATCAGAGATCACCTCCGCGACTGAGGTAGACAACAACAATACAGCTGCCGTCAATCAGCAGGTGACGGCAACGGCAAATACCGGTCATAATGAAGCGGGTAAAAATATCAGTTTCGGCGGGAATGCCGGAATTATTGTAACCGGCAATGCCGGGGTTCAGACTACCGCAAAAGCAGATACGAATAAAAATACAACATCCATTGGATACTCAGGGGGTTCTTCAAATACGTCTTCCGATACAACTAATACCGGAAACGGTATGACCAAGACATCATCAACACAAAATACCACGTTAACAATGGTAAATAATAACAATGAGACGGTGATCAATCAGCAGGCTCAGACTGAGGCTAATACCGGACACAATACCGCAGACGGAAACATCAGTATCGGCGGTAGTGCCGGAGTTATACTGACCGGTTCTGCATATACTTCAACGAACTTTCTCGCGACTGCAAACGGAAGTGTCATCCTTATCGGAGGAGACAGCAACGGCAACGGACCGGGCAGCGGAGCATCTATCATCCTCGTAAACACCGGAGACAATAATGATTTTGCTTCCAGATTGATGAAGCAGCGCTCGACCACGGTAAGGAACAGTAACTCTGCACTCATTTCACAAAGCTGCGGAGCAGGTCAAGCACTGTGCATGGCAAATACAGGGTACAATCATGCCGACCGCAATATCGGACTTGCGGGAAGTGCGGGAATAATTCAAACCGGAGATGCACTGGTATATGTAGACATGAAAGCAGATGCAAACGACAATAGCACAACGATTGCAAACAACGGAAACAGTAGTCAAAACAGTACCGATATTCTCAACACAGGAGACAATACATCTTCAGACACATCTACATCTGACACAAATAATACTGATGTCACTAACACCGATAAAGCTGCTATCAATCAACAGGTCAATGCAGTAGCAAATACTGGCTACAACACAGCAAATCGAAATATAAGCTTCGGCGGTGATGCAGGAGTTATATTTACGGGAGACGCTGCCGTCATTGTGAACATGGACGCAAAAGCGAATGATAATTCGGCCACCCTGAAAGAAGAAACAAGCAATCCGATTGCTGACAGCGGCACTAATGATCAGCAGTATACAGCATGCGGAACTTCGGAACAAAGTACAGACATCATAAATACCGGTGACAATATCAATACTAATACTTCAACAACAAGTACTACAGATATAACCGTGGAGAACACCAATAAAGCATTTCTTGTCCAGCACATTGCTGCACAGGCAGATACAGGATCAAATACGGCGAGCAGAAATATCGGAAATCAAACGGGTATTATAGGGACAGGCGACGCTGTTCTTGCTGTGCAAACTGAGGCAGATGCAAATACGAACAAAACTGAAGTTGGCTGTCAGGTCATAGCAAAGGCCGATCCGACACCTACACCGACTGCAGATCCTTCTGTCACGCCTACACCGACTTCCGGACCGAATCCTACCGCAACACCGACCATAACACCGTCAGGAAACGGTGAAAATAACGGAGGAACAAGCAATGGCGGAGGAGGAACAACACTAGCTTCGACATCTACAACAGGATATAAAGGCGGAGTTCCGTTTACATCAGGAGACGTGCTTGGAGCATCCGTAAGCAGACTTCCGACAACGGGCCCTGAGGACCTGATCACCTTTTTACTCGCATCAGTCGCAGTCCTTCTTTCCGGCGGAGTACTCAGGAAAACTACATTCGCTTCCAGAAGTTATACGTTTAAATTTGAGGAAAGGGGGTGAATAGAAATATGCTAAATAAGAAAATGTTACTAACTGGAATCTCAATGCTCGCAATAATGGGGCTGGTTGCAACACCTGCAGCTTTTGCCGCGACCGATACCACAAGTATCGTCAACAGCGGTGATGATGCACAGGTAACAACCTCCTCATCAACATCAACGAATGTGAATGTGTCAAATACCAACGTAGCTGCCATTACTCAACAAGTACAGGCACATGTTAACACGGGTCACAATTCTGCTGACGGAAACATCAGTTTGAACGGAGCCGGAACGTCAATTATGACGGGTAATGCACTCTCACAAATCGGTTTAGATGTCGATGCAAATGAGAATCAGACAGCTATTGCAGTGAGTAGCGGAGACGGTGATTCCAATTTAACGGATATCGTCAACACGGGAGATGATGCAGATATTGATACCTCTGCAAACTCAACCACGAATGTTTCAGTAAACAGTATGAATTCTGCATTCGTTCATCAAGCTGCAAACATTCATGCTAACACCGGACATAATGATGCTGATGACAATATTGGTTCTGGACCTACTCTTACTACGGGGAACGCTGCTGCAGCCGTTGGTCTTGACGTTGATGTCAACGACAACACGACAGCAATCGGACTTGGTGGTGGGATGAGTTCACTTTCTTCTCACGAAGGAGGGAATATGACCAGTATCGTTAACACGGGAGATGATCTTGATACAGACACAAATGTACATACAAGTACATCTATGAGCTCATCGAGTTCAAATTTGATGACTGTATTGCAAAGTATCATGACACATACCAATTCAGGTCACAATGATGCTGATGACAACATCGGCGGAACTGGAATGATGACTGGTGGAGCAGGTGTACAGGTTGGCTCTGCTGCGGAAGGCAATTCAAATAGTTCCTTTATCGGAAATATTATGGATATGCTTTTCTTTTGGTTGAGTTAAACTTGTAGGGTTTCCAGTGCCCCGGGGGAATCCCCGGGGCACGGAAAGATAAGATATTGTACCCTGTTCGGACAAGCCAGTCTGTAAGAAACGTTGTTTATTTCAGATTTTTTACTAAAAAGACCTGAAATAAATTACGGAATTGACTATGAAATACCTTACGTTCCTTCTCATTTTCGCGATGACCGTGACTCAGCCGCTTGCCGTTTTTGCAGTCACGGAAACTCCGGATATTTCTCCCACACCGGCAGCTGAAGAAGCAATTACAGAAACACCCGTGCCTGAACCGAGTCTGACCCCTGAAACAGAACTCTCACCGTCACCTGAAGAATTGATTTCCGCGCCACCGGTCGCGATTACTGAAATTACTCCCACGGTGATTCCCACTATCGAAATGACTACGGATGACTTAATCAAATCGGAACAATCTACAGAAGAAGCCAGTCCGAGCAGTGAGTTAGTTGTAGAAACAACACCGCTGCCTACAATAACCGTAACAGCACCGGTTATCCGAACGGGAAATGCTGAAAATATCGTCACCGTGGATAATGTTATAAATACTACTATTACAGGGATAGACAATTGTATGTTGATTCTATCTCATAACTTCGACACTCAGGATATTATTGATTTAACCGATAACTGTCAAAACCTGGTTGTAACTACTGAGCCATCGTCGGATGAAAAAATTCAGAACTTCAATGAGGCTGAAATTCAGACAACAGTTCAGGCAATTGCGGATACCGGTAAAAACGTATTGTTTGTATCAGAGGGGAGTATTGTGACAGGAGACAGCAGAGTTCAGGTCGATTTATTCAATCTTATCAATACCAATATTACAGGAACGAATACTTTTTTCGGTGTGGTAAACCTGTTTGATCCGCAGGTCGGGGATATCATTTTACCGTATGAGCTTGATTACGTGCTGAAAGGTTATCCTGTTGCAGCACAATCATCACAGCTGGAGCATAAAACCGAGCAAGCCGCAACTGTTTTGACTGATATTGATTCAACAGTTACAACAGGTGATAATACCGGAGCTGAGGTGATCAAAACCGGCAATGCGATATCAACGATACGCCTCTACGATAAAGTAAATACATCTATTTTGAGATCAAATTTTCTGATCTTAGAGATCAACAATTTCGGGAGCTGGGACGGAGAATTGATCGGATGGTGGGGGGATGTCATGATGAAAGATAATCAGATTTTTGCTTTATACAACGGGCTGAGCACGTTTGATGCAAATGACCAAACGGTACAAAATGAAAATACTGCAACCGTTATAAACAGCATTCAAGTCTATGCAAATACCGGAGAAAACAGTGCTGTCGATGCACAGGAAATATCAACAGGCAATGCAGAAGCCAAAGTAAATGTATTTGATTTTATGAATACAAATATCACGGGAAATAACTGGTACCACGTTGTTGTGAATATTTTTGATTCTTTTAAAGGAAACATCATATTCCCGCGGCCTGATTTAGGTGTCACCACATCATCAAATAAAAATACCATCACTCAAGGTGAGGAAATAACGCTAACAACCCACTATTTTAATCGGGGTTTACTCTGGGCAAAAGATACCTTCCTTGTTACGGAGCTTCCCTCCAATTTGGAATTTATAGAAGCCTCTCCCGGCGGTATTTTTGAAAACGGAAAAATTCGATGGGAGCTCGGAAAGATTGAGACGAGTGATACAGATTCCGTATGGATCAAAGCGCGGTCAAAAGATGTGTCCACCGAGCCTGTAAACGCCAGAACATATATTTCCACATCTACTGACGAACCTTCTCTGGAAAATAATGAGAATATTATTCAGTTTTTAATTCGATTTTTCCAAACATCATCTGAAGAAAGCGAACAGCAAAACGCACCTGCTGTGAAAATTGTTGAAACGTATCTCCAAAGGCAAACATTACAACTATCGCATACTAATGCAGTGACGGTCGACAAAGAAGTTCACGATGTGTCTGGAGCAAATAAGGATATCCTTCTATCATCAAAAAGATCCGGTCCTAATGTGTATGGAGCAATGACTAAAGCACCGATGAAGAAAGCCCAAGCTGCTACTCCTTCTATGCTTCTTCTTGTATATCTTTTCGGGTCAATTGCACTGACTGTGAAAGGATGGCTGGAAGAATAGTTATTTATTCTTTTTTTCCTGCGGTTGTATGAATTTGATATACCCTAGTGCAAGGGATACTGCAAATCCTACTGAGACAACAATAAACCTGAACATATTATCATCAGCGTTAAAGCCTCGGAGGATACTATAAATCAGTAAGAAAAGGCCACCAAGAAGCAATCCATCTGCTAGTACATTAGTTCCTTTTAAGAGCGTAAGGCTGATAATTAGTGCTAAAACCGAAATACTAAGTGCAATCGATGATACATTACGATTGTAAATATTTCGTTCTTTTTGGAAGTCTTCATATTTCTGTTGATATTCTCCATCCGTATAACCTCTATTTGACGAAACTTCCTCTAGCTTTGGTTCAACATAAAATGCCGCAATACCGACGCCTACAAAAGTCGCGAATAAAATTCCGATAAATAAAGCGTAAATAAATTTAATACTCATGCTATTGAATTAATTAATAATTACTTTGTTGTCTTTATAGACTGCGTCATTTTGTACGCCATACCGGCCAAAATCCCCCCGATCATCGGACCGATCAGATAAAAACCTGCCGCATCAATATTCTTGCTGAGATCGGCAAATTTATACAGATACGGACTCAGGCCGACTGCCGGATTGAAAGCACCGCCTGATGTTGGCCCGCCGATAAAAGCCGCAGTCATTAGCGTCAGGCCGATAGCAGCGCCGTAATAATGATTATTTTTAACCTTATCTGAATAGGCTACATGTAATACTACAAACGCTAATAAAAATGTAAAAAGAACTTCGACAAGAAGCGCAGAACTCATTTTGGCACCTTCTGCGACAGTGGGAATAAAAGCGGTATCATTGATCGTCTCGACAGCGGCGGCAGCAACTACACCTGCCAAAAGCTGTACGACCATATACTGCAGCGCAGCTTTCAAATTGATCTTGCCGTTAAGAAGCACCGCCAATGTAACGGCCGGATTGTAATGTGCTCCGGAAATATATCCGCCCATATAGACAAGTGCTGCTAGGACTCCTCCGATGGCAAAAGGATTCTGAGAAATACCGACAGTTAAAACGAGAAAAAAAGTACCAAAGAACTCAATAAAGTTTTTCCTTAGCATAGGACATAATAGATAAATGGATAATATATTCAGTGTAGCAAAAAAAATTGCTCTAGCAGTATCATTCACTATCGTTCATCAGTTTGAGTCCTGTCTCTTCATCAAATATCCGTTGAGTTTTCCCTGAGAAAGCATCAAGCTTTACTTCACAGGTTGCCGATATTTCCATACTTTTGACATGACCGGCTATTGTCTGCAGCTGTCTGTTCCCGAAAACACCGTGAGTATGTGCAAAAACCGAGCCGTCAATCAGTGCAATATTTCCCGTCAGAGATGTAATCTCAAGATTCTCCGCAATGTTTTTTGTTTCATACTTTTTTGTCTGAAGGTTGTACCAAGACAGCTCAAGTTTACGGCAGGCCCCGATACCGTGAAAATATCCGGATTTAATATTGTTTTTCGTGCAGAAGTCCTGTATTGCTGAAATAAACTCTTCACCGCGGTCAAATCGGAGCACATATGAGTGTTCCTTATGGGTGATTATTTTCATACGGTCATTGTAGCACGAAAGGCTTCGTTTCCAAAATGCAGCGATTACTGTAAAATATTGAAAAGAATACGCTACAATGAGATTAAGCTATGGATAATAAAGTCGTAGAACTTGATTTTGCAGCAAACCTCTCGTACAACTTTAAATCAATTAGTAAAGTAATTGTACTTGTAAACGGAGTTTTCGATATCCTTCATCCGGGACATATGTATTTTCTAGAGCAGGCAAGGTCGCACGGTGATGTTGTTTTTGCAGGTGTACAGTCAGATGACGCGATAAAGCAATATACCAATCCTAAAGGGCCTGTCAATTCACTCGAGCATCGTATGATGGTTTTGGCATCAGTATCTCTGGTAGATTATGTCGTCCCGTATGCTGAACAGAATGCATCAAATCTTATCGGAGAAATAAAGCCGACTATGTATGTCATCGCCGGAGATTATAAAAAAGGACAGCTACCCGAGGAAGCGGTGATAAACCAGATTGAAGGAACGATACAAACGGTAAAATATGATCCGCGATATTCGACACGCGAAGTCATTGATAAAGCACTGGCATTGTATTCACAGCCCCAACAGGAATCTTCTTCCGAATAAATTGTTCGAATTATTTTGAGACGGTTGGTATAATATAACGTATTGATTTTGAAAGGGCGTATAGCTCAGTTGGCTAGAGCGTTACATTGACATTGTAAAGGTCTCAGGTTCAAGTCCTGATACGCCCACACTTTCCCGTATGGAACATGTTTCATTACCCCATCAGGACCAGCTTCTTCTTCTGCGATACCAAATGCTTCTTATGCAGTTGTCCGTCATACCGCATCAACCGGACAATTCGTTCTTGCAGGAATCAGCCGAACGCGACCCGATAGCAGACGCATATGCTCAGATGATTCACCTCAGAAATCAACTTACTGAGCGAGGCATCACGCCTGATGAATAAATGGCAAACTGACTTCTACATTAGCAACGCAGCAATAATTATCATGAGAGGAATACCTACAAAGTAGAGAGGATTGAATCCCGGCGGCTGACCGTTTACTTTCAGCTCAGGTACAGGTGTAAATGTTGCAGTCGGAACCGGTGTTTGAGTCGGTGTAGGAGTAAGAGTAAACGTGGGAGTCGGGGTAAATGTAGGCGTCGGAGTAGATGTCGGAGTCGGCGTACTGGTCGGAGTTGGTGTGGATGTCGGAGTCGGAGTAGCGGTGGGAGTCGGCGTCAATGTAGGAGTAGGAGTCAAGGTGGGAGTAGCTGTATGAGTAGGGGTAGGGGCTGCAGTCGTCGGTGTCGGAGTTGATGCTGCAGCAGTAGGGGTCGGAGTTGTCCCCGGTGGTACTGTTGCCGTAGCCGCTGGAGAAGTAGGAGTAGGAGTTGCTCCTCCCACAGTCGGAGTAGGAGTATACGTCGGTTCCGTTTGGATAGTACAGGTAGTCGTCGCTCCTCCTTCGAGAGTCAGGTTGACCAACGTGGGGCAGGTATCGGGAAACATATTCATTCCACCATTTGAAACAAATCTGGAATGTTTGATCGTCACAGCCTGCCGGATTTCGGCAGGTTTGATAAACTCTGCATACACATTATCAAACACTATGGAGGACCCGTCGAATATGCTGCCGCTTGTATCCGTTGCGGATTTCAGTACACGAATCGTTCTCCCTTCCTTATTTGATCTCATTGAAAGTACCCGGATATTTTGATAGAGCACATTCCCGATCCGTCCGTTGCCGCGTGGCATCACCACCAGAGCGCGATCACTGTCAAAAACCGTACTGTTTTTGAAAGTAATATTGGTCGTCAAAGAATCAACCGTTGCCTCTCCGATTTTCAATGATGATGCGGCGGACTTTGCTAAAACGTTGTTAAGCGTAATCGTATTTGCCTCTCCTCCCCGGGTCTTTACTGCTACAGCATCATCCTGAGCTTCGATGTAAATATTGTTGTAAGTCACGTTTTTCGAACTGTCAGGATCGGTTCCGTCATTTCCGGAAATAATTCTCACCTGGTTGACCTGCACGGTATCATCACGATATACATGAAGAGTCCAGCCGTCCCGATGGTGGATTTTATAGATGAAAAAGTCGTTAAAAACCAGGTTGTTGGAGTCATGCGCATATAATACTGTCTGCCCGTTCCCTTTTGCTGCCCGGATTTCACCCGGCCCTTTTATCGTGACATTGGAGGACCTATTGATATCGATAAATTTCTCGTCGGTTGAAGTCTGATTCAAAACGACATTCGGATGAAGTATCAGTGTCAGATTATTTTTTGAGTCAATACGGATCCCGCCTGCCGAATGAATACCCGGCGCAAGATAAATGACGGCACCCGGCTGAGCGCCGTCGATCACAGCCTGAAGAGGTTGTCCCGGCAATACTTCAGTTGCCTGTGTCGGTTTGGTAACGGTGATGTCATCAAGTTTATCTACCCAGAATACCATTGTTTGGATGTACTCACCTTCATCCGGAAGATTCGTTTTTAAGTAATAATTTCCGGGTACCGCCGGCAGGTCAAACGTCACCACCCCGCCCGAAACGGTCACCGGAAGATCTGCTGTCGGACTTCTCAACACTGCACTGGTCGGGTTGCCCGGAATAGTTACTGATAATGTCATATCAGTTCGCGTGGCCAGTCGCACAACGGTCGTTTTGTACTGTTCCCGTTCATCATCATAGTCATAATCAGTAGACCGGATCGTCCTGAACTTCAGTGGTACGCTCGCTTCGGTATTCTTTTCCTTTGCTGTCCCCGTAAAAGCCGTGTCGGGCGTTGTCACATCATAAACAAGAATATTTGTCGATTGAGAAGCTTCAGTAGGGATATCCTGAATTGTTTCATGCTTTTCAGATGTATCGCTCTGTTTCAGGGCAAAGAAAATCACTCCGCCGGCAGCAAGGGTAAGAAGAAGCAGTATTCCCGGCAAAAGTAAAGAATGATAATCGATTGGTTTCTTCGCCATAAAAATGACCTCGTATCTTTTCATTATACGCAAAAACGATGCTATAATGGTGAGAGTAATATGCAAAAACGAATACTATCGGGAATAACGCCAAGCTCAGCGAAAGGACTTCATCTCGGAAATTATCTGGGAGCGGTCAAGCCTCACATTGAATTCCAGGAGAAAGGTGACTGTTTTTACTTTATAGCAAATCTTCATGCACTGAATAATGTTTTTAACCCTGAGGAAGTACATAAAAATACAATGAATATTTTTATTGAATATCTTGCTTTCGGTCTTGACCCTGAGAAGACGACATTTTATATCCAAAGCGATATTCATGGTATTCCGTATTTACAGACAATACTGAATAACGCAGTAACGGTTGCGGAACTCAAAAGGATGCATGCCTACAAGGATAAGCTGCAGAACGAAGTGTCTCAGGATGCCATAAACTTCGGGCTGTTTTCATATCCGGTACTTATGGCTGCCGATATTCTCGCATTTAATCCCGATGTTATCCCTGTGGGTGAAGATCAGACACAACATGTTGAGATCTGCCGGGATATTGCGCGTACATTCAACAACAGATACGGAGACGTGCTGAAAGTTCCCGAACTGTTTGTTAAAAAAGATGTTGCCCGTGTTCCAGGAATAGACGGACAGCGTAAAATGAGTAAATCACTCGGGAATGATATTCCGATTTTTGCATCAGAGGATATGGTAAAAAAGCAGATTATGTCAGTCACGACAGATCCAGCCCGCATTCACCCCACGGATCCCGGTGATCCGGACAAGAACGTCGCATTTACGTATCTCGGACTTATGGAATATGACGGGAATAAACTCGAAGATATGAAAGAGCGGTATAGGACTGGTACGATCGGTGATGTCGAAATCAAAAAAATTCTTCTCAATTATTTCCTTGAGTATTTCGCCGATATGAGAAAACGAAAGGAAGAGCTGCAGCACGATATTGATCGTATCTCGGAACTCCGTAGAAAAGGTGCAGAAAAGGCAAACCTTATTGCCGAAAAAACGCTCCGTGAAGTAAAAGAAGCAGTCGGAGTAGTATAACCCGCTGTGAATTTCAATAGAAAATAGATTATAGTATACATATGACATTCCCGGACAGGAACAAAGCGTTTACGCTACTCGAACTGGTAATCGTACTCGGCATAATCGGCGTAATTGCTACAATAGGAGCCGCCTCATTCAGAAGCACCATAGACGATACCCGTGTTTCAAGCGCTGAGACTGATTTAGAAGATATAAAAAAAAGCGTTGAAACTGCGCGGGTAAGAACAGGTCAGTTGTTCGGACAAATCACCGGAAATTACTGCAGTTTTTGCAATGCTTGTAATACCGGTGCAGATCTTAAAAATGTCCCTGCCAGCAATCCCTGTATGGTGAGATGGATGAATGTTGTCAATACAGTTTCTGCGTCAGGATACGGAGATATCACAGATTATACACGTGACCCCTGGGGAAGCCCTTATGTTGTGGATGAAAACGACGGAGAGTATCCCACCAACCCCTGCAGACGAGACTCGATCAGAAGTGTCGGTCCAGACGGAATATTCAACACTGGCGATGACATCGTGGTACAACTTGCAACCTACCATCCAAGCTGTTCCTAAGCAAAGTTGACATATCATGGCAGAGTGTTACAATTGTACTAATGATCACAACGACGTACCGAATCACAACCGCTACCGACATTATCCGTTAAACGGAGGGTAGTTACGTGATTTTTCGAAGCCCTCCAAACGGAGGGATTTTTTTTATATACCGTATTATTACCATTTAGCTTGCAAAGCAAGAAAACCCAATTTATGAAAGACCAGCAATCTCTTGATGCACTCAGACACTCAGCCGCACATCTATTGGCAGCGGCAGTTCTTGAACTTTATCCTGACACAAAACCTACAATCGGCCCGCCCATTGAGGACGGATTTTACTATGATTTTGAGTTTAAGGAACCGATATCAGAGCAGGACCTGGGAAAAATCGAACAGAAAATGAGAGAGCTTGTCAAGAAATGGGAAAGCTTTGAAAAAATCCCCGTCGATACAGAAAAAGCGCGGAATCAATTCAATGGAAACGAATACAAACTGGAAATTATCAAAGAACTCGAAGATAAAAAAGAAGAAATCACACTTTATAAATCCGGAGAATTCATTGACCTTTGCCGCGGAGGCCATATCGAAAACCCTAAGGAAGAACTGAGACACTTCAAACTTATGTCACTCGCAGGAGCTTATTGGCGAGGCAATGAAAAGAACAACATGCTTACCCGCATTTACGGTACGGCATTCCCGACAAAAGAAGAACTCGAGGCCTTTATCACACAGCGTGAAGAAGCAAAAAAAAGAGATCACAAGAAATTGGGGAAAGAGCTTGATCTCTTTGTTTTTTCAGAACTGGTGGGGCCCGGTTTGCCGCTCTGGACCCCAAAAGGAACTCTTGTCAGGAATCTGCTGGATGAGTATGTCTGGCAGCTGAGACAGGAAAAAGGATATTCACGGGTTGAGATACCCCATATTACAAAAAAGGAACTGTATGAAACATCAGGGCACTGGGCGAAATTTTCTGATGAGCTGTTCAAAATCACGACACGCGAAGGACACGAATTTGCCATGAAGCCGATGAACTGTCCGCATCATACTCAGATATATGCACGCAAAAAATGGAGTTTCCGTGAACTGCCTCAGCGATATGCAAATACGACAACCTGTTATCGTGATGAACAAACGGGTGAACTTTCGGGCCTATCACGGGTTCGGGCTTTCAGTCAGGATGACGCACATGTTTTTGCACGGTTCTCACAGGTAAAAGATGAGTTTCTGAAAATCTGGGATATTGTGCAGACATTCTACAACACGTTCGGTTTCAAACTGAAAATCAGATTGTCTCTCCATAATCCGAAGGAGCCGGAAAAATATCTCGGAGATGAAAATAAGTGGCAGGAAGCCGAGAATATGCTTCGTGAAATTATCAAAGAACACCATGCGGAGGCTGAGGAAGCGGAAGGAGAAGCGGCTTTTTACGGTCCGAAACTTGATTTTATGGCAAAAGATTCGCTCGGCCGCGAATGGCAGGTTGCAACAATTCAGCTTGACATGAACATGCCCGAACGGTTTGATCTGACCTGTGTCAATGAAAAAGGAGAGGAAGAGCGGATTGTTATGATTCATGCCGCAATTATGGGCTCTATCGAACGGTTCCTTTCCATTCTGATCGAACACTACGCCGGAGCATTTCCGTTCTGGCTTGCCCCAGTACAGGTGGAGATTATTCCGATTGCAGACCGACATAATGAGTTCGCGGAAAAAGTCAGGAGTGAATTAACTGAAAAAGCAATTCGATCCGAACTCAACGATAAATCAGAATCGATGCAGAAGAAAATCAGAACGGCACAAAAAGCCAAAATTCCGTACATGCTTGTTATCGGCGATAAGGAAGTCGAGGCGGGAGAAGTGAATGTAAGATCCAGAGACGGCAGTACGGAGACAATGAAACTTGAAGATTTCACCAAAGCAGCTGTCAAACAAATCAGTGATAAACAGTAGTTATTAATAAGCGTTTTTATGATTATTTCACTCGTCGGCATGTCAAGTGCCGGCAAGACATACTGGGCTTTTGAGCTCCAAAAACATGGCTTCACCCGTATCACGTGCGATGATCTGATTGAGAAGAAACTTGCTCCTGAACTGCGGAAAAACGGATACCGGGGACTTCATGAAGTAGCAAAGTGGATGGGACATCCGTATGAGCCACAGTACTCCCATACAAGCAAACGGTATCTTGATTTTGAAACCGAAGTGATGGAAGAAATTTTCGATCAAATCTCACAAATGAACGGCAATGCCAAAAAAATCGTCATAGACACTACAGGTAGTGTAATATACACCACGGGTAGCGTCCTGAAAAAACTTAAAGAAGTAAGTTCAGTAATCTATCTGGACATCCCAGAAGAGAAAAAACAGGAGATTTACCAGGAGTTCCTGCGTAATCCCAAACCGATTATTTGGGGAGATGCATTCCAACCAAAAGAAGGTGAAACCAATGAAGAAGCTCTCGCTCGGTGTTATCAAAATCTCCTCTCATTCCGGGCAAAAAAATACGGGAACATTGCTGACATAACCATCCCGTTTGATATACACCGGCAGGAAGACTTCACGGCTTCAGATTTTATAGAACATATCACGGCAGTATGAAATTCCGAAGTACCCGTTCTCAGGAAGGGTTTGTAACATTTCAGCAGGCAATTTTTCAGGGACTTGCTCCGGACGGAGGGTTGTATGTGCCTGAAACATTCCCTTCGCTTTCAGATGAAAAGCTATCATCATTCCGTGATGCAACAGTTTCTGAAATCGGCGCAGAAATCCTTTCTCTTTTCATAGATGATATCCCGCAAACGGAACAGAAGAAGATCGTTGCCGAAGGACTGTCTTTTCCTCTTCCCATACGGACAGTACAGGAACGACGGATTCTGGAATTGTTTCACGGACCGACAATGGCCTTTAAAGACATTGCAGCACATGTCCTGCCGGGAATTATGGAATACTATCTCAGGAAGGAGAGCCGGAAGACACTGATCATGACCGCCACGTCAGGTGATACCGGAGGAGCAGTTGCACATGGATTTTCAGAGAAAGACAATATATCAGTTGTCATTCTCTTTCCGAAAGGAAGAGTCAGCAAACTTCAGAGAGAACAGCTGACACATGTCGGCAAAAATATATACCCGATAGAAGTCGAAGGAACATTTGATGACTGTCAGCAGATGGTAAAACAGGCCTTTACCGATCCTGATTTAAAAAGATACAATCTCACCTCGGCAAACTCCATCAATATCGGACGCCTGCTTCCGCAGTTGATTTACTATGCTTATACCTGGGCAAAACTTCGGGAGGATAATCTGACATTTGTCGTCCCATCAGGAAATATGGGGAATGTGACAGCCGGTTTGTATGCAAAAATGATCGGAATTCCGATAGGGAAACTCATCATTGCCTGCAACACCAATGATCCGGTGGTGAAATATTTCGAAACGGGAGTGTATGAAAAACAGTCTGCTCACAAGACTCTTAGTACGGCAATGGATATCGGACATCCCAGTAATTTCGAACGCATACAGGATGCTGTAAACAATGACTACAGTCGTTTCAAAGAAATTTTTACAGCGGTACGGGTGACTGATGAGGAAACGAAGCAGACAATCCAACAAGTACATATAAATCATAATTACCTTCTTGATCCTCATACGGCTGTCGCATGGAAGGCAGCTGATATCCTGAAGCTTGCCTCACCCGTCATTATTTCCACAGCGTCACCGGTCAAATTTGCAGAGGAAATTAAAGTGGCTACGGATATCACGGTGCCCGATCAAAAACTGTTATATCAGCAATCCCAAACTGTCTTCTCTTCAGGCCACACCTACAGTGAACTGAAACGTGTTGTAGAGGCCGTTATCAATAGATGAATTGCCTTGCAAATAGATAAATTTCCATTTATAATAACTAAACCCCGTATATGACAGAGCATGTATCCTTAGTGATACATTCTGTTTTACGGGGTATATTGATAAATTCACTTTTACCAACTTGAGGAACCAAAGATACTTTAGCAGCAGAACGAATAAAACAGGTAAGTACTTTTACACAAATTCACGAATTCAGGAGCAGGAACTGCGCGTTATCGATAGCAAAGGGGAACAGGTTGGTGTGTTGTCACGGGATGAAGCTCTTGACGAAGCTGCAAAAAGAGGACTCGATCTGGTACTGATCGCTCAGAACGCCAAGCCTCCCGTCGCAAAGATTACAGACTTCAAGAAATTTCTATACGAACAGGAAAAAAAGCAGAAAGAAGCGAAGAAAGGGGCAAAGAAGAGCGTAGTAAAGGACATCAAGCTTTCATTGTTCATCGGCCCGGCCGATCTTGAAAGAATGATAAATAAAACCAAGGAATTTTTGGACGAAGGAAATCAGGTTCGTCTTAATCTGACTCTGAAAGGCCGTGAAATTGTCAAAAAACAAATGGCTTTTGATCTTTTGAATAAGTTCATTGCTGGACTGGGGGATGTAAATATCTCAAAGGAGCCGCGGCTGGAGGGACGGGTCGTGAGAGCAGTTGTTTCAAGAAAAAAATAAGCGAATACGATTACAGTTACACTTTTTTAAATTTTCAGGTACAATATAAACTTTCAAACGAATAGTTATGGCAAAAAATAAACAAAAGACACATAAAGGTGCCTCTAAAAGATTTAAGGTCACGGGAACCGGAAAGGTTTCTCACCGATCTCAAAAATTCCGACATCTTTTGTCAAAAAAATCCAGTAAACGAATCCGCAGTCTGCGCCTTGAAAAGAACGTAGAAGGTCGTGCTGCGAAAAAAATTAAACAGTTGCTCGGTGAAGCCTAAGAAATAACTTATATCATATGGTACGTGTAAAAGGAGGAATCGCCTCAAAAAGAAAACATAACAGAGTTCTGAAACTTGCAAAAGGATATTGGATGTCCCGAAGCACGCAGTTCAAAAAAGCACAAGAAGCCGTTCTGCACGCCGGTGAATATGCCTTTAAAGGACGAAAACTTAAGAAACGTGACTTTCGCTCACTTTGGATCACACGTATCAATGCATCTTTGAAAGAAAACGGCATGAAATACAATGAGTTTATTCATAAGCTCAAGGAGAAAAAATCCAAAGTCGACAGAAAAATTTGGGCACAGATTGCACTTGAACATCCGACCGTGTTTGACAAGATCGTAGAAGAAATCAAGAAATAACTCTTAGATTCCGCACAAGTTGTGATTTATACCTATAAGAACTTCTAGAAGTCTGGTACTATTATTACATGAAATCTCCTAAAGAACTTCTGCTCCAATTCAAGGAACAATTATCTGCCTTAAAAGAACTTGATACACTTGAAATTTTCGAAACTGAGTATTTGGGACGAAACGGAATCATCAACCAGCAACTGAAAAATATAAAAGATATCGATCCTTCAGAAAGGAAAACATTCGGACAGGAAATCAATACCGTAAAACAGCAGATTCAGGAAGAATTATCGGCGAAGCGGACTGAGCTGTTGAAAAATGAAAACAGCAGAAAAAAGATAGATACCACACTTCCTGCAACACAATATCCTCAGGGAAGTCTTCATCTTGTAACCTACGCAATAGAAGAGATCAGTCATATTTTTGAAAAAATCGGATTTATCCGTATGTCATACCCTGAAGTAGAATGGGAATTCTTTTCATTTGAAGCACTCAATATGCCGTCTGACCATCCTGCTCGGGACGATTTTGAGACTTTTTTTATGGATTATGAACCGCACAAAGAACACGGAAAAATGGTACTGACACCTCATACATCATCCGGACAAAACAGGGAGATGCGGAGACTCGGAAAACCGCCGATTCGTATGATCAATATCGCCAAAACGTACCGCCCGAATTGGGATGCATCTCATGTACCGATGTTTCATCAGTTTGAGGGGCTGTGTGTCGACAAAAGAATAAATATCACTCATTTGAAAGGAACAATTGATTATTTTGCCAAACAGTTTTTCGGAGAAGACCGCGAGACACGTCTTCGACCGTTTCATTTCCAGTTTACCGAACCTTCTTTCGAAGTAGATATCACTTGTGATATCTGTCAGGGAACGGGTAAAGTAAACGGTGAGAAATGCCGCTTGTGCAAACAGGGATGGCTTGAACTGGGAGGAACCGGTATGGTTCATCCCAATGTGTTGAAAGCAGGAGGGATCAATCCCGATGAATATACCGGCTGGGCATTCGGTTTCGGTGTTGAGCGTGTCATGATGATGCGGCCAGGTATCGGACTGAGCAATATGAGACTGCTGTATGACGGCGACATCAGAGTTTTGGAACAATTTTAACTATGAATATCAAAATTACGTATGACTGGCTTCTGGAATATCTGGAAACGGATGCCGATCCCTATGAGCTGCAGAAGTATCTATCGCTGAGCGGACCGTCAATCGAAACGGTAGAAAAAGTCGGTGATGATTACGTATTTGATATCGAAATCACGTCAAACCGTATTGATATGGCAAGTGTTTTCGGAGTCGCGCAGGAAGCTCAGGCGATTTTACCTCAATTCGGCAAGAAGGCAAAACTGAAATTCAATCCCTTGCAAAAATATACGTTTGATAATTTGCGTGCAGAACCCGTTCCGACACACAAACTTGATGTCACAATCGAGGATCCGGAACTTTGTTCACGGTTTACGGCAATGGTCATCTCTGATGTACAAATAAAACCGTCATCGGAGATTATCAAAAAAAGACTGGAACTTTCCGATATCAGATCACTCAATAACGTCATTGATATCTCGAACTATCTGATGTTATCACTCGGACAGCCGACGCATATGTTTGATTTTGATCAGATCAAAGATCAGAAAATGATTTTGAGAAGGAGCAAAAAAGGTGAGAAAATGACCACTCTGGACGGTAAGGAATTCACCCTTCCGGGCGACGACATCATCATCGAAGACGGTTCGGGTAGGATTATCGATCTGTGCGGCATTATGGGGGGAGAAAATTCATCCATCACGGAAGATACGAGAAACGTACTCTTTTTTGTGCAAACTTATAACAAGCGCTATATCAGAAAGACTTCAATGACAACCGGACAGCGGACAATGGCCGCTACATACTTCGAAAAAGGACTTGATCCCGAACGGGTAGAAACGGCTTTTGTATACGGTATTGATCTTCTTCTTGAAGCAACCGGCGGACATGCAGCTTCGGAACTTGTTGATATTTATCCTCACAAACGCGAAGAGAAAAAAGTAAAGGTATATCTCAAAGATATTCACCGCGTCATCGGTGTGACGATAGATGAAAAGAAAGTCACTGCCATCCTTGAAGATCTCGGTTTTACTGTCAAACGTCATGAGAATGAAGAGCTGGCTTATCCTGACTCAGTATATTTTGAAGTAACCGTTCCGACATATCGCACTGACGATGTCGATATCAAAGAAGATATCATTGAAGAAGTCGCACGGGTATACGGATACTACAATCTCCCGAACAACATTTCACCGCTCATCTATATCAAGCAGCCGCATGATATGGAGATGCTTTTTAAAACAATTTTAAAATCAAAACACTATCTGAAACATATCGGACTCCATGAGTTCATCAATTACTCAATGGTATCAGAAGATCTTCTGAAAAATCTCGGTATGGATCCCGCAAAGCATCTCAAACTGTCAAACACCATTTCAAAAGAGATTGAGTATATGAGACGGTCTCTTGCCGTGTCACTGGTCAAAAATATTAAAGATAATCAGGGTAAAAAAGATATTCTTAAGATATTTGAGATCGCAAAGATATACACACCCCGCAAAGAGGATCTTCCTGAAGAACAGTACGTTCTGACAATCGCGGTTACAACAGATTTTTTTGATCTGAAAGGAATTGTTGAAGGATTGATGAGAGAGCTCAATATCTACAATTACAGCTATGAAACGAAAGAAACTGACTTGCTTTCTCAAAACACATCAACTGCAATTATGTCCGGAGACAAACAGGTCGGCCGAATCGGAATGCTGAAAAAAGAGTATGCCGAGAACATGGCACTTTCAGAAGACGTATACATCGCAGAGATTGACTTCGGTTTCATCCAAAACAATTATTCGATCACGAAGCCATACAAAGACCCTGTCACGACAGCGATAATTAAGCTTGATGCGACGATCGATATGAAAGAAAGAGTATATGGAGAACTGGAAAAGAAAGCATATGACACTTCGCACCTCCTGCAGAATATCGAAATAATTGATAGATACAAGGACAATCTGACGATCCGTTTTTATTTTGCCGATCCTTCAAAAAATATCACAGAAGAAGATGCAAAAAAAGAACTGGAAAAAATTCAAAAGATTATTTAACGGAAACTCCTTCATATTCCCTGGTACAATGTCTTCATGAAGTACCGCACCATACTTTTTGACTTCGACGGCTGTGTCGTAAATTCGCTTCCCGTATGGCTTAAAAGTTTTCGAAAAACGTTTGACGCGCTCGGAATCCCCATGTCTGACAGGGATATTATTGACAAAGCATTTCATCGCTGGGATGCAAAACCGGAACTCAAAATCCCTGACGTAGAAGTATTCAAGTATGATCTTTATGCAAATTTTGACATGCTTCAGAAAGAAATTCAGCTTCATGAAGGATTTCTGGATCTGATGCAGATATTAAAAGCCCGGGGGATAAAAACGGCTATCGTAACATCTACCTTGAGACCGACTCTCGATAGAGTACTTACACTTCTGAACTGCGACTCACTTTTTGATACGACTCTATCTTGGGAAGATACTGAGAGAAACAAACCTGATCCCGATCCGCTTCTGCTGGCAATGGAACGACTGGATTCTAAACCCGAGGAAACAATCATGATAGGGGACAATGAAGTGGATATTCTTGCAGGCCATGCCGCACATGTCACGGGTATCTGGTATTATCCTAAAATTCATGAACTGTATTACCCTCACGGCATGTTTTCCCGACACAAGCCAAACTATACTATTAAACATTTGAATGAACTTATCAATCTGATATGAACACTTCACTTGTTCATTTTTTAACGACTGACAAGCTAAGATTGCCCGGTCTGTTGTATGAACCTCCCGCTACCACAAAACGTGCGGCGATATATCTGCACGGCTGCGGCAGCTCTTCCGTGTTTTACAAACCGGTCATGAACCTGTGGGGAGAACAGTTTGCCAAAAAAAATATTGCTTTTTTTCCTTTCAACAATAGGGGAGCTCATCTGGTGAAGTCCCTTCATCAGGAAACGGGAGAAGAAGAAGCTGAGAGAATTCTCGGAGGGACATACTATGAACGGATTGCTGAGTGTGTAAATGACATCGACGGAGCGATAGGATTTTTAAAAGAAAAAGGGTATAACACTTTTTATCTGATTGGACATTCAACAGGAGCGAATAAAATTGCGGTATACAACAGACTCTCAACGCGAAACCCGGTCAGTAAATATATACTGTTGGCAGGAGGAGACGATACCGGTTTAAATTATGAGATGCTCGGTAAGAAACGTTTTCAGGCGGCACTCAAACGGGCAAAACAGGAGATTGACCGCGGAAATGAAATGAAAATCGCGCCAAAATATTTATATCCGGAACCGTACACGTACCGTTCTCTGTATGATGTTCTGAATCCCGACGGAGATTACAACACCTTTCCCTTTTACGAGTATTTACATAAACAAAGACTGTCAAAGAAACCTCTTTTCGAAATGTACCGGGATATTGAAAAGCCTATGCTTATCGTCTACGGAGAACAGGATGAATTCTGTTTTAACAACGTCAAGGTTTGTATGGAGGCACTGAAAGAACATACAAATCCGAAATCCCATACTACATTCGAAATCATTCCCGATACAGGGCACGGATTCGACGGGAAAGAAGAAGAGTTGGGGAACATGATGACGGAATGGCTTGGATAACATACTCGGGTGGGTGACCAGTTATTTCCAGTCTTCATTTACACCGATTTTGATAGTTGATTCTCCCGTTTTCCCTTTTTCATTCTCAGCCCGAACCTTAATTTCATATTTCCCGTTGTCAAGTTCAAATGTTTCGGATATTTCATCACGGTCTCCGCCGATTACTTTCTTTTCATTGCCGTTGATCCAGATTTTTACTTCTTTAATCGGCTCAAGGGATGTGATACGTGCCCGTACTTCGACCTTCTTGTCACTTGTTTCAACTTTTGATTCGTTTCCGGGGTTCTTGATGCTGACTACGACATCTTCTGATGATGAGTCTGATGTTTCGGTCGGATAATGCCATTTCTCGTCACTCTGTTCACGCGCCCAGGCATCGATTGCTTCCTGCCATCTGTTCTTCCCGTCGCCTGATATCGGATCACTTTCAGTCACGACATAAAATTCCTTTTCTTCATAATTACCGCTTCTGACCTCTATTTCATTTGCAATCCTGCCGTTTGACTTCGAAAGTTTCAGCTTTTTGTAAAACGGTGACACTTCCGTCGGTTCGGTTCCTTTGATGTAATATTCAGAGCGGGTGGATCCGCCTTCTTTGGGCAGACCTCCGAAGAAACTGTCTATCTGAATTGCTTCTACATCGTCGGGCTTTTCAATAATACCGTCATCATATTCTTTCAGAAGCTCGACCATCACATCGTGCCAGATCGGGGACGCACCGGTAGCACCTGATGCGATATTGGGATTCATCTTTGAGTTATCATTATTCCCGACCCACACTCCAAGAGCAATATTTTTGGTAAACCCGACTGCCCAGTTGTCGCGTTTGTCATCGGTTGTTCCTGATTTTACGGCTACGGTTTTACCGGAAACATTGAGGTATGAGCGCGGACCGAATGTATCAATACGGGCATTATTGTCGGAAAGAATATGAGAAATAATAAAGCTGATGGCGGGAGAGAGGACTTCCTTTGCTTTTTCATCTTTCTTTTTAAAAACGGATTTTCCGTTGAATTCAGTAATTTCGAGAATTCCTACGGGTTCAACACGTTTGCCGCCGTTTGCAAAAACTGAAAACGCCTGAGTCAGATCAAGAAGCGTTGTCTCACCGCCTCCGAGAGATGCTGACAACCCGAGATTATTCATATTTTCGGTTGTCGGTTCGAGAGAGTCAATTCCCATGTCATAGCACTGCTGCAAAAAGTCCCGAAGTCCGAGCATGGCCAGCATTTTTACTGCAGGGACATTCAGAGAATTTCCCAAAGCAAATCGTATCTGCACTGGTCCCCGGTACTTACCGTCATAATTGACCGGCTTGTATGCTTCGTCCTGGCTTGAGTCAGGGAACTCTGTCTGTACATCCATGATGACTGAAGATGCAGTATAGCCTTTTTTCAGTGCCACTGCATACTCGATGGGTTTGAGAGTTGATCCGGGTTGCCGGTTTCCCTGAGACACGACATCATATTTGCCGTATTCATCATTGTTGTAGTCATACGAACCGACATACGTGATGATCTCACCGGTCTCTGGATCAAGAGCGACAAGTGCACCGTTCCCGACATCATAATCTTCCAGTCCTTCAATCTCTTCTTTCACTATTTTTTCCGCTTTTTTCTGCAGTTCAAGGTCTAGGGTTGTTTTTACCTTTACACCTTTCGTAAGCAATGCCTGGCCGTATTCTTCTTCAATTAATTTTCTTATATAAAATACGAAGTGAGGAGCATTGATAGCAAGCTTCGGAGAAGAGAATTTCACTTTATCAAGCTGAGACAGCGCTTTTTCTTTTTCATCTTCGGTGATATAGCCGTCTTCCTCCATGCGTCTCAGGACATCCTTAGCCCGGCCTTTCCAGGCATCTTTTTTCCCGATAAAAGGAGAATAGGCAGGAGGATTCTGAGGAAGCCCGGCAAGAATAGCCGATTCAACAAGGCTCAGTTCTTTCGGAGATTTGCCGAAATATCCCATTGAAGCGGATCCCACGCCGACGAAAGTGCCTCCGTACGGCGCTTCATTGAGATACATTTCAAGGATTTCCTCTTTGGAGTATTTGTTTTCAACCTGATACGCAAGGATGGCTTCTTTGATTTTCCGCGACAGCTTCCTCTCCGATGTAAGGAGGACATTCTTGATAAGCTGCTGCGTTATCGTAGATCCTCCCTGCGGATTTCCGATCATGCTGTTGAAAGCCGCACGCATAATCCCGTACTCCGATATGCCGTTGTGTTCATAAAACCGCTTGTCTTCAATGGCAACGGTAGCCTGTTTCAGATATTTTGAGATGTCACCGCTTTTGACTGGTACACGGTTTGCATCTTTGTACATCTCATAAATAATTTCACCGTTTCTGTCATAAAAAATCGTGGAGTTGCCGCGGCTCTCAGACAGCTTGCCCGGTTCGGGTAAATCACGGCCATACCAGGCAAACAGTGCAAATGCACCGATGTAGCCGAATACAATCATTCCGATGATGCCGAACACGGCATACATCATGAGTTTCTGCCTGTTGAGACCGGAAAATAAACCGAAAGAAGGACGGCTGCTCCGCCTTCGACGAGGGACATATGCCATAGGGTTCATTGTAGCATATTCCGCCTGTTTCAACTGTAAAAACAGAAGAAAAATGTGCTACAATAATCACACTATGCGAAGACTTAAAAAAATATTAAAACCGAAAAATATTGCCCGGGTTATCATAGTGGTTGCATCACTTCTTCTTATCATCACAAGCTTTGCTCCGTTCTTTTATCTTTGATCCTTAAGAAGTGATTTGTTACAAACGTTTCAGATCGTATGGATTTTCAGAAACCTGTTTCCTCTCTGCCGCGCACAAGTCCGAGAACGATACAGCGGCTGGAAAAGCTAGAAATCAAGACCTATGAAGACTTACTTCATTACTACCCGTTCAGGTATGACGACTACTCAACTGTTGCTAAAATCGCCTCCACCCAACCGGGCGAGACAGTGACCATAAAGGGAACCATAAAGACATTCACAAACAGCTTTACCAAGCGGGGCTTCAAACTTCAAAAAGCGGTAATTGCCGATGATACCGGGATTATTGAGGCAGTATGGTACAACCAGATGTACCTCACAAAAGTACTAAAGGAAGGTATGCACATCGCAGTTGCGGGCACTATAGACCGGTTCGGAAGATCCGTCAATATCATGCCGCAGGAATATGAAATACTGTCTTCACTGTCAGCACCGACCATTCATACCGGCAGACTTGTACCGGTGTATTCACAGATTTACGGACTTTCTTCAAAGACCATTCGCGAAAAAATCATGTATGTACTGGGATTGTTTCAAACAATTGATCCGGCACGTGTTGAATTTTTACCCGAATCACTATTGGAGAAATATAACCTTATCGGACAACAGCAGGCGCTGTCATGGATTCATCAGCCGCCGGGAAAAACGGAACAGCAACAGGCACACCGCCGCATAGCTTTTAACGAACTTTTTATCAGAGTTCTTTCCTCACATATCGTCAGGGAAAAATGGAAACAGGAGACAACCACTACACCCGTTCATATTACAAAATCCGTTCGGAAATCACTTGATTCTTTCATGAAATCTTTGCCGTTTGATTTGACGGATGCACAGAAGCGGACAACGGATGAAATCCTTGCCGATATCCAAAGATCCACTCCGATGAACCGCTTTGTTCAGGGAGATGTCGGTTCCGGAAAAACGGTAGTTGCGGCTATTGCTGCATACGTAACACACTTGAACAAGTTGCAAACACTGATTATGGCCCCGACCGAAATCCTGGCACAGCAGCATTTCAAAACAATTTCCGCGCTGATGGATCCTGCAATTTCGGTAGGACTGCAAACAGGTTCTCATAAAGCAATTTCAAAGAAAAAATCTTCGCTTGAATATGATATTATCGTCGGAACACAGGCTCTTATCACGGAAAACCTCAATTTTGATCGTGTCGGCCTTGTGATCATAGACGAACAGCACCGTTTCGGAGTAAGACAACGGGCAATGCTCAAAGATAAAGGCGCAAATCCTCATCTTCTGACCATGACGGCTACACCGATTCCCCGCACAGTGTCACTTACTCTGTACAGTGAATTGGATTTATCCGTGATCGACGAAATGCCGAAAGGACGCAAACCCATAAAGACCTATGTCACTCCACAGGAAAAACGGGAAAAGGGCAATGAGTGGATAAAAAAACAGATCAGCGAAAACGGAGCTCAGGTATACATTATTTGTCCGTTGGTAGAGGAGTCTGAATCCGAGACCCTTAAGTCAGTCCGTGCGGCGACTAAAGAATATGAATATCTGAAAAATGACGTATTCAAAAATTACAATGTAGCGCTCCTGCACGGCAAAATGAAGGCAAAAGAGAAAGAAGAAGTCATGCAGGATTTTAAGGCAAAGAAGTACGATATTCTGGTCTCGACATCGGTAGTCGAAGTTGGTGTAGATGTCCCCAATGCGACAATAATGCTTATCGAAGGAGCGGAACGTTTCGGCATTGCCCAGTTGCATCAGCTGAGGGGACGTGTCGGCCGATCGGACAAACAGTCGTACTGTTTCCTTTTTACGAGCACAAAAGAATCGCAGCTGAAGTCACGCCTCCAATTTTTTGCATCGACAAATTCAGGACTCAAGCTCGCAGAGTATGACCTGAAGCTTCGGGGACCGGGTGATCTATACGGCACGATGCAGCACGGTTATACTGATCTGAAGCTTGCCGATATCACGAATTACCGACAGGTCCATGATGTAAAAGATGCTGTGCATACGTTTTCAAAACATTTCAAACTTCAGGATCATCCGCTTCTCAAAGATATGATTGACAGATATCAGCTTGACCAGATCAGCCGCGACTAGTCTTGATACTGCTTGTTTTATCACCCTGTTCGTGATATTATTACGATATCGAAATATAATTTTATTGATACATTTATGGCCCCTTTACCGAAAAGAAAACACTCAAAAGCACGCAAAGGCAAACGAGTATTGGAAAGAAAAATTGAATCCACTCTTCCAGGTCTTGTTGTCTGTAAAGAGTGCGGAAAAAAGAAAATGCCGCATCGTCAATGTAAGAACTGCGGTAAATAATATTATTAGAATGTAGGTGGTAGGCGGTACTTGTTTATACAAATACCTACAACCTACCTTCTACAATCAATGACCTTCTCTATGGATCCGAGACACCATAAACGGTTAAAAACCGTACAAAATCTTTTTGCACTTTCATTTGAAGGCGATAAGAATTTTGTCGAAGTTCCTTTTAAAGACGAAACATTCTCAAAAGATATTCTGGCGCATAAAGAGGAAATAAATGCCTGTATTCAGAAATATGCACCGAAGTATCCCGTCGAGAAAATTGCAAAAATCGATATCAGTATTCTTCAGCTTGCTATTTACGAACTTCTCTTTGTCAAAAAAAAACAGCCCACAAAAGTAATCATCAATGAAGCGGTTGAACTTGCAAAAGAAATGGGGAATGAACGTTCGTATGCGTTTGTCAATGCAGTCCTCGGATCAGTCGTCAACGATATTACCAGTAAAGAACCGTCAGATGGAAACAAATCTGAATAAACTTGAAACCCGTATTCATATTGACTTCAAAAATAAAGAACTTCTGAGGAACGTTTTCGTACACCGTTCATATCTGAATGAAAATCGTGATTTCGAATTACCGTCCAATGAGAAGCTAGAGTTTTTGGGGGACAGCGTACTTTCACTGGCAACATCGATTTATCTGTATCACAAATACTCTCATCTTCAGGAAGGGGATTATACCGATATCAAAGCAGCAATCGTCCGTACAGAAAGCCTGGCAGAAGTGGCAAAGGAAATTGATCTGGGTGATTTTCTGTATCTTTCCCACGGAGAAGAAAAAGGAAAAGGACGTACAAAGACCAATATTCTTGCCGATGTTTTTGAAGCCCTGATTGCAGCTATCTTTATTGATCAGGGATTTGACCGTGCCTACCGTTTTATAACGGAATATCTCTTCGCGGAGAGACTTGATCATATTGTAAAAAACAAACTGTATCTTTCCCCGAAAAGCAGACTCCAGGAAATCACGCAGGCACAATATAAAGACCTTCCCGTCTATGAACTGATAGAAGCCACCGGTCCTGAACACAAGAAAACCTTTACCGTTCATGTACTGGTCAACGGTGAAATAAAGGGCGAAGGAACAGGAAAATCTAAGAAACAGGCAGAAGAAAATGCCGCACAAAATGCGCTGGAATTATTGGCTAAATAACGATATAATAAGTTTTCCGTAAAAAAGTCATTTTACAATTTTGTAATTCATATACATGGCAGTAGCACTCAGACTCATGAGATTCGGCAAAAGAAAACAGCCGTACTATCGAATAGTTGCGCTTGATAAAACCAAAAAGCGGGACGGTTCTTATATCGAAAAAGTCGGATTGTATCATCCTTTGGATGATAAAAACAACATCCGTATCAACAAAGAACGGTTCGATTACTGGAAATCAAAAGGCGCACTGATTTCTGAAGGTCTTGAAAGACTTCTCAAGAACAAGGAAAACGTCGTTTTTGAATAATTCTTCATTATTTCACGATTGATCTTATTTCTTCAAGAAAATCCACATCCTGCTGGGTGATTGTTTCAGTGGTTTGAGAATCACTTGAGACAAACGGCCTGTGAATGAGATTCACGGTAAAGGTAGTGGAAGCTCCGTCCTCAAAAGTTACCATCATTTCTTCGTTTGTGATCAGTCTTCCGCTTACAAAGTTGTAGTCCTTAAACATTTGCTCAACGCTTTCCCGTGTTCCGCTTACCGTCAGTTCAAGAGACAATTTTTCTTCTGTCGTGTCATCAAGGTTGATACTGTAAGACTGTATGTTTACGCCGGTTTCGACTCCGAGCCTCTCAAAAGCCGCAATGACTTTAAAGTATGACTCTTCATCAGGGATTAGTTCATTCAATATCTCGTTGTATGTTCCAATATTCTCCTCAAGAAGTGCTTTGTTATTTTTTATCAAATTCGCCGTTTGCTTTGTTGCTTCTAGATCGGATTTTTTCAGCTCCAACTCATTGTACAAGTTCCATGCATTGAGCCCCAGATATATGATGAAACCCAGCAGCACAATATCCATCACAAGAAACAATGCAATAGGCAGAAAATTTGCATTCAGTATAAACCGTTTAATCTGATCGAGTTGTATCTGCATCGGGTGATATAAATACACCGTCAAGTGTCAACTGGTAACCTTCCTGGTTTTCCTGTACTACACTAAAACCGGCAATTGCAATTCGTTCAAAGTTGTCGCTGAAAAGAGGTGTTTCAAGTTCTTCGATGAATGATAATGCATCGTTGTAATCGCTAAAGTTGATAGTAATCTCCGCCTCACGGCTATTGTTAACTGAAAAAGTCTCAAGTGATTCAGTTGCTGCCGTTTTCTCAAATATGCCGATTGTTTTTTCATAATAATCATAACTGTGTGCATCTTCCTTCAGATATGACTGTAATGCATTGTATTTAAAAACAAACTGTTGTATTTGTTTGGAGAATGATTCGTTCAGAAGGATGTACCGGTGATAGCTTGCCGAATCGGAATCTACCGTTTGCTTTTCCTGCAGCAGATAATAATATGTAAATCCGACAGCTATCAAAATAATAAACCCCACGCCGGAAACCATCAGAGATATTTTTCTGATAAGCCCGTAATAACTCACGATCTGCCGAGATCCCGATCTCTGTGTAAAGAGATTAAGCCTGCGTTTCATCGAATATGAGTCGCAATAACTGGTATGAATGTCGAAAGCACTTGAGAAAATGTCTGAGTGATTGTATTGGGAACGAGAATATTGGATAGGGGAAAGGACTGCGTCGGAAGTGAAAGACGCTTTTGTACCGTTTCATGAATATTGGCAATCTGGTTATCATAATTGAAGAGATAGATGTTTCTGATCGGAAGATGGTATTTTTCCTGAGTCAGAAGTATCGTTTTTTCCACCTCAGAAAACAGTTCGTTCAGAACGGGATATATTACCGAGTATACGTTCACGCTCCCGCTCGCGTTTAGGCCGATTGTCTTCAATGCTTCAAGCGCTTTTTGATCACTCAGGTTTGTATTCAGTTTTAAGTCTCTGAAAATGACGTCAAAACCGATTCTTGATGTCCGGGTAACCTGAAAAAAGGGAAATGCGGGATTGATCACATAAATGGTACTTCCGGAATAGCCAAAATTCAGAAGGATTGACGGTTCTTTTATAAACTTAAAAAACTCCGTCAAAAAACGACCTATTGCAGTAAGCTCATTCTCAAGTGAAATCGGTTCGAGATTGGCATATTCTATAGTTTTGTAAATATGATCGACGATTTTCTTCTGAGAAGCGACAAACAGAATCAGCAGTTTACCGTTGGGAAGCTTACTAATAATTTCAAGATCAAGATATACTTCGCTTATCGGAAGCGGGACCAATTCATCAGCCTGCAGCCGGATGGCTTTAACAAGCTCTTCTTCAGCAAGTTCCGGCATCAGCAGCAGTTGAGAATACGTCAGGGTATCGGGTACCACCACATGTGCACGGGTGGATGATATGTTGAGTTGACGATGAAGAGTAGTTATCAGCTTCGCTTCTTCCTGGGCGGATTTTTCATCGGGATTTGTATAAAAATTCGGCATTGTTGCATCATACCCGAGAGACAGTAACTCAATTTTATTTTTTTTTGTTTCAAGATGTGCGATGCGGGTATACTGTTCACTTAAATCTATAGAAAAAAGATTGCTTGCCATACATTAAGAGTAGCAGAGAGGAGTACTAAAAATCAATGCAGGATCGCTAAATCCTCAACTTAATTTTTGTTTGATACCGAAGTTGAGTCGTACCCAGCTGAGGATTCGGAACAGTACGATTAAAAGTTGCCGTGTAGGAAAAACTCACGACTGGATCAGTGTAGGTTGATTTGACTGCGCATGTAATCTGAAAATTCGAGATAATGACACGGTTACTGCTTAATGCAGCATCCACATTCGGCGTGTCGATTTCCCGAAACCGTATTGTATTTCCGGACTGGACGTACTGGAACGGATTGTTAAGATCATTCAGAAAAACGAAATCCTGACCGTTACTTGCTGAGGTGAAGCTGGTACCGGTGTTGTTGCATATGTTCGTGATTACTGCGACGTTTGCAAAGATCCCGTCATCATCACGTCTTAAGCTTACTGCATCTCTCATTATTTTCTCTTTCATCAGCTGCATGACATAATCGCCCTGACGTTTTGTTTCGGTGAGCTCATATATCTTGACCTGCTGCTGCATGATGACGTATAAAATGCTGAATACGGCAGGCATCAAAAGAGCAATTAAAGCTATCACGATCATCATTTCTACAAGCGTATAGCCGCTTTTTTTTGTAATATTCATCATTGCCAAAGCGAATAAACTGTCGTAATAGTTTCGGTCTGTTGAACACCGTCCTCCATCCATGCCACTTCAAGAAGTGCCGTGACTCGGGTTGCCGTGCCTGCGACATCCTTGGTGAGAATTACTGTCCTGCGGAATACCCTGGGATCCTGCGTCCCGACACCAGTAAAGGGACAGGTCCCGGTACTCAGTGATGCAAGCGTGTCGGTAATTGCCAATGCGTTGTTGGCACAATAAGCAGTTCCTGCTTGAGATGAATAACTTTGAAATGTCTGCCAATTAGCTTCCCGTTCTCCGTCCAGCCATTCTTTGAGATCCTGCACATAATGTGTCGCATATAGTTTGTGCTGATTGTATGACATGTTGTGTACAAGCCGCATGGTAAATCCGACTGCCGAAATCAGTACAATGCTTACCAACGTCATAAATACAATAACTTCTATAAGACTGAATGCTTCAGTCTGTTTGGCCATCTTTCGGAAACTCAGGTTTTTATGTACAGTCATAGGGGTCAGAAGCGGTTGCAGGAGTATAAGGCCCCGCAGTAATGTTAATACAACGGTTCGTCGTATTGTGGTGGATTGTTACAAGTTCATTGTTCATGAGCACTCCATAGGGATATGGGAAATAAATCTGGAGAAAAGGTTCGGTTTGAGCAATATAACTGTGTTCAAGAGTCCCTTCCCGGATATTGTACCAAGTCGTAACACAGTGTAAGACGATGTTGTAGGTTGAATTAGGAAGAGAGTATCCGTAAAGGCTGATACCGTTATGATCGCAGGTCGTATATCCGAATACGTTTCTTGCCAGTACGTCTTGTCTTGCTTTTTCAATTTCATTTACGATCCTGTCTGCATCCGTTTTGAGTTCTTTTTCGTGTACCTGATTGGTATACGTCGTCGTCCCGACTACCAGAAATATCCCCATAACAGCCATGACGACAATAATCTCAACAAGAGTAAATCCCTGCGTTGATCGAAGTATTTTGATCATGTAATGATTTCAAAGCTAAATAATTCGGGCAATCTGATTTGAAAAGGCAACAAACATCCGCACAAAAAGATTATTCGTGACATTTGCTGTTGAGGGCGTAACTGTATAAGTATTACCTTCTATCTCAAGACTGGTCGACAAGGTGTATGTCGAGCAAAATGTCGTTGAATTATTGCATGTTCCGCCTGCTGAAGTTCTGGGAGCATAGGTATACACATTTGTTTGATTCGTCTGCGGATCAGGAGGCAGGGGATATAGGGTGGGAAATGTACCTGTTGTAATACTTGTGGGATATACTCCCATCACCTGGCTGCTACGGAAAAGCTCCAGATTTGATCTGACTGTTTCAATATTAACAATACGTTTCTGATCGCGGCCGTGACGGAGAGAGTTTGCGTAAGAAGCTGTCGCTATGCCGAGAAGTATGCCTATAATTGCAATAACAACGATTATTTCTATCAGGGTAAACCCTTTGGAAAGATGGTATTTTTGCATAATACGATCAGTATAATACTTTTTACCGGAGGATGGAAATAGTTTTATATTCTGCTTTTTGCATCAAGTACCCACAGATCGACCGAAAGCTGTGCATTGAGATTATTGCTTTCCGATAGGGCAAGAAGTTCCAATGCTTTTTTGATAGATTGCTGAGACCAGATGTCTCCCCGACGTGCGGAGGAGCGGAGTTCATAGATGATATTTTTGAAAAGTGCACGGGCATCATCGAGAGATCCCGGCTGCAGACATCCCTTTGCCATTTCTTCAGCTGCTTTTCCTTTCCGAACGGCTGATATCATTTCGGCAATTTCAGGATTACCCCCGACAGACTCACGGACCACATATGATCGGTTCAGACTACAACGGGAACGGACAGTGGGGAGCAGTGCATCAATATTGCTGGTAAACAGCAAAAAGAAATGTTTCGTACTGAGCTCTTCAAGAACTTTAAGCATCGCGTTTTGGGCTTCAAGGGTCGCTTTTTCAAACGAATAAAATGCGATAACACGGTCCGTTGAACCCAAAAGCTGTATCTCGCGTCTTAACTCGCGGATCTGATCAATCGTAATCGAACTCCCGGACGGAGAAACGGTCATAAGATTATATTGATTATTGCTGTGTTTGGTAAGAATAAGGTCGATAACCTCCTGAGGGTCCTGATGTACCGTTAATTGTATGATCTGGGGGTGCATATGTATGAGTAATAGAGTTGAATTTTATGGTAAATCACTTATATTGAATATATGGGTATTTC
>CAZDDM010000012.1:0-31560 GCA_964504235.1 uncultured Gammaproteobacteria bacterium
TCAAGCCATAGGTCATATTAAAGAATAATTCAACATCTTTGCGTGATACTCCATGCTTATCCCATGGTAAATCAAGAACTCTTTTTCGTGCATCGTCTATGATCTTTTCTTCAGCCTCACGTAATATTCTGACAGGAGTTTTTATAAGTTCATCATCATCTTCAAGGTCGATATCAAGGGCGGATCTAAAATCACCGTGCTCGTCGGGTTGATAACGGAATAGTTCATAAATGCGAAGCGACGGATCCCCGGCCTTTGGTCCTACTATAGGGATATAGGATCTGTCTTGTGGCATGTTTACCGTTTGTCCGCCTTCTGAATGTTTTTCTCCGAAAACCTTTTTCTGAATCTTCATTGAATCTTCATGTCTGGGAATCATTTGTAGCGCACCCGTACCGTTTTCCAGTACAACAAGGTTGTATCTGTATGCGGGGTTTCTCCAAACGGTTGGAGTCACATCATATTCACCGGGAGAGAGTGCTGTAACCTGTCCTTCATATTGACGATAGAGTCCGTCAAGAAAGCTGATCATATCGTAGTCAGGATGTTCAGGCAAAGGGATTCCTTCAGAATGGGACAAACGTTCTATTACCATATATGTAGATCAAAGTATATCCTTAGGGATTACCGAATTCAAGATAGTATAATATCTCGTTGATATGAATAAGGAAAAGAAAAGCTCATTTTTCGGTATTGCAACGACAGGAGCGGCACTTATAGCGCTGTCATATTTTGCAAAACCAGGTGTAGAGAGATCGTATAGTACGGCGGTCCAGTACGATCCTGAAGGTATTGTAATACCGTTTGGGGACGACACATTTTCTAAACGAATGAATGGATTATTGACATTTTCTGAAGATCAAGAACTTACGTGCGTTTCATATCCTGACGATACCAATGATCCGTATTTGGAGGATCAGAAATCATTGGTACAGGATGTCACATTTGATGAAAACGGACACACCGTCGAATGCGCGGACCAGTACGTCGGATATGACTATATTGCACGCAGGCTTGAAGAACATATCCCTCAGGAAGAACGTCGACCTGTCACTCTTGTCATTATGGATTCCGGCATCAATGCAGAACATGAAGATTGGTGTGACGGACAGATAGATAAGGAACTATCTAAGACGTTTCTTGATTCCGTCCATAATGAGACCTCCCCTTTGACCGATGAAATCGGTCACGGCACGGCAGTGGCAGGGATAGCTGTGGCCTGTACAGGCAACGGAATCGGGATAGCATCTTTAGGAAGAGGTGTAAATATTGCATCGATCAAAGTGATGTTCCCTTATGGCGGAGACGGAATCGTAAATCCAAGTGATTGGAAAGAGGCACTGGCGTATGTAGATAAAACTGCCCGAACTGACACCGGCAGGCAATTTGTGCTTAATATGAGTTTTTCCGGCTTCAGCTACAACCAGGAAATGGCTGATATCTTTGCGGACCTCCCCCAAAATGTAACAGTAATTGCCGGCGCAGGAAACAATCCGTACAATATGCCGACAAACAGTCTTGATTATCCTGCAGGATATGACGGTGTTTATGCTGTCGGCGCCGCGGTAGATGAGGCATCCGATACTCTATGCGCATTTTCACATTATTCCACCACAAAGAAGCGTTTTATTACTGCTTCGGGTTGTTTTGACCTCTGGGGATTGAACAATATGAATGACGGAAGTTTTCCATATCGTGACGGTTTGTCGGGAACTTCATTTTCAACGCCGAACTTATCGGGAATGTATAGTTACTTTCTTCATATGTTTCCCATGTTGTCACCTGCTGATATTATGCAAACTATTTATGATACAGCCCTTCCAGTCCTGCAAGCGTCGCAGGGTACTATTGACGGACCTGTGGCTGCAGTTGCTCCGCTGCAGGCAATACGGGCATTGACCGTCAAGGCAGGATATGAGGACCTACTCGTGCCCTTGAAGGAGAATAAATCATTTTTGCCCTTTTTATCAAGATAATTAATATTCTGATACAATAGTGTCATATGAGAACAATACATCAAATCCTTGATACCAATGAAACAATATTCTGGGAGGGCAAGCCGGCGTTTTTTCCGTTTGTTTTCAACGGCGGCAACCTGTTTTTGGCCGTATTCGGACTGGTATGGTCTGCAATGACCATTCCGTTTTTGTTCGGTACGTCTTTCGGGTGGTTTATCCCGCATGTGTACATCGGTCCGATCATGATATTCGGTCCGACCCTGTATCGGTTGTTTGTCTACAACAATATCTATTATGCCGTCACGAATAAAAGGGTAATCCTGGAAGGCGGATTGGTCGGCCGCGATCTTAAGTCAATTGACTTCGATCAGATCACGGATGTCTCGGTCAATGTTGATTTTTTCGACAAAATCTTTAACCAAAATACGGGTTCGATTCTCGTGATGACACCGGGTGCATTCAGACAAACCAAAAACGGTGCCGTACCGCATCCGCATGAAATGGACAGTATTCATGACCCGTATGCTTTGTTTAAAAAACTCAAGGAACTCTCTCACAGTGTCAAAACGGATATCAATTACCCCAACGCGATGAGACCGGCTGAGAATCCCGGATACAACACGGCCGTTACGGTCAATCCGTTTGAACAAAAACCTGATGGAACAACAACCAACTGAATCACCGGAAACGGTTGAGTTTCGTGTGAACTTCACTGCAGCTCTGCAGGACACCGTCGATTTTCTCGGTCTTGATGAGGAACCATACTTTCTTCCTATCCGTCCCGGAGATCTCGGGATGGACGATACCCGCGGCTATGAAGAGCTTACGGCAAATGAACGAATGATAATGGTGGCCGTCGCATATGAGACGCTGGGATGTGATGAAATGCAGCCTCCTGCAAGGATATATACTGTTCTTTCTGATGAAGGAGATGAGGTTGAAGTACAGGTCCTGCATACAAACCGTTCAGATACGGGTCTATTTCTCCACAAAGTGTTGTACTCTGACGGAGGATCAATGTTTGTCCTGGCACCGCTTGATGCTACGATGACTTCCTGAGTATTTGCTTCATGATCCTGTCGGCAAACGGTTGAAGCCCGGCATATTTTCCGGCTTCACATGCCGCAAGAATGAAGAACAGAAGAATATATACGATGTGCATGTTGATGATCCCGGTTTTCGGCGGAAACTGTGAAAAGTAATACATGATCATCATAAGACTTCCGGCATAAGCGGTGAACCACAGAAATACTCCTGATACAAGGGCAATTCCTATCGCAATTTCTCCGCCCACCACCAGGAAATCGACAACAGGACTGCCTGCCATAGATTGAAATATATCGGCAAACGGACCGTAAGTGGTCGCTTCAAGGTATTTTTTTGCTGAGAATCCGCTGAACAGTTTTTCGATACCGGCATCCAAAAACAGCAATCCGAACAGAATCCGTGCGGTTGTCAGAATGCGTCTCTGTAATTGTTTCATACATTCATTATACAACTGATTTTCTTGCATGGTTTTTAATCCTATCCGATATAATGCTCATTCCAGCTTTGAATTTGATGACGGAATTGATATGAACAGAAGGGAATTTATGCTAGGTGCTGCGGGTGTGTTTCTCGGAATGAAAGATGCTGCTGCCTCTGCCGAACAACGGATACATGTGGGGACGGGACAATTCACACCGTACGGATATACTGACCAGCTTATGAACTGGCAGGTACTCTACCGATGCGGTCTGAATCTCGAAATAGAATCAAGTCCGGTACTGCAGTCAATTCTCAGACAGTCACGTGATCTATCTGACCTGAAGCGAATCTCGGGTTTGGTTGTTTCCGATGAACTATACAATGCAATCATTCCTCGATTGCCGGGGAAACTCGAATTTGTTAAGTCGGTCTTTGATCCGAAAAGACGGCCGTATCTTGTAGCGCCTGATACCCATGATCTTGATCAGGCGACGGGGGTACATCGTGATCCGTGGGATTATATCGGCCGAAAAGTAACGATTCAGAAAAAAAACAGAATATTTCACAATGATTCATATTACGATGCGACGTGGGAATCTCCCGCGTACATCTTTGACGTAATGGCGGACGAGGACAGAAATCTCGAAGAAAACAGACACTTTTTCTGCGATGCGGATCCTCATACGTACCGTACTTTTTTGGGAATACATATCCATACGGAACCGCCGTATTTCCGGACGGCAGACGGCAATGAAGTCTCATCTCTTCCCTATATATCTCTATCCTGCAATACCGATCAGTTTGTCTAGAAAGTATCCGTACTATCTTCAAAAATCACATAAATATGGTATCGTATATGATGTTATGAAACAGATAAGTTTTGTGTATGCCGGAAAAAAGATTGACTGTCAGGTGGAGTACAGCTGGAGACGGAGTACCAGTATCAGTATCAAACCCGACGGCCGGGTCCTGGTCAGGGCACCGAAACTGGTTCCTCTTGTCATGATTGAGAAACTCGTCAAGGACAGAGCTTCCTGGATCTTCAAAAAGGTTCAGTATTTTGAACAGCATGCGACAAAAAAACAGGAAAAAGAATATGTGGACGGTGAGATTCATCATTATCTCGGGAAGGAATATCGATTAAAAATCGAGGAGTTGCCCGAAGATAGTGTGAAAATAAACGTCAACACACTACATGTCACGACAAAAAGACCGTCCCCGCGAATTGTCAAAACACTTGTGAAAGCATGGTATCACGAACAGGGAATAAAGACACTCTACGAACGGTATGAGTCTGCCTGCAGGATTTTTGCTGAAGAAGGTATTTTTCCGAAATCTCTGACATACAAACCGATGCGGGGGAAATGGGGAACCTGCAGTCACGACGATCATGTCTGTCTCAATCCCGAACTTATCAAAACCCCTCTTGAATGCGTCGATTATGTCGTCTATCATGAATTATGCCATGTGAGGCACCATAATCACGGCAGCGGCTTTCACCGGCTCATGCAAAAGATGATGCCCGATTGGAAAAAGAGAAAAAAGATACTTGATACGTACGGCATTGCTTAGCTCAGCGTGAATCACATTACCATTTATCCCATTTTATGAAATCGAGAACAATACTGCTTTTTATCACATTTGCGGCACTGATAGCTGTCGTGGTCCTCATGTTCATGCCCTATCCAGGTCAGGATGAACTGATGACTGAAGAACCGCCGGTTGAAACGCAGCCTGATTTCAATCCTCAATACGGCGATCTGACTGATGAGCAGATAACAGTCGCAGACCGTGCGATCGGTGATCTTCTGAACACGGTTGAAGGACTCAATCCCTCTATGATCGCGGTGAAAAGTTTTGAAACCCGTGAGTACGGCAGTACGGCGCTTGATTGTCCTCAGGAAGGACAGATGTATGCAGAAGTCATAACTCCCGGATATCAGGTCATTCTTGAAGCTCAGGGAGAAGAGTATGACTACCGACTGGATACGCAAGAGGCTGTCATCATGTGTCAGAACTAACCGTTACGCAGAATGTGATATGATGGATATATGACACTTGATGTCCGGAAACTTTCGATATCTCTTCTTGCACCGTTTGCATCCGGAGCCATCGGTTCTATAGCCACGGCATCTTCGATTCCCACATGGTATGTTCAGCTGGAAAAACCCGTTTTCAATCCTCCCAACTGGGTATTCGGTCCCGTCTGGACAATCCTTTATTTGATGATGGGTATCGCTTTCTATCTGATCTGGAACAACACCAAACGAACGATTCATAAAAGACGTGCGGTGTTGTACTATTGGATCCAGCTTGTTTTGAACACACTCTGGTCGCTTGTGTTTTTCGGACTGCGCACGACCTTCGGAGGAATTATCGTCATCATTCCGCTTCTGATTTTTATCATACTGACAATGAAAAATGCCAAATCAGTGTCATATGCTGCGTTTCTTTTGCTGATACCGTATCTGTGCTGGGTGTCTTTTGCGACGCTTCTTACCATTTCTCTTTTTCTTTTAAACTAAATGGAACAGGTTTTCCCTTCAAAACATCCGCTGGTACAGCACAAACTATCGCTGCTTCGTGATGTGAAAACCGATCCGAAACTGTTTCGGGAACTGGTCGGAGAGATTGCGGCACTTCTTGTGTACGAAGCTACGATGAATCTGCCGACGGCGGAAAGGGAAATTGAAACACCTCTTACCGTGACAAAAGGTATGTTTATTCAGGAAAAAATCGGACTTGTTCCGATACTTCGCGCCGGTCTCGGGATGGTCGATGGTATCTGGAAATTGTTACCGCAGTCTGAAGTCTGGCATATCGGTTTGTATCGGGATGAAAAGACACTGAAACCGGTAGAGTACTACAACAAACTTCCCGTTGCGCCGACTGTGGAAATTGTGTTTGTCCTTGATCCGATGCTCGCGACAGGCGGGTCGGCATCTGCTACGATTGATATTCTCAAAAAGTGGGGTGCAAAACGGATTATTTTCATCGGTCTGATTGCGGCTCCTGAAGGGATTGCGGAAGTGCACAAGAATCACCCTGAAGTTCCGATTCATATTGCTCATATCGATGAGCGATTGACGACAGAATCTGACAAGTTTCCGGCAGGATATATTTTCCCCGGCCTCGGTGATGCCGGTGACAGACAGTTCGGTACATGATGTAAATATTCTTCTTTTCATTCTTCGCTCATGTGGTAATATAGTAGGGTATGAACACTAAAGTTTTTGTCATTCTATTCTGCACGCTTTTTTTGATTATTTTGGTAGGACTTGGTGTTTTGTTCCAAAAAAGAATTTCTTCAAATACTGAGACAAAGGAGCCGGACGAAGTTGAAAAACTGAGTTTGGTTGGAAGTGAAGGAGATTCGCAGCTTCCGGACAATATGTCCGATATTACCAGTTCCGATCCTCAGCAACAGCAGCCTCGGCAGGAATCACAGCCGAAAGCGTTGGGCGAGGATACACAACCGCCAGATATGATAATTGATACAGACTCAACATACACAGTCACCCTGAATACCAGTGAAGGCCCGATTGTGATTGAGATGAAAACCAAGGAAGTCCCGAAAACCGTAAACAATTTTATTTCACTTGCACAAAAAGGTTTCTACGACAACACGGTGTTTCATCGTGTGATCAAAGGATTCATGATCCAGGGCGGTGATCCCAAAGGCGATGGTACGGGCGGGCCCGGGTATAAATTTGACGATGAACCGTTCGAAGGCGAATATGTCCGGGGAACGGTCGCTATGGCCAACTCAGGTCCGAATACCAATGGAAGTCAGTTCTTTATCATGCATGAGGATACTCCTCTCCCGAAAAATTATGTCATCTTCGGATTCGTAAAAGAAGGACTTGATGTCGTTGACAAAATTGCCGAAGCTCCCGTCACCATGAGTGCAAGCGGAGAAGAATCCAAGCCGGTAAAGCCGGTGAAAGTATTCGAAACGGTGATCGAAGACGAATAGCTCCTGACCGTTTGAGGAAATTGCGCAGCTGATCCTATCGCGTGGATCAAATCCGAAAAAGGAGTCTCTTCTGATGTTCTTCTATATTCGTGAAATCATCTGCAAGCTCCACAAGTTCCTTGTTTGCCGTACGCTTGAATGCCGCAATTTCAACAAGACATCCCAATGCCTGCTGGAGATAGTTAACAACGGGTTTGAAGTCTCCGTCGCCCGTGACCAGAATGATTGAATCGACTTTATTGCCCAGTCTGATGGCATCCATAGCGATTCCTAAGTCCCAGTCTCCCTTTTTTGCCCCTCCGTAAAACGTCTGCAGCGGTTTCTCCTTTACCTCAAAACCGGCTTCGTGAAGTGCATTAAAAAAGACGTTTTCTTTGGTGTCGTCAGCATTGATGACATATGCGATAGCTCGGGTGAGTATCCGTCGCTGTACGACCTGTGCCAGAAGGTTTTTGTAATTTACGCGTGAACTATAAAGGTTTTTTCCTGAGTAGTACAGGTTTTGTACATCGACAAGTACTGCTACCCGTTGGTCTCTGTTTTTTACAATCATATGCAAGTAGTATAAAGTATCTTACGTCAAGTATAAAGTGAAGATGCTTATAGAATTTTGCTACTTCTCAGGAGTAATTGACGGTTGGGGAGTAGGGGAGGGAGTGATGCCGAGTTTCATGTTTTGAATCTCTTTGCGTATTGCACTCCAGTCGTCTTTCCCCAGCTTCGGGACCAGAATGTATCCGCCGTAATCGGAGTAATCATCAGTCAGAAATTTGTCAGACAATACGAGAGTTTCGACTTTATAATTGTTTGCGTTCCTACCTTCAAGCAACAGCATATTCATTTCGGAAAGGGGCAAGTCCGTTTTAACGTGCTGTTCAAGCTCATTGAGAAGAGGAATAATCTTCGGAATAAATCCGATACCCAGAATTTTCTGTTTTGCAGCTTCGATGACATTCTGCTGCCGCTGTGCCCGGTTGAAGTCTCCCCCGTCTTCTAATGCATGACGGGAACGCGCATACTTGAGAGCGGTAATACCGTCCATATGCGTTTCTCCGGCGTCGAAATGCAGGACTTCATACCGGCAGGGAAATGCTACCCGCGGATGTTCCTTTATGTCTTTGTAAAATTGTTCCAGTTCAGGCTTTTCCTCAAAAAGCTTTTTCTGATCTTCTTCAGTCATTTCCTTATTGATAATCGGTTCAATCTGCTTGAATTCCTCATCCCTTCCGCAGAGATCATTCATTTTTTCTTCGATAGGGTATTCATAATCAGTAAATGCCTTTTTGACATTGACATCAATGCCTCCCAGCGTATCGATGGTTTTGACATAACCCTCGAAGTCCACTGCAGCAAAGGCATCAATATTCAGGCCGGTGATATCTTCCGCTGCCTGTTTGAGAAGACCTGACGGGTTATCTTCAGTGAGAGATTTGGTATCAACTGCAGGGTAATTTTTCGGGTTAATACCCATCTGGTAGAGAGCATTGATTTTGCTGTGGAATTCTTCACCGTTTTTCGTCGGTACCCGTACCCAGATATCCCGCGGAAGCGATACCAGGATTGCCCGTTTGCTTTTGATATCCACGTTGGCTACCATGATGGAATCCGTCAGGTATGTCCCTTCGTGTGATCCTCCGCCGTATCCGAGAAGAAGAAAAGTATATTCCGTTTTTTCTTCTTTTTTTACATTTTCAGGAGTTTCCTGTGCTTCCGTATGAATGGCGTTATAAAATCCCAAAAGTCTTGTAATGATCAGTCCCACGGACACAAGAAACACCAGCCCCAGCGAAATCAGCGAGAGCTTCAGGACGTTGTTCTTCTTTTCTATTCGTTTGAGTCGTGATGCTGACATAAAAATGAGTTTGCGTATTATACCTTATTTGCAATATTCTGTCCGAGGACTGATCGGACAAACAGCAGCCGGTGCCAGGGCGTTATACCGTGGTCCGTGATTGCCGTACGGTGATCCTTTGTCCCGTATCCTTTGTTACGGTGCCATTCATAAGCGGGAAACCGGCGGGACAGTGCGCTCATAAACATATCACGGGTAACTTTGGCAATTATCGAGGCTGAAGCTATCGCCACACTCTTCGAGTCGCCTTTAATTACGGGGATACTCGTAACATCCTCTTTATATGGTATCGCTTTGACATCTGGTCCGTCAACCAGAAGTGTAAACGGATCATCAGGAAAGTCTAAACGGCAGAGATCGAACAGTTTGACAATCCCTGACCGCCAGGCGTTCATAATACCCACACTGTTTATGGTCGGGACACTGATAGATACAGTATGAGTTGTGATGGGAAACGACTGAAGTTCCTCTGCAATTTTTGCTCTTTTTCCTTCGGAAAGCTGTTTTGAATCACGGACTCCCAGGGCCATTATTCTGGACTGTATTTCTGCGGAAAGCGGCCTGAAACAGACGGCTCCGAGCACTATCGGTCCTGCGAGGCAGCCTCTTCCTACTTCATCGATGCCGATCACCGTATGCCCCTTTTCCCAAATCGGCTTTTCCAGTTCAAAATCAGGCATTAATACTTGTTTTTTCATCAATATTCATAATTCTATCAGCTGCGTGTATAATATATCTATGCTATCGACTATACGCGATAAGGACGGGAAAAAACTCAGTGGCGGCCAGGTTATTGACAAGATCGGAGGCAGAATTTCCCAAACGCTTCTTGAAACGGAGACATATATTCTCTTACTTTTGGGTTGGGTTCCCGTCAGTTTTTTTCGAGTGCTTCTGTATCGTATTTCCGGTGTCAAAATAGGTTCAAATACAGTGATAAACATGGGTGCACGGTTTTACGACCCTGACAATATTGAAATCGGCGATGATTGTGTCATCGGCGAACGGATAACACTTGACGGACGGGACAAACTGAAAATCGGAAGCCATGTCGATATCGCGAGTGAAGTCATGATATACAACTCCGAACATGACATCCATGACCCGACATTTGCAGCCGTATCGGCACCTGTCAGTATCGGTGACTATGTTTTTATCGGACCGAGAGCCATCATTCTCCCCGGTGTGACGGTGGGCAATGGAGCGGTGGTTGCTGCAGGAGCCGTCGTGACGAAGGATGTACCCGAGAATGCGATAGTCGGCGGAGTTCCGGCAAAAGTGATCGGTCAGCGAAAGCAGAAAAAACATTCGTATAGACTGCGAAGACTCGGACTTCTTGATCTTTTCCGGAAAATTTCCTAACTACCGCCAGTACCCCTCAAAAATACCGCCTGCCACGGACGGTATGAAGAATAAAATGTTTCGTTCTGCATAACTTCTCCGTTCTTATCGAATACTTTGTATTCAAATTTTGCCTTTGCGCCCCAGGCAGGGTAGTCCACCTGCTTAACGGTGCCGTTGGGGAGAGTCGGATCATCTTCATACAGCGGTTCGGGAGGAGGGGCTACATCCCAGACTGTAGCCGGTGAAATCTCGACCTTCCTGTCGTCTTTTTTCCCGTAAAATCTGAATGTAAGCAGTTTCTGGTCTTTATCCACTTCCATCTGAATAAGGATTGCTCCCGGAGTATCATTCTTGAATTTCAGATCCACAGTCGGCGAATAAATGGTAGCATCAAAACCCGGTTCAGAGTCATTTTCATAGTACGATACGCGGTATGCATGTGCATGTCTCTCAGTGATAGGTAATCCGGTATTGAGAGCTGCCCGGAACATGGTAGTTGAGACCTGACAGACACCGCCTCCGTCGCCGAGTACCGTTCTTCCGTTTTTGATGACATATGCCGGCTGATAACCGGTACTGGAAGAGATATCACCGACAAGGGTATTGAATGAAAATGTTTCACCTTTCGGAATGATCACTCCGTCAAATTTTGAGGCAGCTAAGATCAGATTGTGGACGCGTGAAGGAATGGAGTGGGTATAATCGGATTTTCCTTCTCCTATCAATTCTTCGATACCGAAATCATTCGCTTCCGCAAGGGTGATTTCGGGCTTAATTTCTTCTTCCTTGAAAGAAATTACAATATTCTTCTTTTTATCGGAGATTGATTGAATTTCCTTTTTCAAATTCATAAGAAATTCTTCGGACTGAAGCTTCATACCGGGTTCATCCGCTTTAAACGAAGTGACTTTTCCGTTTTCGAAAGTGAATAATGCATTTTTCGGTTCACGGTTGTATACATCTTCCGACTGTTTGACAAACTGGTCAATGACTCCGTTGTTATAGCGTACCTCGGTATCAAATGAAAACGTTCGGATCTTCAAAAGCGTATTCAGCTGCTGCGCGATACGCGACGGGAGATGATCGGTCCGTCCGATAAGGTATGCCTGATCTACTTTTGTGTCAATATCACGCTCCAGTTTTAGCTCCTGTCCGGAAAATGATGCAATTTTTGCGTCTTTGTACATCACCTCAATCAGGGCATCATTGTAATACTCATCCCTTTTGGACAAAAGCTTCAATGCTTCTTCCTTTGTTTTATAACCCATATCGATTCCGTCGATATAGGTACGGGGATAGATAGTGTCTTTCACGGTTAATCGGACATAGGTCCACGATGCTCCGATAAGGATCGCCAGTATAAGGAATAAGCCTGCAGTACCGGCCAGAATTTTCTGTTTTGTCGTCATTTCAGAAAGCATAGACTTTTATTATACATAATAGAGAGAAACCCACTAGTCGAATTCTAAAATCTTCTGTATGATTAAAGCATGGATGACCCTGAGAAGAACACACCTGATACCTCTGATGCCGCACCTCAGCCTCTGCAGCCTGAGGAAGTCGCTCCGGACATCGAGCATCCGGAAGAGATTGCCGGCAGTATCCCGCCAGAATTTCCGACAGATGTACCGGTTTATGAAGAAAATTCAAATAAGCTTCCGATTATCCTGGGAATTGTATTCTTTTTTCTTGTGGTGTTCGGTCTTATTTTCTGGTTTTTTCTGAAGGACCGGCTTTTCCCTCCTGACAATACTCCCGCTCCGAGCGGGGAAGAAGTTACTCTCACGTATTGGGGTCTGTGGGATGAACCGGCCGTATATCAGCCCCTAATCGAGGAGTACCAAAAAGAGCATCCAAACGTCACCATCAATTATGAACGTATGGAACCGGAGGAATATCGTGAGCGCCTTATTGCCAGAAGCGAAGCCGGAAACGGCCCGGATATTTTCCGTTTTCACAATACCTGGCTTCCCGAAATACAGGAAGTTATTTCTCCGCTGCCTGAAGATATAATGTCGAATCAGGAGTTTGAACAGACGTTCTACCCCATTCATCAAAAGGATTTGAAAATTGCGGAAAAATATTACGGTATCCCGCTTATGGTGGACGGTTCGGTCCTCATTTACAATGAAACACTGCTTAAACAGGCAGGGATCAACACACCGCCTCCGGTTTGGGTAGGAGGAGAAAACGATGTCCTGAACACGGTCAACAAGCTTACGGTGAAAGAACCGAGCGGTCAAATTGTCACTTCAGGAATTGCAATCGGAACTGCGAATAATATTCCTCATTACGGAGAAATTTTCGGCATACTGCTTCTTCTCAACGGCGGTGATCTGAAAGATCTGACTACCAATGAGGCTTCGGAAGCGCTGCTTTTGTATCGGAAATTCGCCGAGGACGGATACTGGAATACATCAATGCCGAATGCCGTTTCTGCATTTACTCAGGGTAAAGCGGCAATGATCATCGGCCCTTCGTGGCATGTCATAAACATCAAGGCGCAGAATCCCGATCTTCAGGTAAAGGTTGCGCCGATACCGAAGGGACTGGATGACAGTGCCGTATCGGTTGCAAATTATTGGGTCGAGGGTGTCAACAGGTTAAGTCAAAATCAGACCGAGGCTTGGAAGTTTTTGAAATTCCTTTCCCAACGAGAACAGCTGACCAAGATGTATGAAACTCAAACACAGGTCAGACTGTTCGGGAATCCGTATCCGCGTCAGGATATGGCTGAATTACTGAGCGATAATCAGTATCTGGCTCCCGTTATCAAGCAGGCTCAGGATGATGTATATGTCGGACTTCCGCTTGTGGATCTTACCCGTGACGGAGGAATGAACGATGAAATCTTACAGTACATCAAAAATGCAATAAATTCCGCGGAAGAAGGGGTAGATTACGGTGCCGCGCTGGGCACGGCTGATCAGGGAATCAAACAGGTCCTTGACCGTTATGCACTGGAATAGAAAATTATTGCTCTTGCCTGTCGGATATGCTAATATGAGTGCATATGGGTTTCTCTCTGCCGTTTCTCAAAAAGAAGTCTTCCGATAATCTATACTTTGGATTGTATCTGACCGACGCTTCAGAATTCGGGTTTGTGTTTGATGCCGCCGGTCCCGCCCCTCAGATTCTCTCTCAAAATGCCGTCAGCTTGACCTCCGGTTTTGATAAGATTCTCGAAGATACCGACAATCTTATTTCACAACTTGAACTGCAGACAGGAAAACATCTTGATAAAACCATTTATTTCCTGCACTCCTGGATGATTGATGAACAAACTTTCGAAATAAAAGAACCGTACAAAAATATCATTAAGAAGCTTTCAAAGGATCTGGAACTGGAACCGATGGGATATATTGATGTGCAGGATGCACTCCACGATCACCTGCGAAAGACATCAGTCCTGAATACCGTAGCAATAGAAGTCAACAAGACAAAAGTAGGCATTTCTGTGTACAAAGGCGGAAAGAAAGTCTATCAGCAGTATACCGCCAGAACAGATGTGATAGGAGAAGACATCCAAAGCGTTTTGACATCTATTCCGGGACATATTGTGATGCCGACCAAAATGCTTGTTTTCGGAGATATGGATACTCCTGAAGTTTCATCTGAGCTTGCAACATATGACTGGGATCAGAAAGTCTTTTCACAGCACCCCACGATCGAAGTTCTGAAACAGAACGAGTTGAATACGTCTCTGGCACAAACCTTCAGTGAAGAAGTCATTTCTCAATCAAAAGTTCCCGCTCCTACTCAGGAAGAGCAGAATTCGGTAGTGCAGAACACAAACAGCCTAAAGGATGAACCTGCGGAAGATTTCGGTTTCGTGGTAGGGAAAGATGTCCGTGATACGGCACCTCCGGAAGACGAGTCAGTTACCGCGGCTGCCCCTTCTTCTGCTGTCGTTGATACACTGATAAATGATCCGCCGTCCCAGCGGACAGGTGATTTTTTCGCCAGGATAAAAGGAATGATACCGTCTTTTTCATTCGGCGGGGGGAGCGCAACATCAAAAAAGCCGATCGTGTACGGTGTGATTCTCGCGGCGGTTGTCTTTGCACTGCTTTTCGTGTATGAATATTTTTTTCATAAAATAAACGTCACCGTCTACCCCAACTCCGAAGCTATTTCTGAACGTTTTTCTTTTGAAGTCCCCGTGACGGACTCCGAATCAGGCGATCTTTCTGTCCTCAGAAAAACAACGGTACAGGAATTTGAGGATGAAAAAGCAACGTCGGGAAAACGTGAAGTCGGAGAGAAAGCTACGGGAGAAGTGATTATTCATAATTACGACAAAGAAGCCCGGACATTCCCGCGCGGAACCGAGTTGAGGAAAGGTAACCTGGTCTTTTCGATAGATACTGAAGCAAAAGTGGCATCTGCAAGCGGCGGTACCGCAGACGGAGTGAAAGAATCAGGGAAAGTGAAAGTGAAAGCAACTGCTGAAGAAATCGGACCTGAGTATAACATTGCAAAAGGAACACAACTTTCCGTTGCCTCTCTTTCCGACTCTTTGTTTGTTGCATTTGTCGAGACCGCTTTCAGCGGAGGATCAAAGAAAGATGTCACCACAATATCCAAAGCAGATATTGATTCCCTCAAAAAGAATGTCGAAACAAAGGCTGAAGACGGAAGCAAAGATGTGCTGGGGACACAGATCTCAGAGGATGAAATCATTATTCCGGATATGACATCGGTGACCCTTGCAGACACAACCTTTTCGGGAGAAATCGGAGAGGAAGCTTCCAAGCTGTCCGTCAAAGCGGAATCTGAGATAGAGTTTTATACAATTAAGAAAACCGCACTTGAGCAGAAGCTGAGAGAAATGATTGAAGAAGAGCTGGCGGATGATCTCACCGTCGATACGGACAACATTACCTATGAGATTACTGACATTACTTCCGGTGATGATGAAGTCACACTGGAGGTTGATACTTCGGGCAAGGCACACAAGAAGATTGATCTTGAAGCTATAAAAGCGGCGGCAACATTTACTTCGCTGTCAGGTTTTCAGAGTAAAGTGAAGTCTTCCTATGATGTTGAGAATATTGAAATAAAGAAATCTTTCGGCTTCTCGCTTTGGACACCGTTATTTCAAAAAAACATAACAGTTTCCGCAGCAACTGATTAACATGCCGCTTCGCGTATATAAAAAAGAAGAAACTTCGAGAAAGAAAAAAGTGGTCCGTTCCGCTTCTTATATCGTTTTGCTGGCAGGAATGGGCTTTTTATTCTGGGCTTTGTATCCGATTGTATCATTTGAATTGTATGCCCGGGTATTTCTCAAGAAAGATGCAGCTTCCCCTTTGCCTGAATCTGAATCGGTTTCTGCGCTGGAATTTGCCAAAAGTGTGTATGCTTCCAACACGCTATTTTCAAGCAATCTGAGAGATTTCACCAACGCCAATGTCTGGTTCCCCGAAAGTAAACTTCCGACTCCAGACGGCGATCTTACCGTAAAATCGTATTCACTTTCGATTCCGAAACTTAATCTGAAAGATCTGAATGTTGAGGTCGGAGGAGAAGATCTTTCGAAAAGTCTTATTCATTATTTACCGACTTCAATCCCGGGCCAATACGGAAATGTAGCCATTTTCGGACATTCAACCTTGCCACAACTTTATAATGCGAAAGACTACAAGTCAGTATTTACGTATCTTCCTAAACTTGATATCGGTGATAGGATTGAAGTGAATGTAGAAGGCAAACAGTACACATATGAAGTAATAGATATGTTTATTGTTGAACCAAGTGAAGTATCTGTTCTCGAACAGGAATTTGATGACTCCTATCTAACACTGGTGACATGCGTGCCTCCAGGTACCTATAAGGAGCGATTGATTGTGAAAGCACGGATAGTGAGGAATACTGCCAACTGATACATTTGTAAGAAATACTTCATTGCATGGTTATACCTTTCTGATATAGTCTCCGAGTACTTCAAACCGGATAATACTAAATCAAAAAGGATAATAACTTACGCTTTTACTTGCCCTATAGTTTTGTTAAAATATCCGTATGTCAAGTGAAACACGACTATCATTTAGCATGCTTAAAAATGCAATTCTAAGGAGTATTTTTTATCTTCTGTATGTATGGACGGTCGTGGTGGTATATGTCGGGAAATCCGTAATACGTGCCGTTTTATTTCCTTATACTTCTTTGCGCTATCTTACTCAAAAAATATTTTCACTTATAACAGTTAAAAATATTGGCTCTGCCGGTGCAAACTCTGTCGGTGCAGTCTCATACGTACTAAAGCAGACAGGATCATTTCTGTGGTATGTTATCAAAAACACTCCGTTTTTTCTCATTTCGATTGCAAAACAGATTATTGCCATAATTGAAGGAATATTTTTGGGAATTATTCATCTTATTGCTTCTTTTTACTCTTTTTTGACAAGCAAATATTTTCAGTATTTTGTATACGGCTTTTTGTTTTGTTTATTGTTTCTGTTTATTCAGCAGGCATACTTTTTTGTGCGGGAACTGCCGTCACCGGCTGCGATCGGTCAGGTAAACTTTGCACAATCTACACACTTGTATGACCGAAACGGGAAATTGTTGTATGCGATTTATCGGGATGTGAACCGGACTTCAGTGCCGCTTTCTTCGGTTCCGAAAGCGGTCATACAGGCGACCATTGCGATAGAAGACAAGAATTTTTATAACCACAAAGGTATCTCGTTTTTCGGAGGAATTCTCCGTGCGGCAAAAGACTCATTTATTTACAACGAATTACAGGGAGGATCGACGATTACACAACAGCTGGTAAAGACGGCATTGCTTACTCCTGAACGGACTATTGAGAGAAAACTGAAAGAAATGGTCCTGGCATTATGGACAGAACAAATGTATACCAAAGATGAGATCATGGAAATGTATTTAAATCAGGTGCCTTACGGCGGATCAGCTTACGGCATTGAAGAAGCTTCGAAAGTGTATTTCGGCAAAACCGCACAGGAACTCACACTCGGAGAAGCAGCATTGCTTGCCGGTCTTCCGAGGGCGCCTTCCATTTATTCGCCTTTTATCGACCCTGATCTTGCCGAAAGAAGACGCGATCAGGTGCTGCAGGAAATGTATCTTCAGCACTATATTTCTAAAAATCAGTTTGAAAAAGCGATACAGGAAGATCTTACGGTGCTTCCTCCGACCACAAACATCCGTGCTCCTCACTTTGTCATGTATACCAGGACCGCACTTGAAAACGAATTCGGCACGAAAAAAGTTGAAGAATCAGGTTTTAATATTGTGACATCCTTGGACCTTGATATTCAGACGAAAGCAGAAGAAATATTACGGGAAGAAGTAGAAAAACTGCATCCGCTGAATGCGTCAAACGGAGGCGTAATTGTAATGGACCCCAATACCGGTCAGATTCTCGCAATGGTGGGATCGGTGAATTATTTCGGAGAAAATTACGGAGCATTCAACGTCACAACCGCTCAGCGTCAGCCTGGCTCAACACTGAAACCGATGCTGTATGCTATGGCGCTTGAAAACGGATACACTGCAGCAACTCCGATCGATGATTCGCCGATAGTGTTTAATATTGCCGGTGCCGAGCCGTATCAGCCGGTCAATTACGACAGAAGATATCACGGGAGAGTTCCGATACGATACGCCCTCGGAAATTCATACAATGTTCCGGCTATTAAAGTTCTAAACACAATGGGTGTACAGCCGTTTGTCGATTTTGCCAAAACCATGGGTATCGATACCTGGGAGGAATCATCCCGGTTCGGTTTGTCAATAGCGCTCGGCGGAGGAGAAGTGACGCTGGTAGATCTGACACAGGTTTACAGCGTCTTTGCAAACGGCGGGTATCGGGTGGAACCGACTCCGTTTGTGGAGATTAAGGATTCACGGGAGAAGGATGTGACCCATATCCGCAGCACTAAGACACGCGTACTCAATGAAGGTGTGGCTTATATCATTTCCGACATCCTTTCTGACAATACAGCAAGGCAGCAGGCATTCGGAGTAAATAATCCGCTCCATGTTAAGGACGAAATTGTTTCCGCAAAGACAGGAACTACAAATGATTACAAAGATGCATGGACGATCGGATTTACCGACAAAGTAGTAGTCGGAGTCTGGGTCGGAAACAACAACAACAGTTCAATGCACAGTATTGCCGGTTCTCTCGGTGCCGGACCTATCTTTAACCGGATTATGAAATATATGATTGAGGAACATGATGCCGCAGGCAAGATGCCGCAACCGGTTAATGTTGTCTCCATGCCCTGTTATAACGGCCGGGTGGAATACTTCCTGAGAGGCACAGAGCGGAAAAGTTATTGCCAGCAAACCGTAATTAAGCAGGGTGACAAACCGGTTCAAGAAGTCAGAAACGCTGTCCCTTAACCTTTTATTTTTTCTTCAATTTCTTCAATATTCGGTTCAATAAGCACTGTTTTGTCAGGGAACACCAGAAGAGGAATCTTTTGATAACCGTTTGTTTGATTCGTGACTTCAAGAGCAGCCGAAGGATGCTCATCTATGTCGATATACAGATAGGGAATACCGTGAACATCCAAAAAATTTTTGATGCTTTGGCAGTCCCGGCAATCGTGCCTACCGTATAGAATGATCGTTCCTGTGGTTTTCATAATTAGAGATAATGGTACGTCTTAATTGCAGTTATTCATTATAATATACATATGAGTCAGTTTATCTTTGAAGGGTACACTTCCGATATCCGTTCTTCGGTCCTGAGCTTTCATTATAAAGTAAGGCACGAAGGTGAGGAGCTTCGTTTTACCGAGAACCTTATTCTGCCTGACAGAGAAGTACATTCTGTCTCTGAACCCCTCTTACATGCTCTTTTGCAGACTGTTCATATCGTCCTCGGACTTAGTTACTGGAAAACCTATTGTCCGAAAGAGATGATCATTGAAGGATATTCACTTACACCCGCGCAGGCTGACTTCTGGAATACGGTGTATACCAAAGGATTGGGAGAGTTTTATTACCGGAACGACATAGATTTTCGCGGGCTGGTGAAGTTTCCTTCTGATGACAAGCTACCACAAACTCCACAAACGATGACAAAGAATAATCGATATCTGGTAGGAGTAGGCGGCGGGAAAGATTCAATCCTTTCCGCGGAGATTCTTAAAAAGAATCATTTGAAAGCAGACGGATTTGTGGTGGAAACACAGAAGAGCTATCCTCTTATCGAGTCAGTGCTCGCTTCTATGAAGCTCGATGCAATACGGATAAAACGCATTATTGATCCGCAGCTTTTTGCAATAAATAAAAAAGAAGGCGTCACAAACGGCCATATTCCTATCTCGGCGGTGTATGCGTGTATCGGAATCCTAACGGCGGTATTGTACGGATATGACGGCCTGATCACAAGTAATGAACGAAGCGCTGACTACGGCAATGTCGGGTATCTAGGCGAAACGGTCAATCATCAGTGGAGCAAATCGCGTGAATTTGAAACATTGTTTCAGACATATATCGGGAAATTTATATCTTCTGATTTGCTGTATGTATCGCTGCTGCGACCGTATTCGGAATACACCATTGTCGAACTGTTTTCTAAGTATCCCGAATATTTTTCATCGTTTTCCAGCTGCAACAGAAATTTTAATATCATTGAGCATGAAAATTCACCGAGATGGTGCGGGACCTGTCCGAAATGTGCGTTTGTCTTTGCGTTATTATCGGCACATATCTCAAAAAAGGAGCTTACAGATATGTTTCAAACGAATATGTATGCTCAGGCTGATCTTATCCCGCTTTACAAAGAACTTCTGGGTGTAAGCGGCTTTAAGCCATTTGAATGTGTCGGTACCCCTGACGAGGTGAAGCTTGCAATGGTGAAAGCTTCTTCACAGGGAGAATATAAAGGGACACCTGTCATGGATCTGTTTGAACAACAGGTTTTGCCAAAGCTCGATATAAAGACCCTTGAAAAAGAAGTTACCAATATTGACCGTTCGGTTTTACCTGAGCAGTTTCGAACAATGATATGAAAATTCAGGACCTGATGAACAAACGTATTTTGATTGCGGGGTACGGAATTGAGGGCAAATCAACTGAGAATTTTCTCAGGAAATGTGTGCCGTCTGCGACATTTGAAATAACCGACCGCCGGGACAGAGATGATTACCTGAAAAAGCAAACTGAGTTCGATCTGGTTATTAAGACACCGGGAATCAGAGCTCAGGAGATCACCGTGCCGTATACAACGGCAACAAATATTTTTTTTGCAAATCTTGATAAAAAACATGTCACTATCGGTGTGACGGGGACAAAAGGTAAAAGTACAACGGCATCACTTATTCATCATATTTTTTCTCAAACAGGCAGACAAACGGAACTTCTGGGCAATATCGGTAAACCTCTTTTGGATTTTTTTAATGAAGAACACGAACAGCCCGTGTATATCGTTTGTGAGTTGTCCAGCTACCAGTTGTCAGACATTCAGTTCTCACCGCATATTTCTCTTATTGTGAGTCTGTTTCCGGATCATGTCCCGTATCACGGTACGCTTGACAATTATTATGAAGCAAAACACCGGATGATCGCTCATGCGGCAAAATCGGATTACTATGTATATAATCCTGCCTTTACGCGTCTTTCGGACTGGGCAAAAACGACATCCGCACAACCGAAACCGTATGAAAATGACTTTATTCCCGAACGGATTCCATTGCTCGGACAGCACAACGTTGATAATATCCGAGGAGCAATCACTGTCACATCTCTCTGCGGAATTTCGTATCGCGAAGCGGAGGATGCTATCCAATCATTTAAGCCTTTGCCCCATCGATTAGAGAAAGTGGGGACCTACAAACGCATTACTTTTTATGACGATGCAATTTCCACGACACCCGAATCAACCATAGCAGCCGTACAGGCAATTCCCGGGGTGAGTACCATTTTCCTTGGCGGTGAAGACAGAGGGTATGACTTTCTTGAACTTGCCAGTGAATTAAGGGAGACAGGGGTAAAAAATATCGTACTCTTTCCGGAATCGGGATCACGTATTAAAACGGCACTTCTTGAAGTTGACCGTTCATTCTGGAATATTTTTGAAACTCAAAGCATGGAAGAAGCGGTATCATTTGCCTACAATAACACCCAGCCCCTTACCGTATGTCTTCTTTCGACGGCATCACCGAGTTACAGTCTCTGGAAAAATTTTATTGAAAAAGGTGATCAGTTTCAGAAGTTCGTGAAGCAGTATGCGTAAGCGGCACAAGAGACTGAGAAAGGTCGAGAAAGAAGGAAACGGATTGTCAATGACATGGGTACTTCTCATAATAGCGGTTCTTCTGGTATTTATCGGACTGATTTTTGTGTTCGAAGCTTCCTCGATACGTGCACTGAATGCTACCGGTGACAGTTTTCATTATTTGAAACTTCAGCTAAGATGGATACTTTTTGGCAGTATCGTTCTTGGTTTTTTTTCATGGTACAACTATAAGAATCTTTATTTTTTGTCCATACCGGCGATGATCGGAGTCATACTTCTTTTGATTGTAGTGCTCATTCCCGGAATCGGACACACGGCAGGAGGAGCGAGAAGCTGGATTGATCTTGGTTTTATTACTGTGCAGCCGACAGAATTTACCAAGTTTGCTATCATACTATACCTTTCCTCCTGGTTTTCCAAAAAAGAGAAAAGCAGGTTTTTACCGTTTGTTCTGCTTTTGGGATTTCTTTTGCTGCTTATAATGATGCAGCCTGATATGGGTACTGCGATCATGGTATTTTCACTTGGCATTGCAATGTATTATCTCGGAGGACAGGACTTGAGGTATCTTCTTGCAATGGCTCCCATTGCGGTAATCGGATTTGTCGGTCTTATCTTTGCCGCACCTTATCGGCTTAAGCGTCTGACTGCTTTTCTAAATCCCGAAAATGATCCTCTGGGGGTGGGCTTTCATATCAATCAGATCCTGATATCAGTCACGGAAGGCGGTCTGTTCGGGAGAGGGTTTGGCGCTTCACGACAAAAATATTTGTTTTTACCTGAAGCTCACACAGATTCCATTTTCGCCATTATCAGTGAGGAACTAGGTTTTGTCGGCAGTTTCCTCATTATCACGCTTTATTTTGTGTTTCTTTACAAGTTGTATCAACTGTACAATTCGGTAGATGACCGCTTCGGAAAATTGTTAATAGGCGGCATTTTCACGTACTTCGGTCTTCAAATTATTATTAATCTCGGAGGAATGGTCAATATTATGCCGCTTACCGGTGTCACTCTTCCCTTCGTTTCATACGGAGGGTCATCAATGCTCGCTTCCTGCATGCTTTTGGGGATAGCAATAAATATTGCCCGTCAGACAAAGACATAAGCGTGATACAATACCATATGCAGCCTACGAAAATTATCATAACCGGTGGGCATGTCACACCTGCGCTCGCAGTAATTGATTTGATTGAAGATAAGTATCCTGACACGAAAATTGTGTTTGTCGGACGCAAATACAACAACAACAAAGAACGCACAGAAAGTTTTGAGTATAAAGAGATACAAAGAAGATCAATACGGTTTTATCATTTAGTGACTGGCCGATTGACAAGATCTGTATCACTCAGGACTCTACAGGATCTTATAGCCATTCCGTTCGGTTTTATCCGTGCATGGCAGATTTTGAGAAAGGAAAAGCCCGAATTGGTACTTTCCTTCGGAGGTTATCTCGCATTTCCAATTGCTGCCGTGGGTTCATGGATGAACATTCCCGTGTACACCCATGAGCAGACCGTTCATCCGGGTTTAGCAAACCAAAAAATCGCCGGACTAGCCGATAAGGTTTTTATATCATTCCCTGAGTCTGCCCGCTTTTTTCCAAAATCAAAAACAGTCCTAACAGGCAATCCCGTCAGAAAAAGTATATTTAGCACAAAAGCACAAATTTCTACTCCGCCCCAAATTCCGTGCATCTATGTCACGGGAGGATCTCTCGGAGCACATGCGATAAATGTGCATATCGAACACATTCTTCCGGAATTGTTGACATTCTGTTCAGTCATTCACCAAACGGGGAATCTACATGAGTATAATGATTATGAGCGGTTGAAAGCAGTGCGAGAGTCATTGCCGGAAACTCTGAAAAGCAGATATTCGGTCAGGACGCATATCGGTGATGATGAAATCGGCGCCTTACTTCACAAAGCGGATGTTGTTGTCAGCAGATCAGGTGCAAATACTTTTTTCGAGCTGGTGGCTTTGAAGAAACCGGCAGTTCTGATTCCGTTGCCTCTGGCCGCATTTGACGAGCAGCGCAAGCATGCCGGAATTCTGAAGACCGTGGGGGCAGCCGAGATCTTTGAACAGGACGGCAAGTCTGAAGAGTTGCTTTCACTTATCAGGAAGGTACTTCTGGAAAAAAAACACTATGAACGAGCATACCAAAAACTTGAAAGAACATACAGTTCCGAAGCGGCACAACGGATTGTGGAAGAAATATTCCGGTAAGATAATCCCAGTTTTGTTATTTCTGATAATTTTTATCCTGACAATCGTGCTTGCTTATCGGATTGATCATGCGTATCGGATAGAGGAAATGAAAGTTTACGGAGAAACGAAGGATTTTCCCTTTAAGGGGAAAAAACAGTACAAGGGCACGTACCTGTGGCGCTTGGATTTACAGGATGCCGAGAAATATCTGACGGATGCTAACCCGTATTATCGAATCAATTCTATCAGGAAAGTGTACCCATCAGCAGTCGAAGTAGAGGTCAGCAGGCTTATACCTACTGCATATCTGAAAGTCGGAGACGGATATTTGTTACTCAGCAAGGAAGGTATTGTACTCGAAAAAGTACGCGAAATCGAAAATACCGGTATTCCCGTCATTACTTTTTATCAGAATGTGCCGTATAATTCTTTTCAGAGAGGAGACGAAATCGGCTTTAAGGAAGTGGAAGACAGCCTTTATTTTTTGGGGATCGTTCAGGATGCAAGATTAAAGGTAAATAGTATTGCTATTGAAGGATTTCATATGCTAGGATTATATACAGACAGCAGTACGTTTTTATTTTCCTCTGAAAAGGATATTGAGCTGCAGAAGTATCAGTTTGAACAGTCTCTTAGGCAGCTTTCAGTTGAAGGTATAACGTTTGAAACGTTGGATTTGCGTTTTGACAAGCCGATTATTCGGTTTTGATCATTAATTTTTAAGAAGTCACAAGGCTCATATAGATTATGGCGGAAACACTCATTTGCGGCATCGACATCGGCAGCACAAAAATCGCAACGATTGTCGGACTCTACTCAGCAGAGACCGATGAAATTCGGATCATCGGTTTCAATGCCACGCCTTCAAGAGGGGTAAAAAAAGGATTAATTGTTGATATTGATCAGGCGACTGCATCCGTTGAGGCAAGTGTTGAAAAAGCGGAGCGTATGGCCGGCCACCAAATTAAGGAAGCATATGTATCGGTCGGCGGTCCTCATATTGCTTCAATTAATTCACACGGGATAGTTGCCGTTGCGAATCCTCAGTTTGAAGTGGTGGAAGATGATGTGCAGCGTGTCATAGAAGCAGCCCGTGCAATCTCTCTTTCAAATACCAGACAGATCATCGAAGTAACACCGCGTGAATACAGTGTTGACGGACAAAGCGGAATCAATAATCCGGTCGGGATGAGCGGCGTCAGGCTGGAAGTAGACACGCATATTATCACGGCGTCTGCAACCAATCTTAAGAATATCGATAAAGTCCTTAATGATCTCGGAATAAAAAATACCGGTTATATTTTTTCCGGGGTGGCAGCTGCGGAGGCAGTCCTCACGGATACTGAGAAGGATCTTGGCGTAGCTGTAGTCGATATCGGGGGCGGGAAAATTGATATGAGTATATTTGTTGAAGGTGCTTTATCGTTTTCTTCATCTATTCCGATCGGTGCAAGACACATAAGCAATGATATTGCAGTCGGTCTGAGGGTCTCTCTTGAATCAGCAGAAAAAGTAAAACTGTATCTTAGCAACAATGCCCGCCGGGTCGAAGAAGCTATTAAAAAGAAAGAGAAGAATATACTTACTTCCGAAAAACTGGGGATCCCTGAAAAACTTCCTGATGTCAGTCCTAAGGAAATTATTGAAGGTATTATCGGCCCCCGTATAGAAGAAATATACTCATTTGTAGCCGAAGAGATCAGTAAGAGCGGATATGAGAAAGCAATCCCTTCAGGAATAGTTATCACGGGCGGCGGTTCCATGACTGTCGGCATGGTGGAGATGGGTAAACGGATTGCGAGACTTCCTATCAGAGTCGGGGTACCGGAAAAAGCAACCGGTCTGGTCGACGAAGTCATGAATCCGATGTATGCTGCGACACTCGGTCTTGTTTACTACGGCAACTCTCAGATGTTCGAGGATCCTGCGAATTTTAAAGATTTCAATTCAGTTCTGAAAAACTTCTCAATGAATGATATAATGTCTAAGGCGAAGAAAGTGTTCAAACAGTTTCTTCCCTAACATTAGTCATCCTGAGGGATACCAAAGGATCCCGTTACAAGACTTCACAAGACGAGATTCTTCTTCCCGCAACGCTTGACAATATAACTTATGTTAATCAAACCAAAAGCAGGACAAGCAGCAAAAATCAAGGTAGTAGGTGTAGGCGGAGGCGGCGGAAATGCCATTTCTTCCATGATCAAAGAGGGCGGTATCGAGGGTGTAGAATTTGTTGCCGTAAATACCGATGCACAGGCTCTTCTTCATAACAAAGCAGAAATAAAAATACAGATCGGCGATCAGGTCACCAAAGGACTCGGTTCAGGAGGAAATCCTGAAGTCGGTCGTGAAGCAGCGGAAGAATCCCGTGAAAAACTGAAAGATGAACTCGGCACTGCGGATATGATATTCATAACCTGCGGTGAAGGCGGCGGAACCGGGACAGGTGCTTCTCCGATTGTGGCAGAAGTTGCCAAAGAGTCAGGTGCACTTACCGTTGCCGTGGTTACTAAACCGTTTGACTTTGAAGGTTCTCCCCGTAAAAATCAGGCATCTGAGGGAATAGAATTACTGAAAAGTAATGTCGATACTCTCATTGTTATCCCGAACCAACGCGTCCTTCAGGTCATTGACAAGAAAACATCTATTGTGGAAGCTTTCCGTAAAATTGACTCTGTGCTTCATCAGGGCGTTAAAGGTATCGCTGAGTTGATTACCCTTCCCGGTCTTATTAATGTGGACTTTGCCGATGTACGTTCTATCATGGACAATGCCGGTAATGCCATCATGGGGATGGGAATCGGGACAGGCGACAAGCGCGCAATCAGTGCCATAAGACAAGCTATTTCATCACCGCTTCTTGATGCATCTATCGACGGAGCAAAAGGAATTCTTTTGAATATCGTCGGAGGCTCGGATCTCTCAATGAGTGAAATTGATGAAGCCGCAACCATGATTACAAAAGCGGCAGATCCCGATGCGAATATCATTTTCGGCGCTGCCATTGATGAAAATCTGACAGATCAGATAAAGATCACGGTCATTGCCACCCGATTTGACGAGAGTACGATGAAACTTTTCAAGTTTCAAAGACCGCAGCAGGCTCAAACTGAGGATAAACACGAAAAAACTATTGAGGAAGCTGAAGCAGAAGCTGCTCTCTCTGAAGAACAGGATGACTTTTCACTGTATCCTCCTGAAGAACCGTATCAGAAACCCGAAGAACCGCCCCAGCGAAAGCCTGTATCGTCGCTTCGTGATGATGATGAATTTGATATCCCGGCCTTCCTGCGCAAGAAATAAATCTCCGGTACCTTTATTGCTTCCGGCTTCTCGTGATGATACAATAGGGACTTGACGTGTCGCATTATTATTTTCGTTTTCTAATACCCTATGGCAGATACTAATCCGCTGAACGAATTTTTCATAAACATGGAGCACAAATGGCTCAAGCATTGGTATGAACAGGGTATTATTGAAAAATATCTTCATAAAAACGATAAATCAGAACGTTATTTTTCTTTCCAGGACGGACCGATCACGGCCAACAATCCGATGGGTGTCCATCATGCCTGGGGCCGCACGTACAAAGATCTCTGGCAGAAATTCAACAATCTTCTCGGTCACAAACAGCGTTTCCAGAACGGCTTTGACTGTCAGGGATTGTGGGTTGAAGTGGAAGTAGAAAAGGAGTTGGGACTTAAATCAAAAAAAGATATTGAGAATCTGGTACCCGATGATAAAAAAGCTTCAATTGCAAAATTCGTACAGCTTTGTAAAGACCGTGTGAACAAATTTGCCGCTATCCAAACTGATCAGTCGAAACGTCTCGGATATTTCATGGACTGGGATCATTCGTACTTTACCATGAGTGAAGATAATAACTACATGATCTGGCACTTTCTTAAAACCTGCTACGAAAACGGATGGATCTATAAAGGTCACGAGTCCGTACCGTGGTGTCCGCGATGCGAGACGGCGATTTCACAGCATGAGATGCTGACTGAAGACTATAAAGAAGTCACCCATGAATCAATTTACATGGAGTTTAAGCTGACTGATGCCGAAAATGAATACCTTTTAGTTTGGACCACAACACCGTGGACTATCCCGGCAAATATCGCCGTTGCCGTTGATCGTGATATTGAATATGCTCTGGTTGAAGGCAAAACCGGAGATCACTTCTGGCTGGCCAAAGACAGAGTCGAATCATTGTTCGGAAAAGATGTAAAAATTGTAAAAACAGTCACGGGCAGTGAGCTTGCTGGACGAAAATATACCGGCCTTTTCGATGAACTGGAAATTGTCAAAAAGACTGCGGCGGAGAATCCTAATACGTTCCATACAGTGGTGATGACAGATCCGAAGATCATGCCTATTTCTACAACTGAGGGAACGGGCCTGGTTCATACAGCGGTAAGCGCCGGTACTGAAGACTTTAGGCTCGGAAAAAAACTGGGACTTCCTATGATTCCCGTAATTGCTGACAACGCAGATTACCTTTCTCATATGGGCTTTCTTGCCGGGAAGAATGCTAAGAATGATCCGAGGATTATACTCGATCATCTTGAAGAAGAGGAAAAGAAAGGAAAGAATTATATTTTTAAGATTGAAAAATATAAGCACAGATATCCGGGATGCTGGAGATGTAAGGCAGAACTTGTCTGGAAAGTCGCTGATGAATGGTATATCGCAATGGATAAACCGTCGGCAGCTGGAGATAAACGAACTCTTCGTGAACGGATGATTGAAGTTGCTAAAAAAATTCAGTGGATGCCGTCATTCGGGCTTGAACGTGAGCTGGATTGGCTGAATAATATGCACGACTGGCTTATCAGCAAAAAGAACAGGTATTGGGGACTGGCTTTGCCGATTTATGAGTGCGAAAAATGCAACTCATTTGATGTAATCGGATCAAAGGACGAGCTGAAAGAGCGTGCAGTGGAAGGCTGGGAGCAGTTTGAAGGACATACACCGCATAAACCGTACATAGACGATGTTGTCATCAGCTGTTCATCATGCAAAGGCACCATGCACAGGATCGGTGATGTAGGAAACCCTTGGCTGGATGCGGGCATCGTACCTTACTCAACCATCAAAGAGAACAACCAGGGAGAACCGTTATATCTTTCAGACAGGAAAGAATGGGAGAAATGGTTTCCCGTTGATTTTATCACCGAATCTTTTCCGGGACAGTTCAAAAACTGGTTCTATGCTATGATCGCAATGTCTACCGTACTGGAAGATACGAATCCTTTCCAACGGGTGCTCGGATTTGCGACACTTTTGGGAGAAGACGGTCGTCCGATGCACAAAAGCTGGGGGAACTCAATTGCATTTCATGAAGGAGCTGATGAAATGGGTGTTGATGTCATGAGATGGATGTACAGCCGTCACAATCCGGCAGAGAATTTACTGTTCGGATACAAGAAGGCTGATGAAGTCAGAAGACAGTTCTATATTTTGACGTGGAACATCTATAAATTCTATCGTCAAAATGCTGAAGTAGACGGAGTTGTCTACGTGAAAAAAGATTTGAAGATAGAGACTTTTTCATCCGCCCTTGATCGGTGGATTCTGTCACGCTTTAAAGATACCGTCGATACTGTCAGGGAGTCATTATCAACGTATGATACGAAAACGGCAGCTATGAGTATCGAAGTCTACATACAGGATCTTTCTACATGGTATGTAAGACGCTCCCGTGACAGAGTAGGTGTGACTGCGACGGATACTCAAGATAAACAGGCATTCTACGATGTCATGCAGTATATGTTTGTGAATTTGTCGATTGTGCTTTCTCCGTTCATACCGTTTTTGACAGAGGAGATCTATACACAAATCACAGGCAATGAATCGGTGCATCTTGAAACATGGCCTGAGCTGAGCGAACTTGTCTCAGATGAAAAGCTTATTGAAGATATGAACGTTGTTCGTGAAGTTGTGGAAGTCGGTCATCGCATCAGAAAAGAACTGGCAATAAAAGTACGACAACCGCTTGCATCAGTCACGGTATCGTTTCCCTCAACAAAAGAACTCAGCATCAAAGACAATGAGAGTGAGTATAAGAGTCTTCTGGAGGCGGAACTTAACGTTAAAAAAGTTGAGTTTAGGACTGTAAAAGATGCTGAAATCGGAGTCCAATATGATACTGAGCTGACAGATGAACTGAAGACGGAAGGCGAAATACGGGACCTCATCAGAAAAATACAGAATAAACGAAAAAAACTCGGTGTCCAGGTCTCGGATAAAATTCATCTTGTCCTTCCTGAAAAGTTTAAGGAATACGAACCGGCGATTGCACATGAAGTACAGGCTTCTGAGGTGACTTACGGAGATGAGATGGATGTGACAGTCGCATAAACACCAATTTTTCTCTGAAAAAGGTATACTTTACGGTATATTATGTCTCTTGCGTATTTCCTGCCGATACTGCTCATTTACCTTTTCGGACTGATCAATCTGTTCGGTATACGGCCTGATCTTGTCACGACTTCACTTATGCACTTCGCGATCGGGGTGAGCTTCTTTTTTGTCATTAGATATCTCCAGATGCACAAACACTTTTTCCGTTCAAATGCATCGTTTTTTTATGTTTTTTCTCTGGTACTGCTGATAATAACTTTTTTCATCGGAATGGATATAAAAGGTTCACGGCGTTGGCTGGATCTTTATATATTTCCTCTTCAGACATCTGAAATCTTTAAAGTTTTTTTTATTGTGTACCTTTCAACTATTTTTGCGAAAGTATATAATCCGATAGAAAACGGTAGGTTGTTTATAAAAACGCTCCTTCTGACATTGCTTCCGTTTTTTTTCATTTACAAGCAACCAGATTTGGCAACCAGTATTATCGTATTCGGCATATTCTTTGTTATGGCAATCCATTCTTCTATTCCGAAAAGACATATTATGATCTTCCTTCTGATTCTTCTTTGTTTGCTACCGGTAGCTTGGATTGCAATGCATGATTATCAAAAAGCACGAATTTTGAGTTTTATGGATCCTGAGCACGATACTTCAGGGACATCGTACAACATGGTACAGGCAAATATTGCCGTCGGATCGGGTAATCTTTTCGGAAAGGGTCTGGGACTCGGCAAACAGTCACAGCTTTCTTTTTTACCAGAGTACCATACCGACTTTGCATTTTCGTCTCTTGTTGAACAGTTTGGGTTTGTAGGAGGATTCATTGTCATCCTGCTCTATGTAATATTTTTTACGTTTATTTTTATGCAGATGTTCAGGCATATGAACGGGAGAGATTATGATGAACAGTATTCTTTTTACTATCTGCTGGGCTTTTCCGTGATGATGATAGTCCAAACGACGGTAAACATCGGTATGAATCTTGGTATTGTTCCGATAGCGGGAATTACTCTGCCCTTTGTTTCATACGGCGGATCATCGATGATCACTTTCATGATTGCAATGGCTCTGATACCACCTAAACAATAGTCTTGCACTTCTCACAATTTACAGTATAATAATGAAATGAAAACGCATGCAGTTATTGAGGTGGGTGGAA
>CAZDDM010000013.1:0-28006 GCA_964504235.1 uncultured Gammaproteobacteria bacterium
AACGCGCGTTTCAATGACCTCAGTATTCGTGTGTTGACAAAAAAGACACTTCATATGTACAATCTTACGTACCTTCCGCGTGATATCCCGCTAATTCTTAATCCCCCTTTCTTCATATCTTGGGTGCATTACAAATGTATACCACTATCTGTAGTATTGCAAGTTGATTTACCATATCAAAATATATCAGCAAAATGCGGTATATGTTGCTAAAGATCCTGTAATAATATATGAATCTTTTTATGTATTTCTTGAACAGATGTTGTACATCAGGACATTGGAGAAATATATACTCCTCTCTTATTCACGGGATCTGTGAATGGCTTGATCTAAAAATCTGTGCAATATAGTGCACGGGCACTTTTATCAATTCTTACACTTTCGATGTGTAAAGCGGGAAAAGTGAGGGATATAGAAATATCGCGATATATATTGATACAAGGCTCTTTATAAAATCAGCACCGTGAGATAAATAATTAAAAAATCCTTTCCTAAAGCCGAAAAACTCACTATTTCCGGAGTGAAGAAATAACCGAAAAGAACATCCCTGCTATAATACTTGTATGAAAAGCTATATTATTGACACAAATTTGTTCTTCAACATGGAAGCCGCACTCGGTCTAGGGGAGACTACGGCAGATATTGTAAAAAACATAGTCAGGGCAGTACAAAAAGCTCCTGATGGGGAGGTCGAAATCGTCGTGCCTCCTACAATAGTCCAAGAAATCACGTCTTTTTTTGACAGTCCGGACGATCCGTTGCTAAAATCACTCTTTGGCTCTGTTACGGTCAAATCTCCCGGAACGTCAGAACAGTCTGTTTCTGCAGTCATTATTGAGCGTCTTATTGAAGATTATAGAGATAGAGCCTACCGCGCTATGAAAGTTGCGGAAGAAGAGATTATACACACAGCAGAAATGTTTATGGGAAAAGAGGTACTGCCGCATAAAGAGTTTCAAATTGCCTGCGGTAAGGTTCTTACCAAACTTCGTGAACGGTATCGGAATGCCACACGCACGGGAACCATCGACAGTAAGGCTGATTTTGACCTCATTATGCTCGCAAAAGAACTCGACGGGTATCTGGTCACCACTGATGAAGGAGTCACATACTGGGCTCGTTTGTTGGGCGTGAAGGAGATGTCTTCTTCTGTCTTTGGAAAAAAGATGCAAGAGTATCTTTAACCTCATCAATTTTGCTTTCCTCTTTAGGCTTCATGGTAATCTTTGCCGGGACGTCTTCACCCTCTTCCTCATCGGGAATGAGATAAGATAGAAGATTTATTAATCTGTCTGTAAGTCCAAGCTGTGGTTTTTCCTGATACACAATATGCTCCGCGAGAATCTTCATGACATCTTTTTTGATACGTTCTTTCGGTATGACAAGATAGGCATGCATGTAGTAGGGAGGCTGTGTCACAACGGTCAGTATGGTGAAATTGAAACGCTCCGTGAAATAGAAATGTGAGAGTACGTCCCACTTTAATGTAATTCCGGCCGTTTCCAGACCAAATTTTGTGATGCGGTTTTCTACCTGCGGAGGGGGAGTAATGGTGAGAATATAAAAAAGAAACAGTATTGACCAGATAGGAATAATAAGTATCCGGTCTCCCAGGAAAAATATGATCACAGTAAGAAGCATCGCTACGGCAACATAAAATCGCAACACATATCGGCTCCTTTTTTTGTATGCCCGCAGGGGAGCTTTCCAGCTATAAAGGACCTGGGGATTCAAAGAAGGAGGTAACGGTGTCGCCTGTTGAAATATTGCTTCCTGCTGTTGTGGCATACTTCATTGTTCTATGTTTTCGTTGGATTGTCAAGCTGTACGGATAGGATAATTACGGCTTTAAAATCATCTACTGATCTTAAAAGTATTTAATAACCGTGTTAACATACCGTAAGAAATGAGCTCAAATCTTGCTCTTTTAGCTATCAATAACTATAATAGGGTCTGTCATAATTTGTTTTTAATTTATGCTAAAAAATGCATTACAGAAGTTGGTGGGCGGGAAAACAGACTTTGAGACCTACACGCTGCTCCGGATGCAGGCGAAGACATACCGTTTGGTAAAAAACTATGTCGCACCGGTCCTGGCCAAACACAAATTATCGACACTGGATTGGAGTTTATTGGGTCTTTTGCGTGAATATCCTCAGGGCTGTAGGTTTATACAAATATCACAACAGATGGGTGTAGAGCCTCCTTTTATTACGGAGCTCGTCTCCTCAATCAAAAAAAATAAGTTGATACGAATCGACAATGATCCTGATGATAAACGTGCTAAGATTTTACTGCTTACAAAAAAAGGGGAAGAGTTAGTTGATTCATTGGAAAAACAAATTCAGGAACGGTTGGTTAACTTACTGAATGATGCATCCTCCTCCGATTTCACCGGATACATAAACATCATGAATCATTTTTCAAAGAAAATTGAAGAAAAGGAAATGATGTGAAAGTTTGTTAAGATTGTTAACATTGTCTACTGTCTGCTTTTTCTCCTTATGGACTCCGCACTAACGGGCGTTTAATCTTTCCGCCAGACGATTCTGTTCCTCCGCAAGAGAGGCATCTTCCTTTACCCAGGATTTTTCTTGTTCAGACAGCCATTGATTTGTCTCCATACGCTGGATGATTTGTGAAAAACGGGTTATTCTGATTTCAAGTATTTCATTGATCCTGTCAATATCTGACTTATTCTGAGAGTACAAATCGTTATACGACTTGAGTTGTTGCCATCCCGGCTGGATCTTTCGCAGTCTTGAAAGACCGTCTTTCCAATCCGATATCTGTGATTGTGAGTAGTCAGGCGGGACATATCCTGCCAGGTGCTGAACTACCACCTGTACCGGGCAGTTATTGAGTTCTCCGACAAATGTTGAAACGCCGATTTCATCATAGTCTTTGTTTAAAAGAAACTCTGAAGCACCGGGCTGTTCCATAAAAGCATCATACAATTCTTCCGCGTCATAGTACCCGATCATCGGAAACTCACCGTATACGATGTTTGAGTAATTGGCGTCATTCATAGCATCTTTCATAGAATATCCGCTGTGCGGAGCATCGGAATCAAACTCATTGTATTTCAGCATGACTTCTGCCCGGTACTGTGCGGACCGTTCCAGCTTGGGCTGGTACTTCAGTTCAGAAAGATCGTTTTCCCGCCGTTTTTGATTGAGAAGGAACACAAAATCATCGACATTAAACAGTGATTCGTTCTCTGTATCAAAGTCATGTGATGAGTCGCGCCAGCGATTTGCAAACTCATTTTCCTGCTTCTCGTACGGGATATAAAACTGGACATCCTGTACTGAAACAAGCCCTATCTGCCGGGAATCCATACTCAATTTTCTATTATCTCCCAACACAAACAGCTTACCTTCCGGGACTTTCACAACTTCACAATCCTGGATTTCTTTCCCTCCGAAAGTGGAGCGGGGCTTCAGGGTATACGGTTCTTCAAGACGCTTCCCGTTGACATAGACAAAACCGTCGCGAATCTGCACGATATCTCCGGCCACTCCAATAACGCGTTTTACAAATCCGCTTGAGTCTTTCTGCTGCTTTTCCAGTTCTTCATGCGTTTCGTCATTTTCAAAAACAACGATGTCCCCCTTTGCAATCGTTTGAGGAATAAATTTCTGAACGCGCCCGTCATAATAAAACCGCTGAAACGGAACATACCCCTCCTCAGGCAACGTGGGAAGCATGGAAGCACCGGACACCGGAACCTGTACATTCAGGACTCCAACCATTTGCAGGACGAACCAACCCACAAAGACAAACGCCGCAAAAAAAAGGAGTTGGAGGATCATCCCCACGAATTTCAATGGCCAGATAATCAAAGCATTTACGAATGAGTTGTCGTCCTTGGACATGATAAAATGATGAATAGTTTAGTATTTACCTATTATTGTACCTCAATGATGAAAGAGAGAAACACGACGATTGACTTTTTACGCGGTCTTGCTGTTTTGCTGATGATTCTTATACATGCAACGGCATATTTTCTTGGTGATCCGACCGTATATGCCGTTTGGGATTATACTCATTTTGCCGTTCCTCTCTTTGTCTTTTGCTCAGGATATATTTTTTTCGCAAAAGACAGTATAACAACTCTTTCAGTTTCATATGTGGTAAAAAGGCTGAAACGCCTTGTAATTCCTTACTATCTCTTCCTTATTCCTTTTTTTATCCTTGTGTTTATAAAAAATCCTACATCCTTCAATATAAAGCAGATGACGGAAAAAATACTTTTGAGCGGTGGCCGTGATCTGAGCTGGCTGGTAATTCTCTTTATTTATTTTCTGTTCCTGATCCCGGTCATTCATTTTATGTATAGACAGAAAAAATGGCTGTTTTATATTCTGACAGGAACGGCTTTCGTGAGTACTGTTCTGCTTTTAATCTCCATCCCGCCCGTGCCCTTCCGATACGTCATGTGGCTGCCTTGGACTTTTTTTCTTATTTTCACCCTGCTTTTTGCCAATCACAAAGAAAATCGATATTTCTTTATCGGGACGATAATCCTGTCTGTTATGACTTTTTTTATAACGAGAGATTTCCTTCAAAGCCAAGGAAAGACGTTGGTACTGACTGAAAACAAATATCCGCCAAACCTGTATTATTTGTCATACGGGATCTTTTTTACGACAGTCATGTACTGGGTTCACCGTCTTGTCTCCAAGAACAAGCTGTACATGGCATACCTTCAAAAGCCGTTTGATTTTTTAAGCACACATTCATACTCTCTCTTTTTTATTCATTTTCTATTTGTAAAAATATTCGTGGATTACGGATTTCATAAGATAATCGGTCCGTGGTGGTTTTTTGTCGTACTCCTTTTCCTTTCTGCTGCGGTACAAAAGGGAATATTGTTGATTCGTGCCGGAAAGTAACGGCTGCTATTTCTTTACCGCTTCTTCGCCTGTTCCCTCAACATTTCCTCTTAATGTTGCCTCGCCAGAACGTGATTCTGAACAGCATCTGACAGAGCTTTATAATCAGCATCCATCGGGATATCAGGAACCGAATCTATGGCAATAAGAGTGAAGTCGTATGAATGAATTCCCGTAAAATATTTTGGACACGGCCCCTCATAACCATACGTGCCGCCGTTACACATCCCTTCTCTGGCCCCGACCGGGATAGAACCCTCCTCAATCTCTTTCGTTTCTGCCGGAATATTGTAAATAAGCCAGTGAATCCACGGTTTGGGTTGTGCGTTTATATCCTTCACAACAAGAATCAGACTTTTTGTGTCGGAAGGAACCCCTATAATTTCAAGAGGAGGACTAACATTCAACCCTTTGCAGGTATAAGGTTCAGGAATGGTATTGCCGTTTTCAAATGCCGGACTGGTAAGTTTCATACATGAGCAGTATATATTCTCGAACGTAACAAACCGTCAGACTCATGTAAGAATGCTTATTTTTTTTCGATATTGAAGAAGGCAAATCCTTTTTGAGGAATACGAATAAAACCAGGAGCCCGTAAACTAAAAGCTTTTTTAAATTCCGCCCCAGTCATACTAATACCATTTATCGTTACAGTGTTTGTTGTTCCGTTACCTTGAGTTAATGACACACTATTAGCTTGACTTATTCCTCCATATTTTGAAGCAATATTCTTCAATTCTTCTATACTATATGGATTACCATTCCAACACTCTGTGGTAATTGGCGAAATACGAGACACCTCATCGCTGTTTCCTTTTGTTAGAACTAGATGCGCGTTAACAATATCTGCCATTTCTTCAGGAGAAAGCCAAGGGTTAGAACGTCCACATGTACCACCTTTAGGCCCATATTCTCCAAATACATCTACATACCAAGCAGAGTATACCCATGGTGAACCTCCTACAGTTTCGTATGACTTTTCGATAAAATTCGATCCCCCTTGACCGTCATTTGTATCCCAACCCGTATTATTAAGCCATCCTCCTGTAGTTGAGGAATACTTGAAGCTACCAGGTCCGCCCGTCATTATCATACCTTCAGTTTCCTTCACTGCTGCTTTCCACTCTTCAGTATTTTCTTCACGCTTAAACTCTTGACAACCTTGTCCTGGGCAAATAGAAGATTTTCCATATGCATAGCTACGCGCAGCTATGGCTTGTGCTTTTAATGCTTCTTTTGGCCATGAACCTGGCATTTCATAAATATGCTTTAAATAATCTTCTAATTGGAAAGATTCATTATTAAAAGTTTGTCCATATGTATTCGTTCCGTTTACAATAATACTTTGATTTGTGTCAACTTTAGATATCTGCACTCCTGGGTAATAATATTGTAGTATTTGTTCTGCATTTTGGCCCTGTTTAACTCTTCCTAATGCTCCATATTGACTCATGCCATCTCTGTGTGTATATGCTCCGAATGAAAAAACAGCAAAATATCCTCCTGGTGCTGAGGCAATAAACTCTGCACGAGATGATACTCCTCCTGACGCAAAAGCTCCAGAACCGATATTTACCGTAAACCCTCCGCTACGGGCATTTATGATTTCCTGCTGTCTGGCTGAAAGTGCTGCTATCTCACTTTTCAAACCCTCCTGGAATTTCTTTGCACTGATCACTTCACCTTCCAAAAACTCCGACTGCTCATCAATGGCCTGCTTTATCGGAATGAGGCGCTCCTTTTCGCTCTCCAGCGTTTCTTTCTTTTCCTCAATATCTTTAACAAGAAGAACAACCCGGACTATTGCTTTACGATCATCATCAAGAAGATTTTGCTGATAGGTGAATTGTTTTAAAAACTCAGTGAAGCTGTCCGAAACGAGAATTTCAAGAAGAGCATCTTTTGACCGGCCTTTTTGTTTGTAAAAAGAAGCTACCCGCTGATCCAGCAATTCTTTTTGTGCCGCCAGTTTTTCCTCGCCGACTTTGATATCTTCTTCCTTTTGCACAATATCATTTTCGATCTTCGTGACCTGTGCTTTAATATTGTTGAGTTGCTGATTCAGACTGGCAAGCTGCTGCTCGTTTGTAGCCGTTGCTTTTTGTGATGAATCAAGGGATTTCTGCAGCTCATCCAACTTCTTATTGATGTCTTCCAGCTCGTCTGCACGCACCAAACCGTATCCCGCCGTTGTCAGGACCAGAATTGAAGCCAGCAGAATTGACAGAAAAACGCGTTTCATATCTATCATTATAACTTATTAGAATTTGGAAAATCTAAGCCACATACGGAGGAATAGGATATACTGTAAATTGTATGAAAAAGCTCCTGTTATTTTTAGCCGTTTTCAGTATTTTGTTTTTCCCGGCAAATGATGTATCAGCTCAAAGAATCGCCGAATGTGATGCCTGCGGTTACTGTAACGGCAGAACTCCTCCTGAAAACTGGGCGGATTGCGCGCAGTGTTTATACCCCGCTCAATACGCAATTACCACAGATCCCAAAGCCAACGAGACACTAAAAATCAATGAAGACAAGGCAGCCGACAATTTTAACAAACCGCCTGTCCCGGCTGCCGGGAAATACTTCACTCAAATCGGCTGTCTGGGCACAGATATCAGCTCTTTTACTGATGCCAGTGCCGGAGGAGGGGTACTCAATTTTTTGCTGAATAATCTCATTTTTCCGGCAGTAGGTATCCTTGCCTTCGGAGTCATTATTTACGGAGCCTTCCTCTTGGTAACGGCACAGGGAGACCGTTTCAAAATCGCACAAGGCAAACGGATGATCACCAGTGCCATCATCGGTCTTATTTTCACATTCGGGGTTGTATTGATCGTAAATATTATCGGAAGCGATATCCTCCGAATCCCGGGATTCAGCAGAGCCGATCAGGTCACAATATCAGCACGTGCTTCGGCAACAAACGAATCCGGAGGACAAGTGTATCCAAACATCGAGTTTTATCTTGATGGAAAGTTATTAAAATCATATACGGCAAAAGATCAAGGCAATTATTATGCCGTTTTACCAAAAGACACTCCCTTGACAGCTGATATCCGTTTCAGATTTCCGAATGATAAATGTCTTAATTGCCAAGGAATTCCAGATGGCGGTGACCGAAATATATGGGTCGAAAAATGGCAAATCGGAGATAAAACATGTAAAACTTTTACCTATTATCATGAGCAAACCGGATCTGTCACCACACACTCATCAACGGTCGGCATGTTCTATCAGGGATATATTACCTGTAACTCTTATTAAAACACGTAGATCAGAAGGAATATCATAAATCCCCACAGGAAGATTGTGATAAGCAGTGGTTTATCTGTAGTAATGATTTTTTCAGGCCTTTCTCCTTCTTCTTTTTCATACAGAAGCTGAGCATATCGTGAGATTCCGTATACGACAAACGGGATCGTCAGCATCATCAGTTTTCGTGCTTCAAGGTTGGGAAAATAATCTGAAATATTGGTGATAAGATTCTGCTTTTCGCAGTTCTGGATATCTTTCGGTTTTTGATACAGCTGTTCACAGATTGATGATCCGCTATACGTACTTTGCTGCGACGGATCAATATACAGTGTATAGGTATATAAAGCATATGATACGATCGTCAGTGTCGCAAAAGTCGTTGAGAGAAAATACAGCATATGATTTTTGTACCGATACAAAGATTCCCTTGTATCGCTTCCGTGAGTGACAAGCTCGGCATGCCGTTTGACAGATGCCATAAAAAGAGAGATGAAAAAGACTGTCATAAGAAGCCATATCGGGACGTGATACCCGGTTGCGACCACACCGGCAAGGGTTCTCAGGACAAATGACAATGAGATCGTAAAAATATCAACTACCGGATAGCGTTTCAGATATAGAGAATAGTAAAAATGAAGGAGAAGGAAGAAGAGCGACAGGAAAAAGAAATTGAGAGAATATGCAAGAGATATAAGAAGCGAGACAAGCGTCAGAATAAATACGATAAAAGTCGCCTGAGGAATTGAGATAAGACCCGAAGCAATAGGTCGGTGTTTTTTTGTCGGATGTTTCTTGTCGTACTGATAATCAATAATGTCGTTCAGGACATATGACGTAGACGACAACAAACAGAAAATAAAGAAAGCTCCGATTGTTTTGGAAAGCAGTTCCAAATCAAAGAGTTCTCCCGCAAATAAAATTGCCGCAAAAATTATGAAATTTTTGATCCATTGATTGACACGAAGCGCCCGAGCATACACGAGGATTGTTTGTTTCATGCTGTACTGATTATACACTATTTTCAGGCATCAAATGACCTTGAGGAGACGGAACAGCAAAAAGCTTAAGAAATAGAAGATAATAACCTGAAATACCGGAAGATATAATGTCAGAAAAATTGAGATAACGGCCAGTATAAAAAATGCTTCGTTGTGGATTGCCGGAAGCAATCCTTTGGTAATAAGCATAAGAATAACCATCGTCAAAAGAACCTGCTTGTCAAACCACCAGATTTCCCAGCCGAAAAGAAGAGCAAACCCGATTAGGAAACTGGCGACAATAAGAAATATTTCTTTTGTATCAAAGAAAAACGGTCCGAAATACATATATATTTCATTCTATATAACTTATAAATTTTTCACAACAGAAATTATTCCAACGGGACATATACTTCAACCGTCCGCCCGTCGTCGAGCGTAACAATCTTTTTTTCCAGTTTTGTACCCTCTTCAATCCTGATATATCGTTTTCCTGACTGATCCGCTTCTGACGCATATACTCCTTTAGAAAGCGGCTCATAATTGAGTCCAGAAGGGTGAACTACCCGCGGGATTTCTGCAGTCATCTGTTCATCTTTAGAAGACGACTCTCCTCTGAACATAGCAACAAAATCACCGGGAAGAGCGCCTAAGTCTGCCAGGAAATTCGGGTTAAGTTCTGGAGAGCCTGCTAAAAAGATTCTGGGGGTTATCCCGACCACAATCGCGAAAGACAGCACTAATGCCATTCCCATTCCTAATCGCTGATATAATCGTTTCGGTTTTTTCATAGCTGCTGAATAATAATTGCGAATCTTCCGTCAGGTGTTTGAATCAACTCGCCGGCTGTATCGGCTCCTGACGTGGTCCGGAACGTCCCATAGGACTGTACCGGGGTAACTGCCGTTGTTGGAGTCGGGCAACTTGTTCTCCCTGTACATCTGTTTAGGGAAGTACACCAAACCTCCGGACTCGCACACTGGCCCGAAGACGGAGTAGGCGTCGCTGTCGGACAAGCCGTTCTCCCCGTACACCTATTCAGGGAAGTACACCAAACCTCCGGACTCGCACACTGACCCGAAGGCGGAGTGGGCGTCGGCGTCTGACATTGATCCTGAAAGTCGACGCAGATATTTGTTCCGGGACATTTTGTCTGTCCTGGTCGACATGAAACTGGTGTTGGTGTCGGAGAAGCTGTGACTGCTGTGGGTTGGACAGTAGTCGGCTGAGGAGTTGTTGTTTGAGCAGTAGTCGGCTGAACATCCTTTGAAGGAACACCTTCCCAGTAAACGGGCTTTGAGGTTGTTATAAACGGACCGTTATCGCGAACCCCGACAATGACACTTGTGCCTGTTGCCTTACCGAGTATCTGTCCCGGCATCACCATCGGCAACTGTATAGGATTTTTATCGGCTCCGGCACTTTGCTGCGCCGCTTTGACATTGTTATACGCCTGCTGAATCTGCTTATCAACACAAATACCCTTTACATAAATCCAATAACCGCCGCTGCAGGTCCCACCGTTACAATTGTTCTGTCCGCTCCCTACAAAATATTCATGTCTTCCTATATGGATAGTTACTCTGTCAGCTGTGGCAAAAACAACCATCGCTTCATATCCGCCGCCGATGTCGTATCCGGTCGAAGGAACTTTTACTGCAGTGTTCCCTGCTTCTGTCGGAATTTCCAGAACCGGAGCATCTCCTTTTATGGCAGTATCATTCCCTTGAGGGACACTTCCTCCGTATGAGACATCATGTGCTGCCGTCAATTTTGTCGGTTTGTATCCGAACATCGAACCCATAAACCCGTTCATTTTGGAGTCAACCGCTCCTCCGTCCTGCTTTGTGAGATTTAAAACATCCTGATTTGTATTGGGTTTTAGGACATAATACCCCGGTCCGAGGACATCGTACTCATGAGGATGAGCGCTAATCGGCCACCGATTCTCCATATTTGAGGCATTCGTCTCGGTACTACCCAGTGAGAGAGCCTGTCCCGAGTCAAAATTGCAGCTCTCGGAAGCTTCCGAACGGGGATCCTGCACGTTCCGGTTTAATGTAGTTGTCACAAGAGCTACCGCACCAAGAAGTACTAAAAGACCGAAAACGACAACGGTAGAAATTTCTCCACGAGAACCGATTAAGAGTTTTCTCATTACATCATTAAATATACCGTATGGTAAGGGCAACTTCAATTGAATACCCGGCTAAAATCCGCTATGATGTAGGCGTAAATTGCATAACATATGACGAGACCTTACCTTATCATTCCCGACCTCATTGAACAACCCACTTGGGGCGGTCATTATATTCTTGAACTGAAAAATTGGCAAAACAGACAGGAGTTTCAAAATATCAAAATCGGACAGAGTCATGAACTCTGGGGAAAATCTTATTTGGCAGTTGATATTTTTGATTCTTCGGATCCGCAGTTCGGGCCGAATACGTATAATATAAACAAAATCCCGATTCAGGAGGTTCTTGCAGACGGTGAGACAATGCCGCTTCTTATCAAACTGAATCAGGCATTAGGCAATTCTTTTCAGCTTCATATCCGACCCGAGGAGAAAAGTGACCGATGGCTTCCGAAACCGGAATCTTGGTATTTTCTTGAAAACGGATTTATTTCGCTCGGGATAAAAGAAGGTATTTCCGTTGATGAATATGAAGAAACATGCTTTGACATCTATCACTACATGCAGGAGCTGAGCCGAAAGATTCAAAGCAATGAAATATCTTTAGATGAAGCCCGACAACAAGCTCACGAATACATCAATGAAAAAAATCCCCGGCAGTATGTCAATCTTTACCCCACTCAAAAATATGATCTTATCGATCTTTCTATGGGAGCAATCCATCATTCATGGGAAGAAAATCAGGAAAAAGCACCACTAGGGAATATTGTATTTGAGGTGCAGCTTGATGCCAGTGATGACGCCGCAACAATCCGGAGCTTTGATCAGGGTAAAATTAAAGACGACGGAACTATCCGGAAACTGGACATTGCGGATTACTTTAAACATCTGGATCGCGATCCCGACCACAATAAACTTGAGTATTTGCGACGGACGGCAGAAGGGGAAAAACTATTGGAAACCCGCTTCTACTCTGTCAATTTATTTGAAATAACAACGAAAAAAGAACAATTAACAGACGGCAAATTCAGTCACTTGTATGTCCGTGATGGAGATATAACGGTTACTGCAGGCGGCACTGCGATACGTGTGACACGCGGACATTCCTGCTTTATCCCCCCGACATGTGAGAGTTTTGATATTGAGACAAACACCGAACAATCAGTTGTGATACAAACGTCCGTATAATAATTTAATAAATTCTTTTTACATTTCGACACTATGTACTTTCAATATAAAAACTCAACAGGGCTCACAGAAGAAAAAATACGGGAGACGGCACCAAAACTCGATGAATATAAAGAGCATCTTAAGTCAGTGATAGAAACGGGAAATTATGAAGCGGCGGAAAGCTCAATAAACCTTCCAACAGACAATACCTTACTCCGAAATGTGATGGTGTTAGTTGAAAAAAAGAAAACCGACACGCTGAAATACGTTGTCGTAGTCGGGATCGGAGGATCAAATCTCGGAACAAAAGCAGTATACGATGCCCTTCATGGATATTACGATATCTTTGAACCGAAACGGTTTCCCAAAATGATTTTTCTTGATACTCAGGATGAAACCGTTCTTTCAAAAGTTGTTCCACTCCTCTCTTCATGCTCTTCAAAGGAGGAATTTCTCATCAACGCAATCAGTAAATCAGGCGGTACGACGGAAACGATGACGAATCTGGAAGTCCTCTCCTCTTCTCTATCTCAGAAATTTTCAGATATTACCGATCGTATCGTATTTACGACGGATGAAGGTTCGAATATGCACAAAAAAGCCACGGAACTCGGCATCGATGCCCTCCTCATGCCCAAACAGGTGGGTGGACGATTTTCGGTTCTCTCTGCTGTAGGGCTATTCCCACTTGCTTTAGCCGGGTTTGATATCGCAGGCCTAAGACTCGGTGCGGCAAATATGCGGGATATATGCGGGAAAAGAGTTTTTTCTGATGATAATCCAGCCATGATTTCTGCTTCAATTCTATATATGTTGTCACTACAGGGTAAAAATATTAATGACAATTTTACGTTCCTTCCGCAGCTCGAATCATTGGGGAAATGGTACCGTCAGCTTATGGGGGAGAGCGTGGGAAAAGACGGAAAGGGGATTACCCCGACAGTCTCTGTCGGCTCAACGGATTTGCATTCTGTCGGACAGCTGTACCTTGGCGGACCTAAAGATAAAATAACAACCTTTATATACTCAACAGAGGAACTCACGAACTTAGCCGTCGAAGGAGAGCTTCGATACAATCTCGTTCCCGTTATAAAGGAAAAAAAGATCCATTCAATTATGAATGCGATCGTGCAGGGTACCAAAATTGCGTATAAAAACCAGGAACTTCCGTACATGGAAATCGGTTTTGAGAAGCTGGATGAAGAATCATTGGGTGAATTTATACAGTTTAAGATGATAGAAATGATGTATTTAGGCCATCTTATGGATGTGAATACCTTTGATCAGCCTCATGTTGAGCTCTACAAAATTGAAACGAAAAAGATTCTGGAAGGATAATTGCCGCATAATAACCGAAATATTCACGCATCCTTTACCACAGCCTGTCAGAAAGGGGATAGACGTCAGAAATTTGTTTCTGATGAGGGAATTCACGGCGCAGATATTCAATATCATCCTTTGAAAGTTCCCATCCTAAAGCACCGAGGTTTTCATCAAGATGTTTATGATCCCTCATCGTCGACATCGTGACTACATTGGGTTGGGATATCAGCCAGTTTATTGCAATCTGCGACGGCGCTTTATTATACTTTTTCCCTACTTTGCTCAAAATTTCAGCTCCGTCTGACAGAATAATACTCTTCTGAAGCGGCCTCCATGCGGTAACCATTACATCATGCTGCTGATAATACAATAATGCTCCGCTTTTCTCAATTTCCCGTATTTCAAGGTTGTAATGAAGCTGATTTGTAACGATCTTATGTAGAGCGAATTCCTGCGCCTGTTTAAACTGTTTCACGGAAAAATTGCTGACACCGATATTCTTCACGAGTTTTTGATCCACAACGGCATCCATAGCCCGCATTGTTTCAGATATATGGACAGATTCATCCGGTGCATGAATAAGATACAGATCAAGATATTCTGTCTGTAAACGGCTCAGAGATCCTTCAAGGGCGTGCATCACGCCGTCATAGGTTTGATTTCCATCAAGCACTTTTGATGTGAGAAAGAGATTGTTTCTTCCCGTGTCTTTTATTGCTTCTCCGACAAGCTCTTCCGTATGACCTGCCGCATACATTTCAGCCGTATCAATATGAGTTATACCTGCCATAATAGCCCGTTGTATTGCTTCAATATCTGCTTCATCGTTGTTTTCAGGATTTCGTTCTTCCCGTCCTCCCATCTGCCAGGTTCCGAGACCGAATACCGGCATTTCAAAACCGGAAAAGAGCTTCTTTGTTGGGATTACCATAAAACATATTATAATGCAACAATTCCCGCATAATTAACGAATTATTACCGAAAACAAATTGTCCTGTGGCGGTCCAGTCTATTTAGACCGCCACAAAAACAATTACATATCTCCGTAAAAGAAAAAGTCGGAGACCGTCGGATACATTAGGGCTTCTGTCGCTTCTTCACGCTTTAGTTTGATATAGCTTTCCATAATCTCTCTTGAGAAAACACCTGACTTTTTATAAACCGGGTCTTTCTCGAGTGCATCCAATGTTTCAAACAACGTCTTCGGCGTCTGACGTACACCTTCGGTTTCCCAAATATTTACATTGTCATACGGACCAAATCCCATTTTTAACGGATCCATTTTCATTTCCATACCCTCAATACCTGTGACAAGCTGAGCTGCAAAGGCAAGATAGGGATTGCATGTCGGATCTGGACATCGAAATTCCACCCTTTTTGCTTTTTCAGAAGCATGATACATGGGGATTCTTACCGCCGCACTGCGGTTTCTGGCGGAGAATGCGACGGCGGTCGGAGCCTCAAAATGAGGAACGAGTCTCCGATATGAATTAACTGTGGGATTTGTCACACCAAGTAGCCCGTCGACATGTGTCAATAATCCGGCCACATAGGCATGTCCCAACTTCGATAGTCCGCCATAGCCTTTTTTATCGAAAAAGATGTTTTTACCGGCTTTAAAGATGCTCTGGTGCGTGTGCATGCCGGAACCGTTGTCTCCATAAATCGGTTTCGGAAGAAAAACGGCAACGAGTCCATAAGCCTTTGCAACATTTCTTGCTACATACTTGTAAATCATGAGCTTATCAGCCATGGTGACCAGTGTGTCGTATTTAAGATCAATTTCTACCTGTCCTGCCGCTGCAACTTCATGATGATGAACTTCAACTTCGATACCGATGTCTTCAAGAATTTCAACCATTTCCGATCTGAATTTCTGAAGTTTATCAAAGGGCGCAGCCGGAAAGTAACCCCGCTTCATGGCCATATGATAACCGTCGCCGGGCATACGGGAATTGAAGTCATCGGCGGGGATTTCCGTGCTTTCCAGCTCAAGAAGCTGTCTGTATGGGGAAAAATGGATATTAAGAACGTCAAAGAGAAAAAACTCTGTCTCAGGACCCCAATATGACGTGTCACCGAAACCTGATTTCTTAAGATAAATTTCGGCTTTTTTTGCAATGTGCCTGGGATCTTTTTCAAAGGATACGCCTGTAGCAGGATCGACAATTCCGCAGATACATGACAGTGTTTTTTCAAAAAAAGGATCTTTAAAAATTGTTGTCGGGTCGGGAAAAAGAAGCATATCACTGTCATATATATCCTGGAAACCGCGTATGCTTGAACCGTCAAACCCGATGCCGTCTTTTAATGCTTTCTTAAAGTCCCGTGCCGCAATGGTCATATGCTGCCATACTCCGCGAATGTCGGTAAACTTCAGATCAATGAACAGAACTTCCTTTGATCTGATCAACGATGTTGCTTCTGTTAACGTTATCATAGTAAAAAAATTGTGTCAGAGGGTATACGGGTGAACGCGTTTAAAAAATAATAATCAGATAATAAATACCCGCCGACACCGAAACACGTTCACAGATTGAAGGAGCATCATTGTCCTATCAGGGATTTCACAAACGCTGTGAAGTGGAGGAGAATTCTCGTCACTGAGAAGAATACTTAGATTATAAACATGAGGAAAAAAAATTCAAGTAGACATTTCCCGCAAATTAAACGCATTATTCACGCATTCTGATCAATCGTACCGTATCCTGCCAGTTTTCTGTGCTGGTAACAGGGATTCCGTACTGTCCGATACTGAAGAAGAGGTATGTTTCGGGGTGAGCGGAATCGTACCAGAAATACCTGATACCGTTTGTTTTTGCATAATCCTCAGAGCAGTATTTCGTTTTTTCAAACATCCCTTCCAGTCCGTTGGACTGATCATAAGAGAAATCAATAATTGCCGTTGTTATTGACCCTTCCGTTTTGGTTACCGTCACATAACATTCATCTTCTTTTCCGGTCAGAAAATGCTGTTTGATTGCCTTTTCAAGCGTGTCATCCGGGTTTTTGCTGAAAACCTCCACCCATTGACCGTCCTCAGGCTCCGTATTCGTCATGAAAACATATATTTTATTTCCGGTTTCTTTTACATCAACTGATTGGATATTTTGAACTTTTTGAGGATAGAAAAATCCGATGCCAAGATCCGGAGATGAAAAAGCGAGAGACCCCGGCGGAGGAGAGGGCATAACCGTCATTTGCACCTCTTCAAATGCAATTGTTTCCAGCATTTTGTCAATAGTTTGCCGGTATTCTTTTTCAGAAGGACCGTCAGCACTGGTCACTATTTGGTAAACATACCCGGCCTTTTCCGTAATGTAATAGGTAAAACACCCCAATCCGCAGGTATAAACTTTCAAATACTCGTTGCCGTTTATGGTTTCATTTGAGAACTCAAGCGGTTGAGTTTCATCTACACGATTAGTGCCGTAATATTCCCTCGCCCAGGTATCATAATCCTGTTCTACCGTGATGGGGTTTGCAATGGCAAGCGTAGCGCCGTCATATAGCTCTGTTCCTTCTGCTTGAGTTTCACCTATAATCACCACTCCGAATAAATCTCCGTTTTCAAAAGACTGTCCGTTTGACTTTTCCCAATTCGGAGGGTATCGCATTGAAATACCGAAATCCGTACTTCTAAATGTCTGCCAGTCTTTTATATCAGTATCCTGGGGGGTGGGACTAACGACCTCTTCCGGCGTCGGAGTAGGAGTCGGTTCTTCGGATTTTTTTGAAGATTTAATATATGCCAATACACCGAGAACGGCAATAATGATAAAAAAGAGGACACTAAAGACGATAAGAACAATACGTACTGTCCGCTTCTGCTCAGGAGTCGGACCGGATTCTTGTGCCATAGCGGGTTGATCGGGTAAAGGTGTTTGAAAATGGTCGTCCATATCGTCCATACATTAATAGTACTGTAGTTTTTACCCCCACACAAGAAGAACTGCATCTGCAATCTCTCTCATAGTTTTCCTTTTTTTCATTGCTTCATGCCTTATTACGGCATATGCTTCTTTTTCTGATAAAGAATCTTTTTTCATGAGAACTCCTTTAGCTTTATCGATAATCTTTCTGTCTTCCAGTTTGGTCTGAAGTGTGGAAACCTGTCTTTCAAGAGCAATTTTTTGAAATGCTGATGAAATTATTTTCACCATAGCCTCTAATATTACAATTTGTTCTTTTTCGAAGTCATAGGGTGAAATATTCTGAATATTGATCACGCCGACCACACCTGACTTATCGATAATAGGAACTGAAAGAAAAGCTTCATATCTATCCTCCGGCAGTTCTTTAAACTGCTTAAATCGACTGTCTCTATAGGCTTCTTTTTTCAATACAACCGTTTTTTTGTGTTGGGCTACCCAACCCGTTATGCCCTCACCCGGTCTCATCTTGATTTTTCCCAAAAGTTTACCGTGGGGTTTTTTTGATGCGGTAAGAATAAGTTCCTGATGAGCCGTATCGTAAAAATATATGAGACATGAATCCGCGGGAATGCATTTTAAGATCAGCTTCATCAGTTTCTTAAGGAATTCTCTGAAATCATATGTCTCAAATACCACCAATTCTGAAAGGAGATTAACGGTCTCAAGTAATGAGTTGTTCTTCTGCATGGTTAATTATAGTAACGTTTTTTACAATATTTCCCGCAATATTAACGCAGATTTCACGCAGGTTGTTGATCGCGCTGCTTTGCGATATGGGGATGAAGATATTCCTGTACAATGGTTTCCGTAAAAAGGAGAATCGGGATAGCCAGAAGCACTCCTAAAACTCCGCCCATACGGCCGCCCAGGAGCAGGGCAAGAAGGGTAAGGATCGGATTGATACCAACCGCTCTTTTCATAATCATCGGAACGATCAGGTTGTTTTCAAGCTGCTGCACGACAATGTAAAGAGCTAGTGCAGAAAACCCCGAGAAGTATGAACTGCTGAATCCGATAATGATCGCCGGAATGGAAGATATCACTGGGCCGAGATTCGGGACAACCTCTAACAATCCGGCAAGCACAGCAAGAGGGAGTGCATATTTCACTCCGATCAGAACAAGCCCCAAGTATGTCAATACTCCGACTACTGTCATAAGTGTTATTTCTCCCCAGAACCATGACGACATTCTCATCTCAGCCTTCGAAAAGGTTGCGGAAATCTTATCAGCACGGTCTTTTGATATATAGCGATGAAGAAATTTATTGACAAGATTTTCTTCGATCAAAAAATAAAGACTGAAGAAAAGGGTAGCAATAACGAAAAGCGTATTGGAAAAGAGTCCCGATATAAAACCGAACAGGTTGTTCGTCAGGTTCGGGATATATGAAGCAGCATCCGATAAATCAACATATCCCTGAAGAGAAGGGGCCACCTCCTCCAATATAAAAGGAAGATTCCTTATCAGATTGGTTGTTTCGTACACTATCGGAGGAATGATGATCGAAATCAGCGACAGGAAAAATAAAATAAATCCTGAAAAAACAAGTCCGATAGATAGACCGCGGGGAACTTTTTTTGAGACGAAATAATCAACTCCCGGCCGAAGTGAGCTCATAATAATAAATGCAATAAGCAGTGAAAACAAAATATCACGAATAGACCACAGCAAATAGAGGGCCAAAGGAATTAAAGTAAAAAGCGCAATGGAGCGGGGAGAAATAACGATAAATGTTTTATCTTTTGCGTCCATAGTAAATATACTAATTATTATACAGTATTATCCTTCCTGAATGCGCACCGGCATAATAATATGCATAAATGTGTTGTTTTTCGGAATTTTGAAAACAACAGGAGCGTCTGATCTCAACAATTCAACTTCAATTTCTTCGGCGTCGATATGATTGAGAAAATCTACAACATATTTATAATTAAACGCCACCCTGATTTGATCACCGTCAAACGTGATATCCTGAGTTGTCGTGTTGTCCGCATTTGCTTCTTTTTTTGGTGACAAAATAAGTCCTTCTTTTGAAAAGTCATAGATAATGACATTTGAGTATTCACGTGCAAAAATCGAAATAAGTTTTGTATTTCTCAGCAGATCCTCCCGTTTAAGTACAGCCGTTGCTTTTTTTTCTTCCGGAATAACACGTTCGTATGGAGGAAACTCTCCGTCGATAAGACGTGAATAGAATTCTGTTTCTCCGACCTTAAACAATACTAAGTGTTCTTTCTCAGAGTAGGTGAACGATACTGTTTTTGCATCTCTGACATACCGTAGAACTTCCTTTAAAAAATCTGCCGGAATAATCATTGATGAGAATGTTCCTTTTCTTTTTTCTTTTACTAGAGAAAGTCTGAAGCCGTCTGTTGCGACAAGAGTAAGATCCTCTTCTGAAGCAACAAAGTTGATTCCGGTCAAAACAGGTCTGGCATCATCACTTGAAGCCGTAAAAAGAAGGAAGGGAAGATTGTTAAGTAAGAATTCGGGTTTCACCTCCTGTGCTTCTTCTGTAAGCTTCGGAGGTAACGGAAAATCTTCAGCTACAATTACCGGGAAGGTTCCTTTTGTTTTTTCCTGCTGGATAAGTATTGAGTTGTTTTCTACGGTAATGTGGATATCTCCCTGCTGTAAGAACTGAACAAATTCCAATATCTTTTTCGGTTCAATTATGATATCCGTTGCCTCATCTGCAGACAGATCCGATACGGTGTGACAATACGTATTCAAGTCCGTTGCATAGAAATGTATCTTTTTCTTTTCTACTGTTATATATACTCCCTGTAAGGCTGCAGATGTATTCAATCTGTCTGAGGTAAATTTTTGGACAGTATTGATTTGATTGAAGAATACATCCCGATCTATTGTGAATTTCATAGTTAGTTATATATAAAATAGTAGTAATAGGAGCTGTGCATAAGTGTATAAAATCAAAAAGGGATTTTCAAGACAAAACAAACCGGCAAAAAACCCGTGTTTATAACGTGTGGAAATCATGTTGACGATTGCAATGACTTTGTTATCATCTCGATTTCATGCCTGAATGAATCGTCTTTCATACTCTTTTCACGTACCTTATTGATTGCATGTATAACCGTTGTATGATCTTTTCTTTTTACAAGATATGCAACTTCTTCAAGATTCAGAGCCAGTTCGGTCCTGAGAAGATACATAACAATCTGACGGGCATGAGCGATTGTACTTTTCCTGGTAGCACCCTTGATGTGTGATTGTTTTATATTGTAAAAAGAACAAACGGTTTTAATGACGTCCTGAGGTGAAATCCTTTTTTTGACATGTTCCGTTTTTGCATGGAAAAAATCCTCAACAATACTCAGATCTATTCTGCTTGAATTGGAAGTAAGCGTTCTGGCATACAAAGACAGCAGAGTTCCTTCAAGCGAACGCGTATCAAGCACGGTCTCGGCGATGATCTTTGCCGCCTCCATGTCGATTGCAATATTTTTTTCTCTTGCTTTAATGAGGAGAATTGCGGTACGAAGCTCAAAATCAGGCTGTTGAATATCTACAATAAGGCCTCCTGAAAAACGTGAACGGAGGCGATCTTCCAAATTCCTGATCTCAAACGGCGGACGGTCAGATGTCAAAACCACCTGTCCTCCGGCCGAAACAATACTGTTGAATGTGTGAAAAAACTCTTCCTGAACGGTTTGTTTTCCCGCCAGAAACTGAATATCATCGACAATAATAAGGTTGAGAGAACGGTACTTCTTTCTGAACCGTGCGGTAGTTTTTGCCCGAATTGATTCAATAAGCTCGTTCATAAATTTTTCACTGGAACAGAAATATACATTATTTTCAGAATCCTGATCCAGGATCACTTTCGCAATGGACTGTGCCAGATGTGTTTTTCCGACGCCGACACCGCCGTAAAAAAACAGAGGATTGTATGAAACCCCCGGGGATTTTGCAACGGATTGTGCTGCCGCAAAGGCTATTTGATTTGTCGGAGAAACGGCAAAGTTCTCAAAGTTATAGTTAATATTTAACCCCGATTTACGATATACATCTTCTTTTGACGGCTGAAAGTCTAAAAGAGGCGCTGTCCCGTCAAGTTTTTTTTCCTGAATAATAATCTCAACTGAAGTTTTTTTACCGGCCTTGAATGAGACCAGATCTTCTATTTCCTCTTTCTTCTTATCAAGATAACCTTTGGCCCCATTGCTGCTGCAGGATAAAACCAAAGTATCTCCTTTAATTTCGACAGGTTGTGCATCTTTCAGAATGGAGAAAAATATCGGGTTTTTTTCTTTTTTTTCGGAGATAGACTCGAGAAAAGAATCCCAGAAAGACGTCAACATGGCCATGTGTGAATATTAAGGATAAAATGTGGATAACTTATCCACAAATAATAAACATATTAACATCAAATTTCAAGCACTCAAAATGCATCAAACAGAAGAGATTTTACGAATTGTTATACTCTTATGTATATCAGGTATGTTACTTGACATATTATTCCCTAAATACTGTATAGGTTGTGCGAAAATCGGTAGAGTGTTGTGTGAGACATGCCGAAAAGAAATCCGACCGTCCATACGTGATGTTTGTCCGTATTGCTTCCGAAACTCACAAGGAGGAATAACGCATGACCGATGTAAAAAACAAAACGGACTGGACGGTGCAGTCTCGGTTGTCAGGTACAACGCAATCGCAAAAAAAATCGTAAAAGGAATTAAGTATAGACTTGCATATGATGTTTTTAATCAGATTGTTGAACTTTTCCCGGATCACTGGTGGAGAACGGAGATATACCAAGAACTTCCCCGGGCGGAAGTTCTTATTCAACCTATTCCCCTTCATTCTGCAAGGCTAAAACTCAGGGGATTCAATCAGGCAGAAATTGTTGCCCGTCATCTTTCAAAGGAAACAGGGATTTCTATGACGGACAGCCTTAAGAGAATTAAAAACACACCTCCTCAGGCAAAAATCGTAACCAGAAAAGAGCGGGAGAGAAATATCAAAGGAGCATTTGCTGCGGTAAATGAAGATTACATCCGCGGGAAAACAATCATATTAGTGGATGATATTTTCACTTCTGCAAGTACGGCTAAAGAGGCGACAACAGCACTGAAAAAATCAGGAGCCGCAAAAGTTTTTTTGTACGCATTTGCACACGGTTCGTAATGCCGCACTATGATGATCAAAACTACGTAAGAAACCGTTGCAAACAGTATCCTATAATGATATAATACTCTCTATGGAATTTAACAAACTTGTTTCACTCGTACTCGGATTTATTGTATTGATCCTCATCTTTGTGTGGATCAGCAACCGTGTCAGACAACAGTCGACCGTTGCCGACGGAAATAACGTAACCGTGACGGTTACTCCTACCGCAACCCCACCCGAAGCAGAGGGAAGCAGAGGTTGGAATCCTTTTGCTTTCCTTTTTAACAATGAAGAAGAAACACCGACTCCTACTCCGACAAAAGCAGGAAGTATGGTCGAGATTCTTTCGGGAACACCGACAACAACACCGGTTCAGATAAAAGTGGTTGAAAGCGGTTCTCAAACAGGAACACCGAACAACGGAACAAAGACGATCACCTATGTAAATACAAACAATACTAAAGGTGGCGTCAATCAAATTCCGGAAACAGGTGCAGCAACACTGATGCTGCCTCTCTCTCTTGCCGCAATGACTGCCGGCATTTACCTGAGAAGAAAATAATAAACAGGTAAGACTTCAATAAGAAACACTTCTTTTGTTATATCATTACGCAATCATTGGATTGATTTTTGTTTTTTTGTCTGCAATAATGTGTGCAATTACTATTTGAATATATGTATGGCAGTAAAAAAAACAACTGATACTCCTGAAAGAAGCGCAAAGAACAAAGCTATTGACCTTGCAATTGAACAAATTCAAAAACAATTCGGGAAAGGTTCGATTATGAAAATGGGAGAAGGGCCGTCCACGGCTGTAGAAACCGTCTCAACGGGAATTCTTCCTCTCGATATTGCCCTCGGCGTCGGAGGAATTCCCAAAGGAAGAATTATTGAATTATACGGTCCCGAAGCTTCAGGTAAAACAACTATTACTCTTTCGATTGTTTCTCAAGTACAGCAATCAGGCGGGACAGCCGCATTTGTGGATGCGGAACATGCTCTTGACCCTGCCTGGGCAGAGATTTTGGGAGTGAACCTTGATGAATTGTTGATATCTCAGCCCGATACTGGAGAACAGGCACTGGAAATAACGGAAACATTGGTCCGATCCGGAGCGGTTGATCTTATTGTTGTTGACTCTGTCGCAGCACTTGTCCCGCGCGCTGAAATTGAAGGTGAAATGGGGGATGCTCAAATGGGACTTCAGGCAAGACTTATGTCCCAGGCTTTGAGGAAACTCACGGCAGTCGTATCGAAATCAAAAACTACCATTATCTTCACCAACCAGCTTCGTATGAAAATCGGAGTAATGTTCGGAAATCCCGAAACAACTCCGGGAGGAATGGCCCTTAAATTTTACGCCTCGGTGCGTATGGATGTTCGCAAAATTCAAACACTCAAAAAAGGCGACGAAGTACTCGGAGCCCGGGTCCGAGTGAAAGTCGTCAAAAACAAAGTTGCTCCGCCTTTTAAAAAAGCAGAATTTTCAATATTGCCGGACGGGGTTGATAATCTCGGATCTCTGGTAGATATTGCCGCTGAAAAGAACATTTTGGATAAAAGCGGTGCATTCTACAAATACGGTGGAACCGTTGTCGGTCAGGGGATGGAGCAGACGAAGGAAACCCTCAAGCAGGATGATAAACTGAGACAGGAGCTGACAAAGAAAGTCTATGAAGTTCTGGATGTCAAAAAAGCAAAGACAGAGAAGATTGATATAAAAGCGGAATAGGTCATCAGAATATGTCAAAAGAAAATAAAGATAAGCTTCTTAACAGAGCATATTTTTATCTTTATCTTCGCCAAAGAAGTGAAAAAGAAATGCTCGATTACCTGAAAAGGAAGGCCGATCAATATCATGCAACGGATGAGGATGTTAAAGAGGTCATGCAGGAGCTGAAACTTCAAAAGTATCTCAATGATGATATATTTATTGAATCTTACGTCAGATATCGGACTACAGCAAAACCTAAAGGTATGTACGCTCTAAGGTTGGAACTTCTAAAAAAAGGCCTACCGGAAGAAAAAATAAATGATTACTTCGAGAAACACGAAATACAAGAAGACATTTTAGCAAAAGAAGCACTCAGGAAGGCATGGTCCCGGTATAAAAATCTTGATCCTCTCAAGCGAAAAAAACGCGCAATTGATTTTCTTTCCCGCCGCGGATTCTCATTCGATACCGCAAAAGAAGCACTGGATGAGCTCGAAAAAAACACCCAATAGAATGATTGTATTGAAGAAACAGGCAAGAGGAGGTACAATAGAAGGGTTAATAATTGATGAAGTTGGGTGTTAACAACATAATTTACTTATATTAGTATGCGAATACAAATCTTTTTATCTTATTATAGTAGTACAAAACAATCATAATTCCTCATAAAGCAGGAACTTGATTCTGATGCAGAATTTTTCTGCATATTGTATATAAAAGGATTTGAACACCATACCCACTTCCACCCCTTCATCACACAAATTGTATGTTACAGTCACTCATAAATTCCATCTTCAAAAAGGAAAGACAGGAAGAGATAACAAAGGCGAAGCAGCAGGCAAAGGAAGTAATTTTGCACGCTACTGAGGAAGCATTACGAATCAAGCAGGATGCGGAAAAGGAAGCACGCAAAATCATGAGCGATAGTCTTGAAATTGAAAAAAGACTTTCCCGAAAAGAACAAACGATTGAGGAACGTGAAAAAGCCGCTCAAAGTAAAGAGCAAAGTCTTCGTGATAAAGAACAGCTTGCCGAGAAGAAAAGAAAAGAATACGAAGAATCTAAAGACCAAATCATTGTAAAGCTGGAAAAGATCGCTCAAATGACGAAAGACGAAGCGCGTAAACTACTTCTCTCCGCATGGGAAGATAAACTGAAGGGAGAGGTTGCAAAAAAGATCCGCGAATCTGAAGAAGAAATTAAAAAAACATCTGCAGAAAAGGCAAAAGAAATTCTTATAGACTCCATGCGATACGGAGCAACCGATTATGTCTCTGAATATACACTTGCTGTTATTCAGCTTCCGAGCGATGATTACAAAGGAAGAATTATCGGGAAAGACGGACGGAATATACGGGCTTTTGAACTTGCCACCGGTGTCGATGTAGATTTGGAGGAAGAAGGTGTTATTCGGATATCTTCATTTGATGCAGTCCGTCGTGAAATTGCCCGAGTCTCTATGGAGAAACTCATCAAAGACGGGCGTATTCAGCCGCAGAGAATTGAAGAAATCGTTAAAAAAGTAAGAAAAGAAGTTGACGAAACGATTTATAAAGCAGGTGAAGATTTGGTTCATCGCGTAGGTGTGTTCAATTTACCGCATGAGCTGGTGAAACTTCTCGGACACTTTAAATTCAGATACTCATACGGTCAGAATATGATCCTTCATACGCTTGAAGAAACCCGTATCGGTATCGCAATAGCACAGGAACTCAAGGCAGATGTAAATACCGTAAAAATCGGCTGTCTCCTGCATGATATCGGGAAAGTTGTGACTGATAAAGAAGGTTCACATGTCGATCTCGGTGTAGAACTGTTGAAGAAACACGGTTTTGCAAAGAAAGTAGTGGATTGTGTCGCAGCTCATCATGAAGACATTCCGTTCCCATCAATAGAAGCAATCATTGTGTATATTGCTGATGCTGTCTCAGGAGGACGGCCCGGTGCAAGGCATGAAGACTTTCAGGAATATCTGAAAAGAATCAAAACAATCGAGGAAACGGCAACAAAACAAAAAGGCGTGCGTGAAGCATATGCTTTGCAGGCCGGTCGTGAACTTCGGGTTATTGTCAGACCTGATGAGATCTCAGATGATGATGCGACCATTTTGGCATCAAAACTAAAAGAGGAATTGGAGAAAAAATTCGATGTATTCCCCGGGCAGATAAAGATCACAGTGCTCCGGGAATACCGTGCTGAAGCGACGGCAAAGTACAATTGATATAGATTGTAGCAATACGATCAACTAAGTACGGATTGACAAGAGGCCCAGTAGGAGATAAGCTGTAAAGGAGATTATGTTATATCTTACTCCTACGCTCTATCTTCGTCCATCAGACGATCGGCCTATGGCTGAAGAGAGTAGAAGCATACACAGTCAAAGAAAGGAGGTGAAATAATACATGACAAAAGCTGACCTTATTGCTCAAGTAGCAAAAAGAGCCGGACTCACCTCCAAAGCAGCAAAAGATGCAGTCAATGCAGTCTTTGACACAGTCGCTGAAGCAATGGAGCGAGGTGAAAAGGTAGTGGTTACTGGTTTCGGAACATTCCTCGTCAGAGGACGAGCAGCCAGAAAAGGACGCAATCCTCAGACTGGTGCAGAAATCAAAATCCCTGCAACAAAAACACCGGGCTTTACCGCTGGTAAAAGTCTTAAAAGAAGAGTTAAATAACTCGTAAATATAGCCCCGCTCATATCGAAGATTTTTTCAAGAGAGAGCGGGGTTATTATTTACATAATTTTGGTTTATGAAACAGTTCGTTATTATTGTTCTTGCGTTTCTGTCTGCACTTTTTTTCGTTCCTTCGATTTACAACATTACGCAATCTCAATCCATCAATATAGAAGAAAAAGAAGTACTTTACCAACTTCCGTATCCCGGTTTGCTGCCGGACCATCCGCTGTATCTCGTAAAAGTAATGCGTGATAATATCCTTCTTTTCACAACCCGTGACAACTATAAAAAGGCAAATTTGTATCTGCATCTTTCTGACAAACATATGTCCGCCGCCATGGAACTGGCCAATAAAGGTACGGAGCAGCTTGCTATAAAAGAACTGATGAAAGCCGAGGACAAATTCCTGCACATCCCAGAGCTTCTTAAAGAAGTAAAAGAACAGGGCGGTTCATACCCGAGTGATTTCATGCCGGAGCTGTATCAAAGCAATGCAAAACACAAACAAGTTATAACCGATGTTATGGAAAAAACAACTCAGGCAGAAATAGATACCCTCCAATCACTTCTTAAAAAAAATGAAGAGGCAAAATCTTCCCTCGACAAACTTCGATAACACGGCGTTCTTTACGGAAAAAACGTTGTATTTTACCCAAAATGTGGTATAGTAATAACCTATCCCCAAAAGGGGAAGGAGAATAATTTATGGCAAAAAATAAACCAAAAAAACAAACAACAACAGGAAAGGAGGTCCATCCCATGGAAGCGCTGCTTCAGA
>CAZDDM010000014.1:0-27222 GCA_964504235.1 uncultured Gammaproteobacteria bacterium
TTGTGAGCTTTTCATAATAACGTAGGAATTAGGATTTTTGAGCGAGTTTGGTTGAGCAGATCACCACTAACTTCGTGTGCATATCTTACTCCTCCACAAGCGAATAACTCGCGAAAAAATCGAATTCCTACGTACAAAGTTATTTACTTTATACTTTTTTATATCCCTCATCCTCAATCTTCTTCGCCAGTTCCGGCCCTCCGACCTTGACCAGTTTTCCGCTCATCATCACCAGGACATAATCAGGTTTCAAATGATGAAGAATACGATTGTAATGAGTGATCACAATATACGTTTTGTCTTCCTTATGTTTCGTAAGAAATTTCGAAATTGATTTTAAGGAATCAACATCAACTCCGGTATCAACTTCATCAAATATGAGAAGCTTTTTTTCCAGAACGGCAGCCTGGAGTACTTCCATTTTTTTTCGTTCTCCCCCAGAAGCGCCTTCATTCAAAGGACGATTCAGAAGTTCTTCGCTAATTCCCAATTCCTGAGCGTATTTTTTTGCTTCTTCACGAATCTTCAGAGGATCTTTTTTTCCTTGCAGAGCAAGCTGCAAAAGCTGAAAAACTTTCACACCGGACAGAGACAGAGGTGTTTGAAATGAAAGGAAAATACCTTCACGCGCTCTTTCGTCAGGTTCCATCTCAGAGATATCTTCACCGTTGTATTCGATCTTTGAGTCTTCACTCACCTCATATGCAGGATGACCCATAATCGAGTATGCAAGAGTTGATTTTCCCGATCCGTTCGGTCCCATCACGGCATATGTTTTTCCTTTTTCAAATTCAAAATCGATTCCCTTGAGGATTTGTTTTTCTTCGATACTGACTTTCAGATTTTTGAGTTTTAGCATGATATAGAATAGAGAATGATAATCGTCAACATGTGAAGAAGTAAACGCGCAGAATGTGGAAATGAAAAAACGCAACTGTACTGCTCGTTACCTACTGATCATTTTTATCGACTAACTCAGCTTTGCGTTTTTTCAGAGACGCATTCAAGCGGATTACTTCTTGATGATTTCTTTGCCTAGTTTAGCAAATCAAATACTCGACTGCAACAAAGACAGTCTCGGTACCCGATCAAGTTCATTTTCACTTTCAATGAAGATTCCTTTCTCTGCCCGTAGCGCCCCCACAATCCCGATCATCGCGGCATTATCATAGTTCAAATATTTCAAAGCAGGGAAATATACCGATCCTTTATGCTTTTTTGCCAGCTCCCGCATCAACTGCCGCAGGTACTGATTGACCGCAACTCCCCCTCCGACAAGCAGCCTGTTTATTCCCGTTTCCGTCATCGCCCGTTCCGTTTTCTTAATCAACGTTCTGAAGACCGCTTCCTGAAATGAGCTGGCAAGATACCCAATTTCCCTGTTCTTCTCGGTATCATCCATCTTTCTGATTTTATAAAGAAGTGCCGTTTTCAATCCGGAAAATGAAAAATTCAAATCTCCTGATTTCATCATCGGCCGGGGAAAAATATAGTTGTCGACATTCCCAACCTGTTTTGCGAGTCTTTCAATGACCGGTCCGCCGGGATACCCGAAACCGAGCATGCGGGCCGCTTTGTCCAGTGCTTCTCCAGCCGCATCATCAACTGTTTCCCCGAGAATTTCATATCGGAGGTGATCTTTGAAAAGAACCAGTTCCGTATGACCTCCTGATACCAGCAAACCGAGATACGGAAACTGAAATTCTCTTCTCGGATTGCCGTTACTGTTTTGGACAAAAGGAGAATAAAGATGGCCTTCCATATGATTGACCCGTACGATGGGTTTATGATATTTTCTTGCCAGTTCCTGTGCATACCTGATGCCGACTTCAAGAGCAATAGCAAGTCCCGGACCGTACGTCACGGCGATCGCGTCAATTTCCTCTATTGACCGTTTGGATTTCTTTAAGGCTTCAGTCACCACCCATTCGATCCGCTCTTCATGTGCACGGCGCGCTATGGACGGGACTACCCCACCCCACTCTTTATGCATCAGAACCTGAGAATAAATAACATTTGAAAGCACACGCCGTCCGCAGACGACGGAGGACGCCGTTTCATCACAGGATGTATCGATTGCAAGTACCGTTTTTGCCATATCGTATTATACCCTATCAGGACAGGATAATTATTTATAATATGATGGACCTAATCGTTCTGTGCTGATTGCAGCATCGTCGACATAAACGGTAAATGAAGAAGGTGAAATTCCCGCACCGTAGCTGTTAACACTCCAGCTGTTGTAACTGTCATCAAATTTTGTACGTATTCCGTCAAGATTATAAATTTCCTGCCCGTCCTGCCATACGATAATCTGACCGTCAAAATCACTGGACTGCCTGAGAAATATTTCGAGATGAATCCATTGTTTTGAAGGAACATTTACAATAGATTGATCGAATAGTTTCGGTTTGATTTCTGTGTCCTCTGCAGTCGGTCCACTCACCGCTCCTTCGCCGCCTTTCCAACTGAGCTGAAAATACGGTTCTCCGTTTTCATGAGATTTCAAACGTACCGACCAAAACAAATCGCTGGGTCCCCCGTTTTGAGAGAATCTTTTAGCCTTGAACTGCATAATATTCGTCCATCCCGACACCGTGTATTTTTCGGGGAAATAAAGCCATGCACTATAGTAATAATCCTCGCCGGATTTGGCTTCCGGGTATCTGAACTGACGACAACCGGAGTGCGGAAACCAACTGCCGATCGTCATTTTGAGAGAGTATTTGCCGCTGCGGGCAACATCCGTACTGACACCGTTTTTCGGACGGATACACAAACCGGAGTCCTGCCATGTCTGTTCGCTTTTACGTGACATCCACTGCGTCGCATCTTCCGTCTCATGATCTGCCTGCCAGACAATGGGACCCGTATTTACAGGAGGAGCGGAATTCTGAGAAGTGTTTTTCGAATAACGTGACTGCAAAGATACATCAGGGGCCAGTAGTTTGTCATAAACTGTCAGGATTATGAGAATCACAAAAAAACCGAAGATCAGTTTCTTTTGCCTACGTACAATGGATGATATTTGAGAAGACAGTGAAGACATAGTTTTATCATACTATCTTTTAGAAGACTTATTACTATGTTACTCTTTAATCTCGATTTCCCTTTCCGATTCACTTTTATGTCTGATTTCAACGAAGAGAACATGTGCCTGTTGTCGGAATTTCTCGAATAAGTCACCAAGTTTTTCTCCCCACTCAAAAATCAGGACTGATGAAGAACTGAGATAGTGCTCAAATCCGAGATTTTCAAACTCCTGAGGGTCGGTAATGTTGTACAGATCGGCATGCACAAACCACTTGTAACTTAGTTTCTTTTCATGAGGAATATCGTATTCGTAGTAAATCACGAACGTAGGTGACACTACTTTTTCTATTCCTAAATGGTGTGCCATGCCTCTGGTCATTTCCGTTTTTCCGGCTCCCAGATCTCCTTTCAGGATAATTACAACGGGTTTTCCTGCTGCTTTTTTTATCGCTTTATCTGCGATGAATTCTCCTATCTTTTGCGTTTGCTCCGGCGATTTTGAGCGGTATAGATTTTTATTATTAAATAAGATATCTCCTTCCCGTAAGGTTTTTGTTTCATCGCCCGTCAGATCAACTACCGTAGAAGGTTTATTTCTCGGAAGTTTTCCGGCGTCGACAATCAGATCAATAAGCTCTTCTTTCTTTTTCGGCAGTTGATGCAAAAAAGACTCAATCGAATAGTGCGGATTACTTCCTCCGAGATTGGCGGAAGTTGCCGTGACCGGTGACCCGTATGCCTGAATCAATTCGTTCACCAATGCAAAATCAGGAATACGCACACCCAGTGTACCCGTTTCTGATTCCAGTCTGGAAACCAGAATATGTTTTGACGGCAAAGCTACCGTAAATGGTCCGGGAAGAATAGTTTCAAGCAGTGTGCGCTGCTTTTCAGTCAGTACTGAATACTTATCTATCATTCCCATATCCCGTACAAAAACTGAAATCGCTTTACCGGGAGGACGGTTTTTAAAAGCAATGAGTTTATCCACAGCGCGTTCCTGAGTGGCATCCACAAGAAGCCCGTAGACCGTATCCGAAGGAAATACGACAAGCCCTCCGTTTTTCAACGTTTTTACGGTTTCATTTATTACGAGATCTTTACTTTCTTTTGTTAAGTTTAGAATGCGTGTCATACGCACGAAAAATACGATAATTATTAGCAGTTAACCCCTTGGTCCGCTTGTATATTCTAGCAAAGATCTGATAGAATAGTGCGGTATGAAAAAACCAAAAAAATCCGAAAAGAATATGCCAAACATGAAAGAAATTAAAGTCAATCTCGACGTGAAAACAATATTTATTATCCTCTTTGCAGGATTTTTCATATATACTCTCCTTTCTCCCTTTATCCATTCTCAATCCGCATCAAAAGAAAGATCATTGACCGAAATCATCAGTGATATCAAAAGAAAGAACGTTGATAAAGTGATAGTTGAGGATACAAAAGTAACTGCAGTATATGACGACAATGAACAGGCAATCACCTACATTGAACCGGGTGATAACTTCCGGCAGATTCTGAATGATGCTGGAATACAGCTCGATACGGTGAACCTGCAGGTTGAGGATACACAAAGCGGCATTGAGATGCTGCGGTTTTTGGGCAGCGTGATTCCGGCAATTCTTCTCTTTGTTTTCTTCTGGTTTATATTCCGACAGGCACGTGGAGCACAAGACTCCGTCTTTTCGTTCGGACAATCAAAAGCAAAACGATTTAATAAAGAAACCTCAAAAATAACGTTTAAGGACGTCGCGGGTGTTGAGGAAGCAAAAAAGGAACTCGAAGAAGTCGTAGATTTTTTGAAAAATCCCGGCAAATACCGAAAACTCGGCGCCAGACCCCCGAAGGGTGTCATGCTTGTGGGACCGGCGGGTACGGGAAAAACGCTTCTTGCGAAAGCCGTGGCCGGAGAAGCCAGTGTTCCGTTCTTCTCCATAGCTGGATCTGAATTTATGGAAATGCTTGTCGGAATCGGAGCCGCCCGTGCAAGAGATCTTTTTGCCAATGCAAAACAAAATGCACCAGCCATTATTTTTATCGATGAAATAGATGCAATCGGCCGCGCCCGTTCAACCGGTGTGATGTCTTCACATGACGAACGGGAACAAACACTGAACCAGATCCTTGTTGAGATGGACGGATTCACACCGAATGAACAGGTGGTTGTTATTGCTGCAACAAACCGTGGAGATCTTCTTGACCCTGCCCTTCTCCGACCGGGGCGTTTTGACCGAAGAATTCTTGTTGATTATCCGGATGTCGAAGGACGTGCGTCAATTATTTCCATTCATGCACGAAACAAACCTGTGGCAGATGATGTGAAATGGGAACGCGTAGCAAAAAGAACCGTCGGGTTTTCAGGTGCTGACATCGAGAATATGCTGAACGAAGCTGCAATCACAGCAGCACGTCACAATCGCGACAAAATCAATATGGAAGATATTGAGGAAGCGGCCACTAAAGTCAAACTCGGCCCGGAAAAAAAGCGTTTGCAGACAGAGTATGATAAAAAAATTACCGCATATCATGAAGCGGGACACGCAATCGTTTCTCATTATCAGGAGCATACGGATCCTGTACATCGGATTTCCATTGTCTCACGCGGAATGGCTCTCGGATATACCCTTATTCCTCCTGAAAGAGATAAACTCCACACATCAAAAACGGCCCTTATTGAACGCCTTGCAGTCATGATGGGCGGACGTGCAGCTGAAGAAGTTGTATTCAAGGAGATCACAACGGGAGCCGCCAATGATTTTGATCAGGCGACTACTATCGCCCGGAAAATGGTGATGGATTTCGGGATGAGCAGTCTCGGCCCTGTGAATTTCGGAGCAACAACCGATATTACTGATTACCGACAGGGATGGCAGGGAAATGATATTTCTCAGGAAATGCTTGCAAAAATTGATCACGAAGTCAGTGAGATACTGAATACCGCTTACAAACAGGCAGTTGAACTTGTCAAAAAACATCGGAAACAGCTTGATGCCGTATCGGATGAACTCGTAAAGCATGAAAGTATGGATCAGGATCAGTTCGAAAAGATAGTCGGAGTGAAAAAAGCTTTTGAAGATAAGCTTATTGATGACAAGATTGATACAAAAACAAACAAATCACAGAAAACATCCAAATCCTAATCTTCCCATTCGAAGGTAATCGGAGTACAATAAATATCTGTTATGAAAACGTTACTTCTTATAGACGCTCATGCAATGATCCACCGGGCTTATCATGCCCTTCCGGATACTCTTGCCACCCGTGACGGGATGCCGACGGGTGCAATTTACGGTTTTTTTTTGATGATGCAGAAAGTCCTCCTGGATTTCCGGCCAACTCATCTGGCTGTTTGTTTCGACACGCCCAAACCGACATTCCGAAAAAAGCTTTTTGACGGTTATCAGGCAAAGCGACCTCCGATGGAAGATACTTTGAAAGTACAGATTCCGAAAATCAAAGAGCTGTTGGACAAAGGAGGGGTGACGCGACTTGAGAAACCGGGTTTTGAAGCCGACGATATCATCGGGACAATCAGCGAAAAACAAAAAAAAGATTTTGACCGGGTACTTATTCTCACAGGAGATCGAGATCTTCTGCAGCTGACTGATGACAAAGTCTTTTTAATTGCACCGAAACGCGGAGTCACTAATTTTGATCTATTCACTCCGCATGAAGTAGAGACAAAGTTCGGCGTCACACCCGAGCACATTCCCGACTATAAAGCGCTGGCCGGTGACTCTTCTGATAACTATAATACAGCCCGCGGTATCGGCCCGAAAACCGCACAGAAACTGCTGAAAATTCATCCCAGTGTAGAGGAATTACTTAATCACCTTGATCAGGTCGACAATGAAAAATGGCGAAGTATTTTAGAAGAGCACAAGGAGCAGATTCTGCTTTTCAAAAAAATTGCTACTATCGTCCGTGATGTTGAAGTAAATCCTCCCAAATCCCAGCTTGCCTTCACCGGTTTCCGTGAGGATATGAAAGACCAGCTGAAACAACTGGAACTCTTTTCTCTCGTCACTAAGCTTTATGAACAAATCGAAGTAAAACCTATACAAAAAGAAGAGAAAAAGAAGGAAACAAACCCCGACCAGATTGACATGTTTTCTTGATTGTATCTTTCCCGCAAATCTTGTATCTTTAAAAGTCCAGTATGATCGCCCCAGACACGCAGCAAAACCTGATGTACACCGCTTATTTTATCCTTCTTCATAATTTTGAAGCAATTCTCTACTCTATTGGGATTTTGACAGCGCTCATACTTGCATTGTATAAACCGTCCCGCGGCAAAATTCTGATAATGGTGGGGTTTATCATTCTTCTGTTTGCCTTTGAGTACGATAAACACATTCTTGAGCCGCTGAGACAACAGACGATCGGATCACTCATAACGGAGCGCCAAAGCTGGAGGATCGAACATACGATAAATTATGTGACTATGAGAGTCCTTCCGAAAATTCTTCCGTTCTTCGGCTGGATGCTGGTCCTGGGGGGCATCTTTTTTGACAAATTGTTCAACATTATCCGGCAAAAATTGCATCTGACGGATAAGTCTTTATAATACAACTACTATGTGCGGAATATTCGGATATATCGGAACTAAAACAAATGCCGGAGAACTCATACTCAACGGACTCAAATCACTTGAATACCGCGGCTATGATTCATGGGGTGTTGCCGTCAAAAAAGAAAATAACGATTTATACGTCGAAAAGCATACGGGAAAAATCGGAGAGGCCACCCTGCCGAAAATATCTTCTTTAATGGGAATTGGTCATACCAGATGGGCAACTCACGGAGGCGTTACAACGGAAAACGCTCATCCTCATGTAAGCTGTAACGGTGAGATAGTCATAGTACACAACGGAATTGTTGAAAATTTTGCAGACCTGAAAGCTGAATTATTGAAAAAAGGACATGTATTTAAGTCAGAAACTGATTCAGAAATCCTCGCCCATCAGCTTGAAGAATACCACAAGACTGAACCCGACCTAAAAACTATAACCTATAAGCTAAAAACAGTAATTACGGGCATGAATGCGGTAATTGCATTTTTCCCGAAAATGGAAGTATTTTATATTTTCAAAAACGGCTCTCCGATCGTAATCGGCAAAGGGCAAAACGAGTATTTTATCGCTTCGGATGCATCCGCAATTATTCCGTATACAAAAGAGGTATATTTTGTCGAAGACGGGGAAATGATTTGTATTAATCGAAAAGAAGTGACTTTGTTCGACGATAAAAGCCAGGAAAAACGAATCAAGTATACAAAACTGAAGTATGATGCTGAATCGACAACACTGGGTACTTTTGATCATTATATGCTGAAAGAAATCTACGAACAGCCGAAAGTCATCTCTCAGATCGCCGACTCTCAAACTGACAGTATCAAAGAAGTCGCAGAACGAATCCGAAAAGCATACGGGACATATCTGGTCGGATGCGGCACCGCGTCATATGCATGTTTGGCAGGAACATATCTCTTCTCAAAAATTGCTAAACGACACATCAATTTTTCCATCGGATCCGAGTTTTCCTATCTGGTAGATTTTCTTAAAGAAACCTCACTTGTCATGGCTCTTTCACAATCCGGGGAAACAATAGACATCATTGCCAGTGTCCAGAAAGCAAAACAGAAAAAAGCGCAACTTGTCGCTTTGACAAACGTCCTCGGTTCAACATTATATAGAATGGCAGATTACAGCATGCTTTTGTCAGCCGGCCCCGAAAAAGCTGTCGCTTCAACAAAAGCATATACTTCTAAAATTGCTTTTCTGTATCTTATTGCTCATGAGCTTGACGGTACGTTAAAAAACGGAATAAAAAATATTCGAAAAGCAGTCAAAGAAATTGACGGCCTCTTGAATCGAAAAGAGGCGTTAGAAGAGCTTGCTGCCCGTATTAAGGATCAGAACCATATTTTTATCCTGGGACGCGGTGTTTCATATGCTGCAGCACTTGAATCAGCACTGAAAATTAAGGAGGTTTCCTATGTCCATGCGGAAGGATTTGCTGCCGGTGAGCTGAAACACGGTGTCATTGCGCTTATTGAGAAAGGAACTCCCGTCATACTTTTCAACCCCGAAGACGAAACGTATGGAGACACTTTGTCAGCCGCACACGAAGTGAAGGCCCGCGGTGCGTTCGTGATCGGTGTGTCAAGCAAAAGAAGTGACGTCTATGATGTATATATTGAAGTGAAAAACTGTGCCGACGCTACGATCATCCCGAATGTTGTCATTGCTCAGCTGATGGGATATTATCTCGCACTTGCCAAAGGATTTGACCCTGATAAACCGAGGAATCTTGCAAAAAGTGTTACCGTCAAGTAATTACGGTACCTCAAGTACTTCTTTCAGTTTTGAAAAATACTTCTTTACTTCTTTTGCAAGGTCAATATCTGACTGTTTTTCAACCAGATACTTCGCACTTCCGCCCATTTCATAGGTAAATACTTCCTTGTCAACTTTCCCTTTTACCAACAAATGCATTGTCGCGACAAGATATTTGCTTAGAACCGTAATTCTCCCTTCTTTTTTAAATCTCCGGAATGAAAAATATATTTTCGACTGCGGAAGCAGTCTGGCGGAGACTCCTCTTTTTTTCGCTCTCTGGACAATTTCATGATCTTCATACACAAAAACCTCTTCATCATATCCTCCCAATGTTCGGAAAAAATGACGGTGAAAAACAGCTCCGGGTCCGTATGTAAAGGGCTTCTGGCTCAAATGGCTCATCTCTACAAAAGAAGAAATCACTCTGAACAATACTTCATCCGACGGTGTCCCGTCGTGAGGAAGATGAAGGGGAAGGTACATAAGATATTTGGATTCCTCAATGTTTTGAAGCAGTTCTTCAATAAAATGAGAATCAAGTTTCATGTCGGAATCAAGAAACAGGAGATACTCTCCTTTTGCTTCACGGGCTCCGAAATTGCGCTGATAGGCAAGATGACGTTTGTCTGCTTCCACAACCCGTATATCAATTTTACCTGCAAATTGCTCAGCTTTTTCCTTCGTTTTGTCTTCCGAATGAGCATCAACCACAATTACTTCGAAATCCTTTACCGTCTGATCGGCAAGATTTTGCAGCAGTTTCGGAAGATATACTTCTTCATTCAGGGCCGGAATAATAATGCTTATTTTCGGTTTCATACAGATTCTCATTATATCACCCGCTCCGAACTAACAATTTGTAAGAATGTTCTGTATAATGAATAAATGGACGTTCTGAAGGTGCAAAACCTTACAAAACAATTCGGAAAATTTAAGGCAGTGGATTCAATTTCATTTACCCTGAAAAAGGGAGAAATACTGGGATTACTGGGTCCGAACGGTGCCGGAAAAACAACAACAATACAGATGCTTTTGGGTGTCCTGTCTCCTTCTGCGGGAATGATTTCCTATTTCGGCCGTGACTTTGATTCAAATAGAGAAGAAATACTTGAGAAAGTAAACTTTTCATCGACCTACACAAATTTACCCTGGAACCTCACGGTAAGGGAAAATCTGACTTATACATCATACCTCTATGACATTCCCAACCGTAAAGAACAGTTGTACAAAATTGTCGAAGCATTCAGACTACACAAGCTGTTACATCAAACCCTGACTGAGCTGTCTGCTGGCCAACTGACTCGTGTCAATCTGGCAAAAGCCTTTGTGAATGACCCGAAAGTGCTTCTTCTTGATGAACCGACGTCAAGTCTGGATCCTGAAGTTGCAAAAATGGTCAGGGATTTTATCCTTTCTGAAAGATCAAATAAAGAACTTTCCATCGTCTTCACAAGCCACAATATGAGTGAAGTTGAGGAAGTTTGTGACAGGATTTTGTTTATTAATAACGGGATAATTGTGGCAGATGATACACCGGAAAATTTGATGAAATCTCTCGATACAGTCCGTGTCAGACTGGTCATGAGTCCGAAATACTTGACTTCCGTGTTGAGTTTCGGGAACCAAAATCAGGCATCAGTCCGTCAGGATGACAGAGAGTATGTGATTGAATTAAAGGAAAGCCAGGTTCCAAAGCTTTTATCCTTTTTATCGGATCACAAAATGAAATATTATGAAATCAGTATTGATAAGCCGGATCTGGAGGATTTCTTTTTATATATTGCCGGTCAGAACAAAAACCGGGATATGTAAATTTATTTTGTCATTCCCGACCGCGATCGGGAATCCATAACTAATATGAAATTACATCGTATTTACGCCGTCTTACTCCGCAATCTCTACCTTTTCAGAAGGAGCTATGATCGTTTGGCTGACTCGTTTTACTGGATCACGCTCGATCTTTTGACATGGGGTATCACGGGTGTATATTTTCAATCCTTTTCACCTGAGTCTCAAAGCATCGTATTTATGCTCATCTCGGGTGTCGTATTGTGGAATCTGGTATACCGTACACAATCAGATATCAATGTCAGCCTGCTTGAGGAATTGTGGAATAAAAATCTCATCAATTTATTTGTCTCTCCGCTGAAGTTTGCTGAGTTCATAAGCGGACTGGTAATACTCGGAGTGGTGAAGGCTTTGATCAGCCTGATGTTCGGCACTCTTCTTGCCTGGCTTTTTTTCCATATCAGCATTCTCAATTATTCCGTTCATCTTGTTTTCTTTTTCCTCTCCTTGGTACTCACCGGAGTTTGGGTCGGGTTTATGATTTCATCCGTCATACTGCGTTTCGGAACACGTATACAAACCCTGGCATGGACCTTCGTGTGGATCGTCTCACCGTTTTCGGCCATTTACTACCCGTTGGAGACCCTGCCGAAATGGGCACAGTACATAGCACACGCTCTTCCGACAAGCTATATTTTTGAACAAGGGAGGAACCTGCTGCTGCACGGACAGGTAAATTATGCGATGATAGGCATCAGTTTTTTGCTGAACGCCGTATATATTGTCGGAGCTTTTTTCTTCTTGAAATCGAGTTTCCGTAAAGTTCTCGATAAGGGACTCGTGAAAGTGTACTGATCTACATATTTAGTAAGTAATTAGGGCTTGGGCACCGTTGACTGATAAAGAAACTTCATTATAATGAGGCTCATGCCACACTCAATAGAAGCCTTTCAAACCATGGTTAATGAACGTAATCCCCGCTTCTTCGATCCTGTCCCCTTCATACAGAAAGATATCGATCGTATTTACAACAAAGAGCAAGTCACAGTCGGTATGCCTATGGGTGCCGAGGTCTTGTTGAATGCTCTCTCTCGTGAACATACTGTCGCCATTGTGGGAGCACAACTCGGTGATGAAGGAAAAGGACGTATTGTTGACAATAAGTTGGAACAGATCCTTTCAATCCCGGGGATTCAGATGGCATACGTCGTCCGCTTCCAGGGAGGTTCTAACGCCGGTCACACTGTATACACGCCTGAAGGCGTAAAAATTCCGCTTCACCAAGTACCTTCTTGTATCAATGAAGAACGTGCAGTCGGTATCATGGACAGCGGAATGGTCATTAATATGGAGGCTCTTAAAACTGAAATAGAAGATGGTGAAGCAATCGTCGGAGACCTTAGGAACAGGTTATATTTGAGTGCTGAAGCCAAACTCGTCACAGATCTTGAAAGAGCTGAAGAAGTCGTAAACCGATTTAAAAGTTCAGGCAAGTCAGGGGGAGGCACGGGAATGGGTATCAGCCCCACGTATGCCAATGATTTGAGTAGGTTAGGAACTCATGTCAAGGATCTTATGGCTGAAAACTGGCGGGAAGTATATGCGGCACGATATGACAGGTATGCGAAAGAGTTTGCCGTGCATGATTTTGAGATTGAAACAATGCAGGTACCCGATCTCCGCGCTACCCGTGACCAAAAGAAAGCGGTTACTCGAAATCTCGGGTCAATGGATGAATTCCTGGACCGCCTGGAGTCGGTCAGGAACTGGTATATCGAGCGTGATGCCAGTCAGCCGGATAAGCCTTCGATGATCCAGAATACCTTCATGATGCATCATCGGATGTATCAGAATCTCAATGCAGGTGTGCTTTTTGAAGGAGCACAGGCAGTAGGACTTCATCATGCTCTGGGAAGACTCCCCGACGTCACATCGTCCGATACCAGTATCAACGGTACCGCAGCAGGTACACAGTTGTGGAGAGCACAGGATATCAGGGAAAAAATAGGTGTCATGAAAATAACCTATATGTCAAGTGTCGGAAGTGCACACATGAGGACTGATTTGATGCTCCCGAGAGGTAAGGTTGAGGATGCAGGTATGTTGTCAGAAGAACAACTGTATGGATTATGGATTCGGGAAGAGGCCCATGAATATGGAACAACTACAGGCAGACCCCGCGATATCTGCCTTTTGGATCTGGAAATGATGAGATACAACATCCGTATGGGAGGAATTGAGATGCTTGCAGGTACTCACCTCGATATCGCACGTGAAGACATGCCTCTGAAAGTTTGTACCCATTATGTTGATAAAACAACAGGTGAGCGTGTCCCATATCAGCCGGGTGTATGGCATCAGGAAAACCTGCGGCCTGTTTTTATCGATCTTCCCGGATGGGACGGAGCTGAGGCTCAGAAAGCACGCACTTTTGACGAATTGCCAGATAATGCGAAGAAGTTTTTGTCATTTGTCCAGGCACAGACTGCAACACCGATTACGGCAGTTACCAACGGACCTCACCGGGATCAACTCGTAGATATGCCTCGTTGGGAACTCCCTCCAAAACGGTTTTCAGGCGCAGACAGAACGCTCTAAATAACGGTTAATCTTTACGAAAGTTCACAGTGAACAGTAGCCCACCGATTGCCCTACTATCACCCCATCTCCGGATAGTGACATTTCTTGAACTTCTTTCCTGATCCGCACCAGCAGGGATCATTGCGGCCGAGTGTTTTCTTTTTCGGAAGAGTTAACGGTACCGCTTTCTTTGCGGGTTGTGATGCAGACTTTTCAGGTTCTTTCTGTTTCCCTGTAAAAGGATCAACTGCTGACGCTGCCTGAAACTGCATCGGCTGTTTTTGTTGCTGCTTTTCTTTGATTTCTTCAGCCTGTTTCGGCTCCTGAATTTCTACACGCATGATGCGGCGGATAGATTCGTAATTGATATCAGACAAAAGTTTTTCGAACATCATAAACGCCTCATTTTTATATTCAACCAGCGGATCCATCTGCGCAAATCCGCGCAAGTTTATCCCCTGCCTGAGATCATCAATAGCAGTCAGATGCTGTGTCCAGTACTGATCGATTGTTGAAAGGAACAGTGACCTCACGACCTGATTCCACATCTGTTCTCCAAGCTTCTCCGCACGCGACGCATAATGTTTCCGTGCCTGCTTTGTCAGATATTCCTGAAAAGCCTCTTCATCATTGTTCTCAAGGATCTTATTCAGTTGGTCTTTTTTGATATCCAGAAGGACATCGACATCTTTCTCAAACTGCTCACGGATTTCATCCTGAGTTTCTTTCAATGCAAAAAAATTCGCACCCATCATCGCAATCTGTTCATCGATCACACGATACACAGTTTCCTGGAATGCCTTCGGGTCGGTTTCAGGATAGTTTAAGAGTTTTCTTCTCAGCGAATAAATAATATCGCGTTGTCTGTTCAGAACATCGTCATACTCCACAAGATGTTTTCGGATGTCAAAGTTGAAGCCTTCAACCTTGACCTGTGCCTGCTCGATCGCACGGGAAACCATACCGTGTGAAAGCGGCTGATCTTCCGGGAAATTGAGCATAGTCATCATATTTGCTATCTGTTCACCGCCGAAAATGCGCATCACATCATCTTCAAGTGAGACATAAAATCGTGTCTCTCCGTGATCGCCCTGACGTCCTGAGCGTCCTCTGAGCTGATTGTCTATACGGCGTGATTCATGTCTTTCTGTACCGATTACATACAGACCTCCGAGTTTAATAATATCTTTATGTTCTTTTTCCCATGCTTCATACGCCTTCTTGTACTCCGCTTCCGATTTGAAACTGCCGCGTTCGACTTCCCCTCCCAGAACGATATCGACTCCCCGGCCGGCCATATTCGTCGCCACAGTCACGGCATGCTTTTTACCTGCTTGCGCAATGATATGAGCTTCACGCTCATGATTTTTTGCATTTAGCAATTCATGCGGAATACCTTTCTGCTTCAAAAGTCTTGATAAGTGTTCGTTTTTATCAATAGACGTCGTTCCAACCAAAACAGGACGTCCTTTTTTATATTGCTCAGCTATATCATCTACAACGGCATTGTATTTCCCCCGCATTGTTTTGAAAATCAGATCCGGATGATCTACACGGGCCATAGCACGGTGTGTCGGAATGACCAAAACGTCAGTGTTATATATTTTATTGAATTCCTCAGCTTCAGTTGATGCTGTACCTGTCATGCCTGCCAGCTTTTCATACATTCTGAAGTAATTCTGAAGCGAAACCGTAGCCAGAGTTTTTGATTCCTGTTTGATCTGTACACCTTCTTTTGCTTCTATGGCCTGATGCAAACCTTCCGAAAATCTTCTCCCTTCAAGAAGACGGCCCGTAAATTCATCAACGATGATGACTTCTCCGTTCCGTACGATGTAATCTTTATCTAGCTGAAACAAAGTTTGTGCTTTCAGTGATGCTTCAATATAAGAAAGTGTGTCGAAATCCTTCTCATAAATATTGTCAACGCCCAGGATTTTTTCGACCTTTTCAATCCCCTTCTCAGTCAGATGTGCGGTTCTCAGTTTTTCATCAATCACAAAATCCATTTCCGGTGAAAGCTGTTTGACTATTTTTGAATAGTCATAATATTTTGAAGTGTCCTGGTCGTACGGTGCTGAAATAATATGAGGAGTTCGTGCTTCATCAATAAGCACTGAATCCGCTTCATCGACAATCGCAAAATGAAAGCCCCGCTGGACAAGCTGTGCCGGACTTTGGGCCATGTTGTCCCTGAGATAATCAAATCCGAATTCCGAATTGATACCATAAGTGACATCGGCTTCATATGCGACCTTTCTTGAGATCGGACGAAGATGAGCCAGGCGTTTATCTGCAATATCTTTTTCCGTATATTCGGGATCGTATTGAAGTGACTGTCCCGAAATCATCGCTGACGTCGTCAGACCGAGGAAGTGAAATACCTGTCCCATCCATCCCGCATCGCGTCTGGCCAGATAATCATTTACCGTGACAAGATGAGCACCTTTGCCTTCAAGAGCGTTCAGATATAAAGCGGCTGTTGCTGTCAACGTTTTCCCTTCTCCCGTTTTTTGCTCCACGATTTTTCCTTCATGCATCGCAATCCCTCCGATGAGCTGGACATCATAATGCCGTTGTCCGAGTGTCCTTCGGGCAGCTTCACGAACGAGCGCAAATGACCAGGGAAGGATATCATTTAATGTTTTTCCAGACTGTAATTCCTTTTTAAGTTTCTCCGTTTCGTTTCTGAAGTCATCATCTTTTAGACCGCGCGCCTTATCCTCGAGAGCATTGATTTCATTTACAATTGCGCTAATTCTGTTTATTTCTTTCTGATTAAAGTCAAAAAAGTTTTTGATGAAGGACAACATATGAATACAATTCTAAAACACAAATAATAATTTACAAGCTAAAAGAAGACAAAAAAGGAATTATTGCAGGAAATACTCGTTCGGTATCACAAGCAGCCGTTCAGCGGTAAAACGGGTCTGACTGGTATTTTCAGGATTTCCTTTTACGACTACATGCACTGAGTCGCCTTCTTTCAACTTTGAAAAACCGATTTTTTCTGTTTCTAATGACTTGATATTGAGCATTTTCTGACTGGTCTTTGATTCAACATCCAGGACATAATCAGTCTTATCAACGGTCAAAACATTGACCGTAAAATCTTCTGATGTTACGTTTGTTATTTTGCCTGATATGACAAGATACTGTTGATCACGATAAACAGCATTTGCCGTGATAGAATCTCCGATTTCAGGTCCCGTCACGAAAAGATAATCTCCTTTTTCGATATCGTCCTGCTGCAGATCAGTTGTTTTCGCTCCGGCAATATCATAAAAGTCAGTCAGTGTGTCGTCAATAGATATACTTACCTGTTTACCGTCAGCATCAGTGAGAGTCCAATCATTGCCGTCAATCTCCGCGACTACTCCGGATACGGCTTTTTCCGTTTCTTTCAGCTGTTCCACTTTTTCTGCAACCTTTTCCTTCAGTTTATCTACTTCATCCGTAAGACTTCCTGAGGGAGTTGATGTCGGAGATTGAGAGAAAACAGGCACTGCAACAACGGTAAAGATAAGCAAAGTTAATGCTGTTACTGAATACTTCATATTATTCATCTTTGAGATAATAAATTCGTAACGTTTGTTCCTGCGGTGTACTGCTTCCTGAGTAAACACTGATCTGTATCACGTTTTCTCCCAAAGCAAGAGGCATCTCAACTGAAAAATCTCCTTTTTCATTTTTTAAAATTTCTTCAGCTACCTGTGACTGGAAAACGATAAGACCGTTGAGAGGAGCTTTTCCTGAAATAGTGACGGTGTTTTCATTGACAACCGCACCCGGCTCAGGTGAAGAAACAACAAGCTGTGCTTGTGAAGTGCTTGCGGTGACAGGTTGTGTCACGATTTTTTTGTCATCCGATTCGATCGGAATTACTTTGGCTTCATCGCTGTTATTGGTTTGAAAAAGTACGAACAATCCCGCGCCGGCACCCAATAAAATACCGAACACTATTGCAATAATGGTTTCCCGTTTCATATGTTAATTATAAATGAGTTCTCTCAAAATTGTCGGAATGGTTTCAATGAGATCTGCTACATTGTACCAGAGCCCTTTTGATGACATAAGGTTATCCGCTGCCTTTTTTTCTAAATAAGACGCAATTACGGCTGATGTCAAAGCATCATTTTTAGCATACAACGCAACAATAAGTCCGGCCAATACATCACCGGTACCCCCTTTTGTCAGGCCCTGATTGCCTCCTTCTATTGTCACAACAGTCTCACCGTCCGAAACGATATCCCGCACAGCCTTCAGAATGATGACACATTGATATCTTTTTGCCTGTTCTTTAACAACTTGTTCCTTTTCTTCCAATGAAAGATTTGTAACATTGATACCGAACAATCGCTCAAATTCCAGCTGATGTGGCGTCAGTATCGGCGGAATACTGCGGTCTGCAATCCATTCAAGCTCCATCATCTGCAACGCACCTGCATCAAGCACGAATTTTTTATCCGGAAACTGAGAGAGTATATATCTCGTAACTGCCCTTGTGTAGGCTGCTTCATCAGTGATTTTTGTGATTTCTTCATATGATTGTATGCTTTCATTTTCGAAAGATTCATCAGAGCGCACCATTCCGGGACCAATCAGGACTGCATCATCTTCCTCAATATATGCCGGTATATCCTTCTGATGTACGACAATACCATTCCGGAATATTTTCTTAAGAGACAACATTATTTCATTGTTCTCCTTCGTTGAGGAGTAATGGATCATGTCTGCAAAATGCGAAGCGATTTCAGCAGCCCATAAAGATGCCGCGTGAAAAAGTGTTGAACCGCCGATGATCATAACTTTGCCGTTGTTCCCTTTGTGGGAATCTTTCGGCGGTATGGAGAGTTTTTCAAGAAAAGGCTTGATGGTTTCAGGATTTGATGTTTTTAGGTACATACCTGTCAAATTTCTTCTTTTGTAGATCACTCGAGTTGTGTTCGGGATGACAAAATAACGATATAACAATTGAACATTATGTCAATGTCTTTTATAATTATACCTTATGAAGATTTCACATCGCGACCTCCGGAACAAATACTCCTCATTTTTTGAAAAGAATAAACATGTCGAAGTTCCGGCTATCTCACTGGTACCGCAAAATGACCCGACTACTCTGTTTACCGGATCAGGGATGCAACAGCTTGTCCCCTATCTTCTGGGAGAAAAACATCCTCTGGGAAACAGACTTTTTAATGTCCAGCCTTGTATCCGAGCTCAGGATATTGAAGAAGTCGGTGATAACCGTCATGATACGTTTTTTGAGATGATGGGAAACTGGTCATTGGGAGATTACTTTAAAAAAGAGCAGCTGAACAATCTTTTTACATTTCTCACTGATCCTGAAATCGGCTTAGGTCTTGACCCGAACAGATTGTATGTGACTGCATTTGAGGGAAATGATTCAGCACCGCAGGATAAAGAAAGCATTGAAATTTGGAAAGATATTTTTAAACGCGCCGGCATACAGGCAGAAATCGGAAAACGGATTTTTCTGTATGGTGCCGGGAAAAACTGGTGGTCTCGGGCGGGTGTCCCTGAAAATATGCCTGCCGGTGAACCCGGAGGTCCGGATAGTGAAGTATTCTATCAATTTGACGTCGAACACGATCCTGCATTCGGTGATACATGTCATCCGAACTGTGATTGCGGTAGATTCATGGAAATCGGGAACTCAGTTTTTATGCAGTATAAAAAAATGGACGACGGGACATTTGCAGAACTTCCGAAAATGAATGTCGATTTCGGCGGCGGTCTGGAACGTCTTCTTGCCGCGGCAAATGATGACCCCGACATTTTCAAGACTGACGTTTTTTCAGAGATAGTCAAAGGAGTCGAAAAAGCCACGGGAATATCTTACGGACAGGAAGAATTTAAGCCTGCAATGAGAATTATCGCTGACCACCTAAAAACGGCAACATTCATCATCAAGGACGGCATCACCCCATCGAATAAAGAACAGGGATATATTCTGAGAAGACTTCTCCGACGGGCTCTTGTGAAGGTCAGAGCGTTGAATAACGGATTTTCGATTGATTCAATTTCACCGATTATTGAAAAAGTACTTGAAACCTATGACGGTATTTATTTTGATATCAGCAAGGATACCGAGACAATTATTCCCGTCGTAACTCAGGAAATCATGAAGTTCCAAAAAACGCTTGAGAAAGGACTTCGTGAAATTGAAAAACTGAAAGAAGTTTCTGCCAAGCAGGCTTTTGATTTGTATCAGTCCTATGGTTTTCCGCTTGAGATTACTCAGGAAATTCTGGAAGAGCGCGGACAGAAGATCGATCGTGCTGCCTGGAAAGAAGAAGTCGAAAAACACCGTGAGAAGTCAAGATCATCAGCGCAGGATCGGTTTAAAGGCGGACTGGCTGATCATTCCGAACAAACTGTCAAATATCACACGGCCACTCATCTGATTCACCAGGCACTCTTTGATATTCTGGGCGATTCGGTCAGACAGGAAGGATCAAATATCACGGCGGAACGGCTGCGTTTCGATTTTTATAGCGTGAATGCACCTGATGAAAATGCAAAAACGAAAATCGAAGAGATTGTAAACGGGAAAATCAAGGATTCGCTTCCCGTTCAAAAAGTCGTATTGCCGAAGACGGAAGCCGAAAAAGTCGGAGCACGGTCTTTTTTTAAAGAAAAATATCCCGACCAGGTGAACGTCTATTTCATCGGTGCCGATGAGGATCATATCAAAGATGCTTATTCCAAGGAGTTCTGCGGCGGCCCGCATGTGAAAAATACCGCTGAAATCGGCCAGATCACCATAGAAAAACTCAAAAAAATCGGAAGTAATATGTATAGAATTTATGCAAAGTGAGTTTATAGGTTATAGCTATTAGCTTATAGATGAAATTAACAAGCTATCGGGACTTGATAGTCTGGCAAAAATCAATAGATCTTGTTGTATTGATATATAAGTTTACGGATACTTTTCCTGAAGGAGAGAAATTTGGGCTAACATCGCAAATGAGGAGAGCAGTTATCTCAATCCCTTCAAACATTGCAGAAGGTAAGTATCGAGGAACCCAAAAGGATTTCCGACATTTCATCACATTGGCATTTGGCTCGGGTGGAGAGTTGGAAACACAACTTGAAATTGCAAAGCGTCTACATTTAGGAACTAAAGATGAACTCGATCAAATTGACGAATTATTATTACAAGTTATGAAAATGCTTAATAAATTAATGGCTTCACTAAAATAGTGTAAGTGACCATCAGCTATAAGCTATCACCTATTAGCTAATATATGAAAAAAGATAATATTGCCTTTGCAGATCTTATGAAAGTTGATATCCGGGTCGGCGAAGTCACAGAAGCCAAGAAAGTTGAAGTCTCAAATAAACTTATTGAACTCACCGTGGACTTCGGACAAGATTACGGTACGGTAACAATTTTTACCGGTATGCAAAAATGGTATACCCCTGAAGACTTTCAGGGAAAGAAGTTTTTGTTCATTGCCAATCTGGAACCGAAAAAAATGATGGACCGCGAATCTCAGGGAATGATTCTTTCAGCAGTCAAAGACAATGAACCCGTCATCATCCCCGTCAGTCAGGAACTTGAAAACGGGACGGAAATCCTTTAGTCATACTTTCTTTTTTAAAGAAAGTCCTGTATGATGTTTTCATTCGTTAACTATTCATTATTATTTTTTTACCAACAATGGCAAGTAAAAAAGACGACAAGTCAACAAAGTCCACCGCTGCAAAACAACCGATGGAACATAAGAATGACCAAAATCATTCAGATACTACCCCTGCGCAGAATCGCGCAATTGACTCAGTTATGAACCGCCTCAGCCAGCAATTCAATCTTTTGACAATCTTGATTGTTGCCCTCTTCCTTTTCCAGGCTTATACCTTTTATCAGGTAAAAGATATTCAGAAAAACGGAACTGTGGCTGGTACCGGTGCCGCACAAGAATCACCTCTATCGGAGGAAAATCTAATTGCTTATGCAGAAGAACTTGATCTTGACAAGAACAAATTCATTCAGTGTCTTGATGCCGAGCAAACGGCATCAACAGTACGGGCTGACATGGATCAGGCTGCTAGCCTCTCAGTTCAGGGTACACCGGGCTTTTTCATCAACGGAAAATTCCTCGGCGGAGCGTTTCCTTATGAGACTTTCAAGGAAATTATCGACAAGGAAATCGCCGGCGAACCGTCAAATGCCTGTACCGATTATTCAGAAGATCTTCAGCAATTCTGTAGTGATCCTGAGACAGCTGCATTTAAGCCGGAACCAGTCAAGGTCGCAGTAAATAATTCACCGATCATCGGTTCAAGAAATTCGAAAGTAATTATCGTCGAATTCTCTGACTTTGAATGTCCTTTCTGTGCGCGAGCATACGCCGCAGTCAAACAGATTCAGGCAGATTATCCGAATGATGTCGCTATCGCTTACAAACACTTACCTTTGACACAACTGCATCCGAATGCAGAACGTGCAGCACAGGCATCCGTTTGTGCTCAGGAGCAGGGAAAGTTCTGGGAGTATCATGACAAACTGTTTGAGTCTCAGGGAGCGCAATAATACTTAACGCAATTTGATAGAAAAGGACGGGGAAACCCGTCCTTTTTTTGTGGATATTTATTCCCGAAATGTGTCATCTACCTGAAAGTTTGCAAAATCAATATGTGTATCTATAGGTGTTGCCCAGCTGCTGTCACTTCCTCCAAAAAATGTGGAAAAGAACACTCCGCCAAATTCAAGTTTCTCAACTCCCCGATATCTCATTCCCCGTTGATGTAAAACCTCTTTGTCGTTCATCCATATTTGAATACGTCCGTCATCTTCCCCCGGCTCATTCAGACGAACCTGTTGACGCATGTCCAGCCATTCTCCTTTATTGAAAACCCAATTTCCTAACCCGTAGTGTATCCCGTGATCAAAAGAATGACCTTCGATCTCCGGGGAGTAGACATATGCTGAACCACGTCCGTCTCTATTCCACATATACCTTGTTGAGAACCCATTAGTACCGTCAGGAGGACGTTGACCGCTATATACTTCACCGGCATAAAATCCCGGGAGTTTTCCACCTTTTACATATGAAAAATGCTCTGGCAATCGCACAGAATAACTCAGATTTAGTCTTTCTTTATTATCCCATCTTGAAGGTAAAGCAACATTAAATTGAGCCCCTCCTACCGGTGCTCCTTCATTTTTCGTAACTGTTTGACTCGCCGAACCGGCAGGGTAGCGCACGCGTAAAACATACTGTCTTTCAATATCTTGTGTCCGAAATAACTGAAGATTTTCGAGCCCAAACCATTTGTCCTGATCCGTGAGCTCACCATCAAGACCGATCGCTGTCAGTACTTCATTCTGAAGAACATCTTCATCAATGGAGCCAAAATCATACAAGAGCTCCATATCTGATGGCTCAGGTGTTTCGGAAATAGGTGTCTCAGTCGGAACTGGTGTGGCAGGTACTGGAGTAGGAACGGGTGTAGCTTCTTCTCTGCCGCAGGCTGCTAGTACTAAAGAGCTCATTGCCCATAAGAGCACCTGTCTTCTCGTAACCGCTTCGTGTGTTTTATCAAGTTCTAATATTTCTTTCATAGGTATTAATGACCCGTATATTGTATGATCTCCCACAGGAAAAAGAAAGATAGATTAAGTATTTTGGCTCTTTCTTGCATGTTTCTTACATAAATTCACTTATTATTGCCCTTGTGGTAATTGTTCACTTATTTAAGCAATTAAGTGAACAATTCTACAGAATTGGCAAGGTGTTTCTTCATCAAACCCTTGAGAGTGATTTGAGGTGTTTCTTGCTGGAATGCCGCGCCGATTCGGTTGTTTTACATCGTGGCTGACACCCTGTCTGCCGCACGTTCACAAGTTGGTTTCAGTTTCTTTTTTTCTCACAGAAGGAGAGATCTCGAGATGGCACGCATCGCAATCGTCGGTAGTGGAGTTGTCGGGACGGCAACAGGAAAGGGGTTTATTGCCAGAGGTCACGAAGTAACGTTCATTGACATCAGTTCTTCCCGTATTGAGGCACTTCGCGAAATGGGACTGGAAGCTCTTCTCCCAAATGAGATCGAGTGGTTGACTCCTGACTTCATCATTGTCACGGTGTCTACACCCCCTCACGTAAGGACGGGAGCCGTCGTACTGGACTACATCAAGAACGCGATGGAGACAGTTGGAATCCTTATCGGACAGGCACATCACAATGGGGTATTTCCGGTCGTTGTTGTACGATCTACCGTACCGCCCGGTACTACACTCAAAGTGTTGTTGCCCCTGATCGAGGAACACAGTGACCTGCAGGTGGGACAGCATTTCGGATTATGCATGCAGCCGGAGTTCCTCCGGGCAAAATCATCCGAAGAGGACTTTCTCCATCCGTGGGTGACCGTCATTGGAGAATACGACGTCTCATCAGGTTTGGCGCTACAAGAACTCTATTCGGGATTCTCCGGTACGTTCTACCGGTTCAGTATTCCCGAAGCGGAAGCCTTGAAGTATGCTCACAACCTGCGAAACGCCACGATCATTTCGTTCAACAATGAAATGTGGTGGGCGCTTCGACAAATGGGCATCGAAGATCCGAACAAGCTTCTCGCCGCTGTCACTCAATCCGCCGAAAGCGCATGGAACCCGCAGTACGGGAGTATTGGAGGCCGTCCATATGGAGGCACCTGCCTTCCCAAGGACACTCAAGGCCTTCTTGCTCACGCCATAAGTCGGGGAATTTCTATGCCGCTTCTTCGCGCTGTCGTCGAAGTCAACCATATGTTCGATCTGTTTGCACATGAGGGCCAAGTCGAACAGGCTGTCATCGAAGGACTAGCCTGGAAGACTAACCCTATTCTGGCAGCGCTTCAAAACCGTCATGCCGCTGCTGCAGCAGATTAGTTTGGAGGAACCACAATGCAGGACCTGCTGACCTATTGGCCGCTCGGGCTTATAGGACTTTGGCGCTGGATCGTTTGGATGATTAAGTTCATACTGGCGTCCCGCTATCGCCCTTACCCTACAGGCTACCGGGCCACGGTCTCAATCGTGGTTCCGGTCTACAACGAAGATCCGGAGCATTTCAAAACCGCGGTAATGTCATGGGTGAGAAATAAACCCTACGAAATTATCGCGGTCATAGATCACTCTGACGTGCAAAACATCGAGTGGTTTAAGCGATTTGCTCAAAGCTTTCGCCGGGCAAAGCTCGTTGTCACTAAGACACCCGGCAAGCGTCCTGCACTCAAAGACGGAGCCTATCAGGCAAACGGCAAGATCATCGCCTTTGTCGATAGCGACACCGTCTGGGAACAGGACACTATGAAGCAAGCACTTGCGGCATTCGCAGATTACGCCGTAGGTGCCGTCGCCACGCGCCAAGCATCCGCAGAAGCAAGAACACCGGCACAACGGTACCAGAACATTCTTTGGCAGATGCGATATCTGCTGGAGATGAAAGCTCTTGTTGTGGGAGGCATGTTTTTTGAACGCCTCTTTCCGCAGAGCTTTTTGGGACCTGCCATAACTTGTGCTTCCGGACGTACCGCTTTTTACCGACGTGAAGCTCTCATGCCGGTGATTGACGGTCTCGTGACTGAAGAGTTCTTTGGTGAGAAATGCATCAGCGGTGATGATAAGTACCTCACCACAGAAGTACAGCGTGACGGATGGACCGTTTGGTATCAAGATACCGCAATGGTCTACACGTTTGCCGTACCCAATCTGAAAGAACTCTGGAAGCAGCAACTGCGATGGGCACGAAACTCGTGGAGATCTGACTTGCAGGCGATATTCAGTTCATGGATACGTCATCGCCCTGCACTCTGGCTCTACGATATTGACCGTTGCATTGCTCCTTTCACCTTGCTCTTGGGACCGATCTTCTTTGTCGTCTCCCTGATCAAAGGTGATTGGGTAATCGCAGCTGGACTTCTGCTCTGGTGGCTTGCAAGTCGTAGCGGCAAACTCGGATTGCATCTGAAGGAACGGCCTCGTGACGCACTGTTCATTCTATGGTACACGTTGCTGTCGTTCGCTTCAGCTGTGATTAAAATCCATGCCCTAAGTACCATCAAGACACAGGGATGGATCACTCGTTGGGACCCGACCAGGAATCCCATCGCAAACCTGCGCGGTAAACTGCTCGGGCCTGCACTCACTGCAGGTTTCCTGGTCATTCTCTTCGTTTTCGTTCTGTTCTACTAAGGGAGGATCCTATGAAGTACGGTTTGGCGTTACTGTTGTTAGCAGCAATGCTGTTGAGCGGTTGTACTGTCTCTCTGCCATGGCAGTCAAGACAGGAAATCTCCGCTCAGGAAGTACTGCAGACTGCAGATGAACAGGGAATTTCGCTGAATGCGGAGGATATGTACTCCGCCGGCTTTCGGTTCGAGCAGGAAGGGAAGCATGCTGATGCTATCTTGATGTACAACACCCTTCTTGTGGAATCGATCACGCGGGAGCTGCGTCTGCGGACCTATCACCGGTTGTTCTATGCGTATGGAGCTCTGAACAACTGGTCCATGGCCGCCCAATCTCTCGTGACGCTTGTCCAGATCGACGCAGACTGGACAAAACTCAAGATCGCGCTTGATCTGGTCGACGGACAGAACGGCCCTGAGGCTATCAGTAAATACCGCGCGAATGTCCTCCCTCACATTGCCGAGCCTGCCAGGAGTGATATCGAAGCCTGGCTAGAGGACATGGAACGTGGACTCGTTATGTTCAGCCTCAACTGAGACCCAACAACTGAATAACAACCGAATAAGGGCAGCCCCTCACAATGGAGTGAGGGCACTTTTTTTTGAGCACCGCTCAAAGATAAGTGCGTCGGTAGACCGACGGCTGCATCCTGTATTATTCTCTTACAAGCCATTTACAAAAAAATGTATACCATAAAAAAATGCTAAAAAATAAACTTACTTTCTTAACCTTGATAATATTGTCCTGTTTTGCATATATGGGTTTAGTGTCTCCATCTGCGCTGCAAGCCGCGACCTGTGACAGCACTCACGTCAGATATGCCAGTTCATCAAACACTTTGTATGTAGAAAACGGCGGAACCTGCACTCTTACAGATATCTCCGCCCTCGCAAGTTCATCCGCACCGCTTGTTCTGGAGGACGCTTCTCAGAAGGTGTGGTTTCTCGGAGCAAATATAAAAGTCGAAGATGGCTCAACACTTGTTTTAAATGATGATGTAAACCTGTTAAAAATGAAAAGTAATGCCGGTGAGTTTGTAACGATGATTATTGATTACGGAACATTAGAAACTACCGGGACTACAATTACTTCCTGGGATATATCATCGAATCAACCTGACACTAACCCTTCAGACGGAAGGTCTTACATAAGTATTATTTCACGTGCAGGTGGGCAAAATTCCAACCTTGTCATAAGCAATTCTCAAATCCAATATCTGGGATTTAGCGGAACGACGGATCAATCCGGTTTCGCCATGAAAACAATAAATCCTGA
>CAZDDM010000015.1:0-27105 GCA_964504235.1 uncultured Gammaproteobacteria bacterium
GATTCATTACCTATCACTATAGTTAAAGTACCTGAAGCTGATAGTGTCATCCGTTAAAACGGCACTGAACTATCAGCTTTCTTGTTTATACATGGATTACAAATTATGTTACAGATTGGAGGTGAAAAAAATGAAACATACCGTATTTGCATTATTTCATGACAGCAAAGCTGCAGGAGAAGCAGTAGCTGAACTGAAAAATATGGATTTTACCGAAGACATATCGCTCGTCGCTCAGCGTCCCAACGATGACGATGCTGACACCCATCAAATCAAGCAGGATGTGACTGACGGTACAGTTGCCGGTGCCGCTGTCGGAGGCGTTACCGGTATATTAGCCGGAATTATTGCCGGGCTGACTTCCGTTGCCATTCCCGGTGCGGGTGTACTTCTCGTAGGCGGCCCTCTGCTTGCGACTTGGGGGATCACGGGAGGAGTGCTTGGGGCATTAACCGGAGGATTAGTGGGGGCACTGGTAGATTTGGGAGTTCCTGAAGAGACCGCAAAAGTGTACGAGGAACGCATCAGAGCTGGAGAAGTCTTAGTAGCAGTCCAAACAAACCACGAAACTGAAGAAGATGTTCAGGAAACGCTTAATACACACGGAGCAACAGAAAGCTTTATCGTGCATGCCTAACTATTTCTGAATGGAGATGGCTCGAAATTGCGGGCCATCTCTTGTCCGGTTTGAGATGCTATAATTCCTTTATGAAGAATGCAATTATTTTCCTTCACGGCAATCTCTCTGACACTTCATCTATCCGCAACTTTCTATCCGAAGATTCATTAATATTATGTGCTGACGGTGGGGCTGAACATGCCCGTAAAATCGGCCTAGTTCCGGATGTAGTAATCGGTGATTTCGATTCAATTTCTCAATCGGATAGAGTCCTATTAGAGGAAAAAGAAGTAACCTGTATTTCTTACCCAAGGGAAAAAGATTATACCGATGCTGAACTTGCCGTCCGATATGCAGTAGATCAGGGGGCAGATGAGATTATTATTACCGGACTTTTGGGAGATCGGATTGACCACATGACAGCAAATATGTTTTTTTTGGCAGAGCTGTCAGGAGAAAAGCATATCCGTATCATTGAAAAAGATCAGGATATCAGCTTTGTCGATAGGGTTATTGAGATAGCCGGAAAAAAGGGAGATGAGATATCTCTCATACCGATCAAAAGTGATTGCCGGGGTATTACAACGGAAGGATTGTATTATCCTTTGTCTGATGCGTCTCTACCGTTAGGAAGTACAAGAGGGATAAGCAATGTAATGCTTTCTCACAAAGCAAAAGTCACCGTTACGCAGGGGGTATTGATGGTTGTTCATCGCAGAATGCGTTATTGACGGTTATACTCTCTCAGAGCTTTCTTCAAAAGCTCAATTGATCGTTCAAGTCGAGGTATCTCCAGAACATATGCTATTCTAACCATCTTTTTTCCGTCTTCAGGATTTTTGTAGAAACCGTATCCCGGAGCCATCATGACGGTTTCATTGTTGTCACGGAACTCTTCCAAGAGCCAGATACAAAAGGCTTCAGCGTTATCAACCGGCAACTCTGCCATGATATAAAATGCCCCCTCCGGGAGTGTAACTTTGACGTCCGGAATCGCGGACAGTCCAGCATACATTGTATCCCTTCTTTTCCTGTATTCAGTCTGAATCTCCTTGATATATCCATCCGGAACTTTAGTCAGTTGAGATCCGACATACTGATCAATAAGACCTCCAGAAAGTCTGCTCATGGCAAACTTCAGCGCACCTTTTAATATTCCTTCATTCAGAGTAATGAGTGATCCCAAACGTGCTCCGCAAAGATTGTATCTTTTCGATAAGCTGTCTATTAGAATACCTTGATCAGGAATGTCCTGTATATAATCAAGAATTGATACATGAGGACGGTCAATAAAGATATACTCACGATAGACTTCATCAGCAATCAAAAATAAGTTATGTTTCTTTATTAAATCGATCAGTAACTTAATTTCCTCTTTTTGATATACCGTACCGGTGGGATTGGAGGGTGAAGAGTATAGGATTGCCTTTGTCTTTTCCGTAATCCTTGACTCAATTTCTTCCGTGTCTGGAAGATGAAATCCTTCTTCAATTTTGGTGGGTATCGGGACGAGAGTGATTCCCCACAACTGTGCTGATGTCTGATAACTGCTGTAGTACGGTTCAAAAATCAGGATCTCATCCCCCGGATCACACACTGCAAACATAGCCATATTTATGGCTTCAGAGCCTGCTATTGTCCCGATAACATGTTCGCTTTTGATAAACGAAAAACCTAGTTGATGATAATAGTGTACGAGCGCCTGTAAGTATTCAGGGGTACCTCCGGATGGGGCGTATGCTATCGGGTTTTGATTCCAGTTCTGAAGTGCCGATATCATGACGTCAGGACTTTTAACGTCAGGCTGTCCCATATTTAAGTGATAAATCGAGACCCCTTCTTTTTTTGCCCGGTCGGCAATCGGGATGAGTTTTCGGATAGAAGATACCGGAAGATTGTTTATGCGTTTGGAAAGAGATTTCATTTGAAATTATTGTACCATGATATCCAGAGATAAGTTCGGATTGCTTCACGCAATAACCAATTATGCTTTACTGACATATAAGAGGTGTATAATATCCCGTATGTCTACAAAACGCAAGATCCCGGCTACCATGGTGACACAGCATCCCGATCATGCACATACTCCTTATTGGCATTATCGTCCTTTCATAAGTACGCAGGAAGAACCGTACGAACTATATCTTTCATTCAAAGAACTCGGCGCTACTGAATATAAATGGGATTGGGAAGGCAAGCTTGTCGATGAAGCGATCGTTGAGAGGATCATGGGAGAGTATTATGACTACTTCAAAGATACCCAGATAGGGAAGGATAAGTTTATTACCTTTCGGCTTCCTAATCCAAAAGTTGAGACGGAATATCGTTTGGGAAGAGCTTTTATGGGAATCATTGCAGCATCAGGACTGGCAAATAGCATAGGGCTCTCAGGCAATCCTTTGTTTGAAGTTATTTTGCCGATGACGGAATCGGCAAAAGAAATGTATGATGTCCAGTCAGCTTTCCGTGAGATGGCAGCTATACGTCACCCGCTACTCAAAAGGAGAGATGAGGATATCGAACACATTGAACTGATCCCGTTGTTCGAGGACATTAATACTATCTCAAATTCCGACAAAATATTGGAGGAGTATATGCAAATGCACATACAGGGATTTGATTTTAAACCTGAATATCTCAGACCGTACGTTGCAAGATCTGATCCTGCTCTGAATGCGGGGATTGTCCCGACGGTCCTTGCAATAAAAATTGCTCTTTCTAAGTATGATGATTTTTCCAAAAAATATGAAATTCCGCTTTACCCCATGATCGGAGCTGCTGCTTTGCCGTTCAGGGGAGGGATATCTCCCTGGACAGTCGATGCCTTCATGAACGAGTATGCAGGTGTGAGAACAACAACTATTCAGAGTGCATTCCGGTACGACTTCCCAAAAAATGACGTGATTGAGGCTCTGCAAAAGATAGAATCAGGTTTTCCGAAAACTGAAACCAGAAAAATCTCTCATGAAGAAGAAGAATTAATCCGGGAGATTATGTCAATTTTTACTCGATACTATCAGGAGACGGTGGTAAAAATAGCGCCTCTTATCAATCAAATATCTAAACACATTCCGAAAAGAAGAGAGCGAGTCCAGCATGTCGGACTCTTCGGATACTCACGAGGAGTGGGAGAAGTAAAACTTCCGAGAGCGATAACATTTACAGCATCACTATATTCAGTCGGCGTGCCTCCTGAACTTATAGGAACAGGTCGTGGACTAATGAACTTAAAACGTAATAAAATGCAGAAACATGAAGAACTACTTGAAAAGCATTATCTTAATATACGTACAGATTTATTGAACGTGCTTGCTTATGCCAATATTGACGTCATTCAGGAACTGGCAAAACAAACTATAGGATTCAATATGATTCTTGAAGATCTTCATGGAGTGCAAACATTTTTAGGAGAAGAGCCTGTACTTACGGATGAACAAATGGAACATAAAAGAATAACTTCAGAGATATTCGAACGTATAAACCGGGGGAAGGACGTGGAAAAGCTTATTGAAAAGGCAGCTTTGTTAAGAAGAAGTCTCGGCTAATTCATCTTACTTACTTTTAATCGTGTTCTTATATGATTTTGTCTTCCGGGGCATATCATAGCCTTATGACGAAAATACAATCCTTGCTTACTAACCCTTTCGTACTTACTTTTTTTATGATTATGGCAATGTATTTGGCGGTACGACCTGCTTCTGCATAATCATTATTTCTTCTTTCAGTAGAGAGTGTGATCCTGTATACTGTCTCCATGTCGATAAAACCGGATCATTGGATAAGGAAAATGGCTTATGAACACAAAATGATTGATCCTTTTGAAGATCGTCTTGTCAGGAACGGAAAAGTATCATATGGATTATCTTCATTCGGGTATGATTTAAGGGTTGCTGATGAGTTTAAGATTTTTACGAATGTTCATTCAGCAGTTGTGGGTCCGAAGAAATTTGATGAGAAGTCTTTTGTAGATGTCCGTGATCAAGGGTATGTCCTTATTCCTCCTAATTCTTTTGCGCTTACCAGAAGTCTTGAATATTTGAAAATACCGAAGAACGTTTTAGGTCTTTGTATCGGTAAATCTACCTATGCAAGATGCGGTATTATTGTGAATGTAACGCCTCTTCAACCGGAATGGGAAGGTTCTCTTATTATCGAAATATCAAATACCACACCATTGCCGGCAAAAATTTATGCAGGCGAGGGGATAGCTGAAATACTCTTTTTTGAGGCAGACGAGAGTCCGGACAAATCATATCAGGAGCTTTCGGGAGCGTATTCTCATCAAAAAAGCATTGTTCTTCCTAAAGTCTGATCTTCATATTCCCAGTTTTATATAATATAGTTATGAAACGATCGTTTTCGTTATTTACCCTTTTTTTCGGTATTTTTCTTCTGGTGCTGTCTCCTGTATGGGCGGAATCCGCGCCAAATAATAAATTCGGTATACACCTTGCGCAGCCTTCTGACGAGGATATTGATCGTGCTCAGCAACTTGTGAACTCACAAAATGGCACCTGGGGATATGTTACTCTCGTGATACATGAAGATGACAGAAGCCTCGACAAATGGCAGCCGATTTTTGATAAATTGAGAGAACGGAGCCTCATACCAATAATAAGACTTGCAACAAAGCCAGACGGTGGTAATTGGGAAAGACCTTATAGTGATGATGCGGAAGAATGGGTAGATTTTTTGAACAACCTAAACTGGGTTGTGAAGAATCGTTACATTATTTTGTTCAATGAACCGAATCATGCAACAGAATGGGGGGGCAAAGTGGATGCACAGAATTTTGCCGAGGTTACTGAGGAGTTTGCAAGGAAACTAAAAGAATCAAATAGTGATTTTTTTGTGATGCTTGGCGGAGTAGACCTTGCGGCGCCGTCAGCAAAGCCGAATTATGAAGATGCTGCGGTATTTATGCGGGAAACTGTTGAGGCAATCGGGGTTGAAGATTATAATACCTACTTTGACGGTTTGGCATCCCACTCATATCCGAACCCCGGGTTCATCGGTTCACCACTTGCAACGGGCCGAACTACTATACGGGGATACGAATGGGAGCTGTCTTTACTGAAAGGTATGGGTGTGAAAGAACTTCCTGTTTTTATTACGGAGACAGGCTGGAATGGTGATGTGATACCAAGAGACCAAATAGCTGAAAATTTTCGGTATGCATATCAGCATATCTGGCTGCGTGATGACCGTGTTGTTGCGGTCACGCCGTTTGTCCTGAATTATCAGGGAGAGCCGTTTCTCAAATTTTCATGGGTACAGTTGAATAATGTGGGGGTGTATCCCGAGTTTGAGACGGTAAAAGATATGGAAAAACAACGAGGCAGGCCTGAAATCGACGAAAAAGGCAGTATTGAGTTCGAACTTCCCCGGGAAATTGTCGAAAAATCGACGTATCATTTCCGTGTTGAACTAAAAAATACCGGGCAGGCAATCTGGAGTGAAGAAAACGGGTATTCATTCATTTTGCACGGTATTCCGAAAACACAGTATCTTGTGTCATCGCTGGGTGAAATAAAACCGGGTGAGACCCGCCTTATTGATGTGTATTTCTCAACTGAGGAAGCAATCGGGGAATCACGGACAAAATTCGTTCTGAATAGAGACGACCAACCTGTTATTGAGAGCGGCAATTGGGATTATGAAGTAGTTCCGTTACCGTCACTCAGTATTGACGTGTCAGTTTTTCCAAAGCTTAAAACCACTGACGGTGATTTCGAAATACAGGTTTTTGACCAATATGAACAGATTGTTTTTAAGCAGAAAAATATCAAGGTGACTGACGGAGTAGGGTATATACAGAAAGTTGAGAATATTGCCTTAGGTGATACATACAGGGTTGTATTGCTGAAAAAAAATTATCTTCCCCGACAGGAACACATAGTTTTCAAGAAGGGGAGTAATGAAATCGAATTTGAGAGGATGCTTCCGCTGGATTTTGATGGAGATGGTGCTTTCAGGTTCAAAGATATCCCTGCATTATTCAAAAACCTGAAGCTTCTCGGACTCTGGGTGCCGTGATAAGACACTCTCCCCCGTGAAAAAGAGGGAAGAGAGGAGAGGTCTAAAAGATTGTCATGACAATACAAATTGTCTTCAGGGTTATAAAAGAAAAGCAAAAAAGCACCTAAAAACGCGTCGTTTAATGTAATATTCGAGTATTTTTTGCCAATTTGGCCTTGTCCGGAAATATTCATTTTTGCTCTTTTATTTGATCTTTTTTAAAAATATTAATAATTTATATTTTTAATAAATTCATTTTTATTAAACAGGGGAGAGGTTTTAGAATTTTTAGAGATTTGAAGAGAGGGTCTGATGAAAGGGGACGAAGATGAAAGGCACTTCTCTATCAGGCCGCTTTCTGATTTAGCTTATTATTAAGCCAAAATGCGAATGATATTCGCAGCCGTATCGACTAAAATAGTACCCCGTAAGGGTAACGCATTATTATTGATTAGAAATCTATATGTCACGTGTAAAGCTTACTGAGTATAAAGCGAAACAACTTCTTTTTGGCGAGTTAGGAAAAACATACGCCGGTACGGCTGTCTATAAAGACGGTGTATCCTATCATTTCTCCTCTCCTCTGTCAGGACTTTCCCCTAAAAAGAAATATGCGGTAAAAGTAGATCAAGGAATAAAGGGCCGTATGAAAAAGGGACTGGTGGCACTTAATGTGAAGAAATCAGATCTGCAGAATGTATGTAACCTTTTTGCTCAGAAAGGATTTACCCGATTCCTGGTGGAAGAAATGCTGCCTCACGAGCCATCTCAGGAAAAGTATATCTCACTTGAAAGAACCCGTGACGGAATTCTGGTGCGTTTTGCATCCCAGGGAGGAATTGATATTGAAAGTAATAAGGATAAGGTTCGGACTGTTGTGATAGCTTATAATACTCCTCTATCTATACTGAAAGATCTTGGATTAAAGGTCGAAGAGTTCGAGGCTATGCGGGAATTATTCGAGAAAAATTATATTTCTTTCATGGAAATTAATCCAATGGTTATAACGAATACTGGAATGCAGGCGCTAGATTTAGCAGTTGAGGTAGACAGTACGGCTGAGTTTTTTGTTAAAAACGGGTGGACAGCTCAGGATGTTGTTGCAGAGCAAACCAAATCTGAAGAAGAACAGAAAGTAAAAGAGCTGAATAGCAAAAGTCAGGCAGCTTTATCGTTTACTCTGTTGAATCAGGACGGATCGATTTGGTGTTTATTATCGGGAGGCGGTGCAAGTATTACTCTTGCTGATGAGATTTACAATCTTGGCTATGGACAAGAGCTCGGGAATTACGGGGAGTACTCCGGTAATCCGAATCAGGAGGAAACCTATCTGTATACGACATATGTTCTGCAGTCGATGCTGAAAAGTAAAAATAAGAAGTTAGTTTTGATTATCGGCGGCGGAGTTGCGAATTTTACCGATATCAGAACTACCTTTAAAGGAGTCCTTCAGGCTCTTGAGGAATATAAAACCCTGCTAAAAAAGCGCAATGTAAAGTTGTATGTGCGCCGCGGAGGCCCACATCAGGAGGAAGGACTGGCAATAATTGAAAAGTGGTCACGAGAAAATAATTTGTATGGACATGTCTCTGGTCCGGAACTTCCTCTTCATGAAATAGTGCGGCTTGCCGTTAAAATATTACCAAAAAAGAAATAGTATGCTCGATCTTGCTAAACTCAGAAACACTGATCATTCAATCATTGCTCTCGGTTCACACCCCGGGATCTTACAGTCAATGCTGGATTTTGATTATCTATCAGGGAAACGCGTGCCCGACTTAAAGGCAATTGTTGCATCAGGTAAAAAGTATTTACGACTCTTTTGGGGTAGTCAGGAAAAAATGATACCGGTGTACGGTACCCTGGAAGACGTTCCCGAAAATATCAAAAACGATACTTCTCTGTTTCTGAATGTAACATCCGGAAGAAGGTCGATGTCCTCTACTCTTGATATTCTCACAGCACTTCCCAATCTCATGGGAGGCACACTCTTTGCGGAAAATATTCCGGAAAAAAATACTCTCGGTATCTATAACCATATAAAGAAAAATCAGTTTGTTGTCGGTCCGGCATCTGTCGGACTGCTGATCCCGGGTCATCTTAAACTCGGAGCAATCGGCGGTACCCAGGCAAAGCAACTTGCCCGGGCACATCTTTTTTCCGAAGGGAATATTGCTGTATTCTCATCTTCGGGTGGGATGACTAACGAGCTTATCAACCTGGTAACCGGTGCAGGAAAACGGATTTCATTCAGTCTGTCATTCGGCGGCGACAGATTCCCGCTGCTTACTCCCGTTGAGGCTTTTAGGGCTGCAGAAAGGGATAAAAGCACTGAAGCAATAGTATATTTTGGTGAGCTCGGAGGGTACGATGAATATGATCTTGTAGAGCTGATTAAAGCGAAAAAAATAACAAAAAAGATTATTACTTATATCGGAGGGACCATCAGTGAAATGTTTGAAACTCCGCCCCAATTCGGTCATGCCAAGGCAATGGCTGAAAGAGGAGAGGAGACTGCTCAGGCAAAAACAGCAGCATTGAGGTCAGTAGGAGTACAAGCAACAAGTTCATTCACGGAATTCATTGAGCTTGTAGGATCTTTACCGGCAGCAAAAAGAGCAAAAACTGAAGATCTTGAAAGCAAGCTGCATGGCATCTCAACCCGATCATCTTCCTTCTTTATCAACGGAATATCACACGATAAAGACGGATCTGTTGAAATTGTCGGAGAGGATTTACTTACTCTTGCAACGAAAAACAGTTACGGATATATTGTGGGATCAATGCTTCTCGGAAAGAAGCTTAAATCCAAGGAAACAGCCTCATTCATAGATCTTGTTATGAAGCTGCTGGTAGATCACGGCCCCTATGTCTCAGGAGCTGTAAATACCATGATTTCTGCCCGTGCAGGGAAGGATTTGGTATCTTCTGTAGTCTCGGGACTTTTGACTATCGGACCCCGTTTCGGAGGGGCTATCAACCAGGCAGCAAAACATTGGCTGGAAGGAGTAGAAGGCGGGATCACTCCTTATGATTATGTAGAATCCATTGCACAGAAGCGGGGCATAATTTCCGGTATCGGTCACAAAAAATACCGTACGGATGCCCCTGACCCTCGTGTTTCGGTCATACTCGGATATGCGAGGACTCTAAAAAAAACCACCTACACTGACTTTGCAAAAGGAGTGGAAAAAATTACTACGGCAAAAAAAGGGAACCTCATTCTGAACGTAGACGGAGCAATTGCCGCAGTGATGCTTGATTTATTGTCCGTGAAAGAAGGATTGTCAAAGCGTGAGCTGTCTGAACTTGCAGATACTGAATTTTTCAATGCTTTTTTTGTGCTTTCCCGGGCGGTCGGATTTACTGCCCATTATCTTGATCAGAGAAGGCGGGATGAAGGATTATTCAGGCTTTCTCCCACAGAAATCGGTTATGATGAGGCGTAGTTAGTCACAGATTCTTATTAATTTATGAGCAGACTGGAAGTACTTACCGGATGCTGGGGAGCACCTCCGAAGGAGTATCCTGAGGATACTCCGCGCTGTACTTACTGTTACGGCGGTACATGCGGATCGGTTTTCGTAGATATTCCTGTAGAAGTTTATGATGCTGTGCTGTACGGATCAGTGACCGTTGAGGAGCTGGTTGAGCAGGGATATTTACCTCCATATCCTGATGTGTGCAACAAGACAGGGGCGAGGAGATTTTATACGTCAACTACGTTAGGAGAGTAATCTTTATTCGTCGTATTTGAAAGCAAGAGCGTTGATGACAAGCGTATAATCCTGTGAATCGACCACTCCGTCAAAATTAATGTCTCCGCGGGCGACAATGTCAGGATCGCTTCTTCCGACATTATTTCTCACATATGCTATATCAACTGCATCAACGATACCGTTCTGAAGCGGGATATCTCCTGAGAGAAGAATAATGTTCGTAAAATCAAGAGTGTTTCCGCCTGCTTTGAATGTGACATTCGAATCTTTACATCGGTATGTCCCGCTGATATTTTCACTCGGAGAGTTGACGCAAATTCGCTTCTGAATATGCTTGGGTCCCTTGATGAGGAATGAATATTTCTTTGACAAGGAGATATTCTCATAGGTAGTATTTGCCACGTATGCACCATCCGCTTGAGGCTTAAATTCAACCTGTTTGGTGTTTACGACTTTATTCCCTTCCACAAGTTTGATCTGAATGGAAACAGCTGATGAATTTTTTGGCTGGGATATTATTCCCTGAAGTTTTAAGCGGAAATTCACCGGAACGTTACTCCCTTTACAGACATTTGTAGTATCGGAGAGCTGCTTTTTGCAGTAATCGCCGTTCGCCTTATTCTGTGAGATCAGATTAATATCATCACTATTAACTTTTCCGTCCTTATTGACATCTGCTACGGCAGAATAGTTATTATCTGAACATGTCGTGTTCTGATGTTTCCAAAATGTATTATAAAGATCTTTGCATGAGTCCGCGTATCCGGGAGGAACAGTAGGTGTTATCGGTGAACTTGTCACAGTAGGTGTGATCTCGTGAGGTAGCGGGGCATTGTTGTAGGAGAAACAGTATAGTCGATGCTTCTCGGTACAGCTTACGCCGTCATACGAAACCCATGATTTATCCGTTTGGAATATTTCCCCGATAATCGCTTTACCCTGAGTGGAAGTCCAGTTTCCGCAGCTGTTTTCTGTATCAGGATACGGATTGGTTGTCATATAGACAAGAGTGCCGGTCCATGCATAAAGATCAGTTACTCCTGATGCCGGTGTCACTTGAATTCCGCCGTCTGCTCTTTTTGTGACAGTGAAGAGCTTTTTCCCAGTTTCATCAACTCCGATAGGGTTTTGAATACAGTTAGTTTTAGAACCGTCACATGATCTCAGTTCATCAAGATTTTGTGCTATTAGATCACCGCTCATTGAGTAGATCGGAACATCGGCGTGGGTGAATCTGTCGAATGCGTTCCGCGAATAGGCGGCACCGGAATTTGCCGTGCTGAGGAAGGCAAACCATTCTCCGGGAAGTCCCGCGTTTGCCGCATGCTGCTGACATATTGTATCTGCTCCTTCCAATCCGTTTATCGTGTTTCCTGCATACGAATCAGATGTTACAAACCCTTTGTACGTGTACGGACCATCTTGTCCTTCCGTTATTGTGACATCCACTTGCTTGGGTTTAGTTCCTTCAAGTATGGGGAAATAATGACCGGCAGGTCCGGAAACATCGAAATTCCATCCTTCTACTGCGTTAGACTCGAAGGTAATTTTGTCGTTCCCTGGATTTTTTGTAGCAAAAAACAGTCTTGCCACACAAAAAGTATTTTTCGGTAGATCGGAATCAGCATTCTTTGATACGCGGGTGAGAATGATGGTGTTGTAATTGCCTTGGCCGGCGACGTCACGGACATCCACGACAGTTTCCAATGAGTTACATGAATCAACTAACTGTGACTGCGTTGTTGATTTATCAAATACCAGTAGATTCTTCGGATATTTGATAAGGGCAGTAGCGCCTGATACTGACTGAATTGATGAGGCATGAACATCTACCGTGACTTGCTGTGATTGACCGATCTTAATTATTGAAGGAGTAAAGTAAAATTCCACATTGTTTTCAATTGCTGCACGTGATCTTTCGCTGTAGTCATAGAAAAAACCAAGTATACCGACTGCAATTGCTATTCCGACAACAAGCAGAAGTATTTTTTTCAATTTCGGTATAAAAGATGTATGTTGTGTGTCCATTCGTTTTCAAAAATTATTCATCCCGCTGTCTGATTTCCTGATTTTTTCTCCATATCTCAAAATCCTGTAATGAGATTTTTCGGTCGGTATTGAAGTCGGAATCTTTAGAATTTTTTGTTCGGTTGAACTCACTTTTCCAGATATCGAAATCAGTGCCGTTTACTCTGTCATCGCAGTTGGCATCCCCGAGACTTTTCTTCGGACACTGTCCTGCAGGGCCTGTCGGAGTCACTGTCGGATCATTTGTGTCGCCGGTAACCGTAAACGAAAATGCATCATATGTTAGAACAGAAGCGGGAATTGTGGCTTTATATCCCTCAGCGACTGATATTTTGACTTTATATGTACCTGCGGCAAGGGGCGGGATATTAATAATTTGATTGAAGGTGTCTGTCCCGGATGCAAGCTCGTACTCCTGACTTAGTGATCCCAGGCCTTCACTGGCTCCTGTCACTGTCAACAGAGCAACCGGGCTACGCAATTTTTTCCCGGAAACGGTCAAGACTATTGCCTGACCTTCGGTCGGTGCGGCCGGTGAAATCACGGCTTTGTTTTGATAAGTGACCCAAAGATCAAATATTGTTGAGGAAGAAGCTTTGCCGTTGATCTGTGACGTGATAGTCGGAGTATTCGTATTTTTCCCCGTAGCAATAACTTTATATGTATAATCTGTTCCTTCAGTCAAGCCGCTACATTTATAAGCTTTTCTTGATGAAATTTCAGGATCGGGGACACAGTCTACGACTTTTGTATTTGTATTTACTCTGTATGCTGCAATTTTGGGTGCGTTATATGTTGAAGGCAGCTCATCAACTTCATTTAAGCTTACTCTTGTGAAGTATTCGGGAACTGTTGGCCCATCTCCGACAACCTGGCAGCAACTGGGAATTGTTGAGTTCCCGTCAAAGATATCATCCATACAGGCCCGCTGATATACTAAATCTTCCGTTGCACAAATCCCTAAAGAGTGCACAGGATCCGGTATCAAATTGTCAATAAGGATACTGGAAGATGAACAATTCAGACCGTTTGCACAAGCATTGCTTCCGAGTTGCGGATTACATATTTGACCGCAGGTCCGATTTGGAGGGACGGAAGTAGGGGTAGGAGTAGCGGACGACTGAGCCGTTACCGGCGAGGTGCCCTCTCCATGCATGATAAGAAATAGAATGATAATCAGGAATCCCGAAATGAAATATAAAAAACGCCTTTGCATGTATGCTTTTACTATAGCAAGTCTTTCTGTAAACAGCAAGATACTGTTATAATACTTATTCCAATATGTTCACCTTTGATATAACTGCCAGATTGGCAGATTCTAAAGCCCGATCCGGCATATTCCATACGCCTCACAGGGAACTTCTCACACCGGAACTTGCCATTGTGGCGACCGAGGGAGAAATCCGTTCGGTCCCGAAGGAATTGTGGAAGGACCTTCCAAACCAGTACTTTATCGTCAATACCTACCATACATATACCAAGCAGCTTGTCCCTGAGATTTCCGGTAAAGGGGGAGTGCATGCGTTTATGGGGCTTGAAGATCGGACATTTGCGACTGATAGCGGAGGATTCCAGGTGTTTTCACTCGGCTTTGGCCAAAAACACAATATCGGAAAGCTGGCACGGGATTTTGCAGAGGATACCGCTTTTGCTGATGACGATGAAAGCCCTCTTTCTATCACCGAAGAAGGAGTATCGTTTGAGTATGACGGCAAAGCGGTGAGTCTGACCCCAGAAACATCAATGGACATACAGCATCAACTAGGGGCTGACATCATGTTTGCATTTGACGAATGTACATCGCCCCTCAACAGTGAAGAGTATACCCGTCAATCTATGGAGCGAACCCATCGATGGCTGAAAAGATGCATTCGTGCACATCGGGAGCATGAAGATAGGCAAGCATTATTCGGGATTGTACAGGGAGGAGAGTATCGATCGCTTCGTGAAGAATCCGCACGGGTTGTCGGATCGATGGATGTTCCGGGATTCGGTTTAGGCGGAAGTTTGGGGAAATTCAAGGAAGACGTTCATGCAATACTTGACTGGATTATTCCAATCCTGCCGGATGAGAAACCGCGTCATTTTTTGGGGATAGGGCAGATACGTGACATATTTGAAAGTGTTGAAAGGGGAGTTGATCTTTTTGATTGTGTCATTCCCACAAGAGAAGCAAGACACCGCATGCTGTATACAGGACACGGAAGAGTAAGTATCAGAAAAATGAGAAATATTGATGAAGTCCCGGATAAAGATTGCTCATGCTATGCATGCAAAAAAGACAAAATTACTTATCCGAAGCTGTGGGAACTCTTTCTGGCTCATGATCCGAGAGCTCCTATGTATGCCACAATCCATAACGTCTGTTTTTATGCACAACTGACTCAAAAGATTCGGGAGGCAATCGGGAATAAGACATTTATGAATTTGAAAGAGGAGTACTATAAGTATTATTGAGGCAATCCATATTCAAAATAAATCCACCTCGTCCCGTCTTCATTGAACTCATGTAAAGAATAGGTAAGAAAGTACAGTTTATTGTTCTAATTTCTTTAATTCGTTAACCCGTCGTTCCAAATCATTACCTGCTTTTGTCAGGTAGCTTCCAATACAGATAATATCCGGCCGAAATGAATGTGAAGAAATGGTCGGGAGCGAAGTACTATTGACTCCTCCGTCAATCAGGATTTCACCACCATAGTCCTGTACTCTAAGCTGTTCTATTTTTTGGAGCATTCGAGGCAAGAAGGGCGATCCCTGAAAGCCGGGATTTACAGTCATAATTTGAATACTCGGAACGTAGTCAAGATCGTAATTACGGGCTAAACTATCAATGCTTACATCGGGAAAGACATCAAGTCCTATAGAAAAAGAGTAAGAGTTATTTATTTCGCTGACGTTTATTTCCCGTGAGGCATTGATAAGGACGGTATTCACTTTTATATTTTTTTCCTGAATTTTTACAATTTTTTCCAGTTCCGCTTCATAATCGGAGACCATAAGATGAAAATCAAAGGTAATATTCGGAAAAATTATTACCTGATTTGATGAAAGTACGTCCAGCATTTCATTAATCTGGACTGTCGTATTGGGAACTAATTGTCCGTCTGCAATATCAAGCTGAATACGGTCATAGTATCGCTGAAAAGTGTTCATTTGAGAAATGAATTCTTCAATGGTTGTGGTAAGAAGTGTGGGAACGGTTTTCATATGCATTTATTATAGCAAGCCCGTACAACTCCAGCGAATGGCAGTATAATACCGTATGACTAAACAGGATATTTTTAACGAACTCTCAGAGTTCATCAGTATAAGATCTGTTTCTGCAGACCGGACCAAGCGACCTGAGATGCGGAAAGCCGTCACTTTTCTAGTAAGGAAACTAAAAAAAATGGGTTTTTTTGTGGAAATCTTAAAAAGAAAAGGGGCACCTTCTGCAATTTTTGCTAAATATTCTCTACCGAATGCAAAAAAGACAGTCGGTATATACGGACATTATGATGTCCAGCCGGAAGACCCGATTGAGGAATGGACTGTCAGGCCGTTTGCGCTCAGCAGACAAAGCGGAAAGTTGTTCGGAAGAGGTGTGGCAGACAATAAAGGACACATTATTCAAAATCTTGCAGCCGTTGATTATCTTATCAAATCGGAAAGCCTTAAATCCAATATTATTTTCTTTATTGAAGGAGAAGAAGAGTGCGGCAGTGAAAGTTTTTATTCATATATTCAGGAAAAGGAACGGGAGTTGAGCTCTCTGGATGTTTTTTTTATAACAGATGTGGGGATGCATGCTAAATCGGTTCCGCAGATTATTTATGCATTGCGCGGACTTGTGTATTTTGAACTCGAGATACGGATAGGGAATCGTGATCTTCACTCCGGGGTATACGGGAATGCAGTTTTGAATCCGGTACAAGTGCTTGCTGAGCTGTTTTCAAGAATGAAAGATACTACGACAGGAGAAGTTCATATTCCCGGCTTCTATGATGATGTCCGTGCGCTAAATTCTGCTGAAATGAGGCTTCTGATGAAAGGAACGGTCGATGATAACACATTCAGGAAAGAAGCGGGGACATTTGCTGTTACATCGATGAGAAATGTTCCTTCATTCCTGGCACCAAAAATATTTCCTTCTCTCGATGTGCACGGTATACAGTCAGGATTTACCGGAAAAGGTCCCAAAACAGTGATCCCGAATAAGGCCAGGGTGAAATTTTCCTGCCGTCTGGTAGAGTTTCAGAACGTTAAGAAAACCGAAAAGCTGATCCGTCAATTTATCGAAACGCATCTTCCTGCGGGTGTCCAGTATGAATTACAGACTTTTTCGTACGATGATCCTTTTTACACTTCAGTCGACGATCCCTATATCAAAAAAACCGCCGAAATTCTCACAGCCCATTTCGGCCATGAAACTGTTCTGATGAGAGAAGGAGGCTCAGTTCCTGCCGCTGAAATGATGCAGAGGCTCTTTAAAACACCGGTTATCCTTACCGGTTTTGTATTGCCGGACAGTAATCTCCATGCACCTGATGAAAATTTTGATGAAGAAATGTTTTTCGAAGGGATAGAAGCCTTAAAAAAAATATACGGAAATATTACTTAATATGCAGCTCCCTGAAAACCTTCACACTGTGACAAAGCCCATTTCAAGTATTCTTCGTTACATTCTTTCGACTCATTGTTCGGTTCGCAGTTGACCCATGCATTGGCCGGGCAGCGCCAGTCATTATCTATTGCCTGCTGCATGGCATCATTGTCAGTAACTTCTTCCTGAGGGGCGACTACCGTTTTACTTCGAAAAAAGAGAACGATAATTATGATAATAAGAAGGAGGAGAAGACCCAGAATATATTTTATGCGATCATACTTTTTTATGCTGTGGTGTATATGTTTCATAGATTAAACCTTTCCTTTTTTCGGATTGGATGATCGGATTTGTTTTTCTGTGATTTTTGCCTGATCATCCATTTGATATACATAGACTTCACCGGTACCGATTTCCAGTCCGGCAATTTCATCGTCAGGAATGCTTTCAAGGTATTTCACGAGCGCTCTCAAACTGTTTCCGCTTGCTGAGATAAGGATGTTTTTGCCGGATTTCAGTTCGGGTTCGATATGTTCTTTGTAATAAGGGAGCAGACGTTCATATACATCTTTGAGTGATTCACCGTTCGGGATAGGTTCATCCCAACCACGACGCCATTTCGTAAACTGCTCTTCACCGTATTCTTCTTTGACTACCCATTTATTTTTTCCGGCAAGATCTCCATAGTTGCGTTCGCGAACGGCTGGGGTGATCACGGTCTCAAGTTCAGGCTTACCCAACGCTTCTAAAATTGTTTTTGTTGTCTCTTTGGTTCTTTGAAGGTCTGCCGTGTAGGCTTTATCAAGGGGGATATCCTGAATAGATTCGGCCGCTTTTTTCGCTTCTTCATACCCTTCCGGGGAAAGTTCAGGATCTTTCCATCCGGTCCAAAGGCCTAATTTGTTCCATTCAGAAATACCGTGACGAACGAGCACTAAGTATGACATATCCTTAAGTATACATCATCGGAAAAAGAGTATAAAGATATTTACGGAGTCGGAGTATTCGTCGGGGTGTTGGTCGGAGTCGGCGTGTATGTCGGAGTCGGAGTCGACGTCGGACACACTGCTGAGCCGGTTGACCAAGATGAAACATGATTCGTTTCTCCGTAGCCGTCCTCTGCGCGAACTCGGCAGGTAATAGGCATTCCGTCTCCTGGGGTTGCTGCATTGTAACAGGGAAGGTCCTGATAATGATCGGTTGTGGTCGTATTACAGTACCAGAACGAGGAACTGTTGAAAGCTCCATCATCGGTACACTGGAGAAAGTAATGGTCAAATTTTTCGCTACATCTTGGATCTTTTTGGTAGTCAAAGTCCCATATCCATGAAGTACAGCTATTCCCCTGGACATAATCGATGTTACAATCAGGGTCATCTCCGGTGATCCTGGGACATGAGGAACTGCTATATATCCAATCTGTTGCATTCTCGGAGCCGCCGTCGTCAGTCTCAGCACGTACTCGACAGAATACAGATTGGCCTGGTGCCGGTGACGGAGCTGTTGCGCAAGGAAGTGAAAGCTGATTGGTCGTCATGGTTTCATTACAATACCAGGTTGCAGGATCACTTGATCCCCAGCTGGTACTTTTACATTGAACAAAATACTTTGTGTAAGTGTCCTCGCATGTCTGGCTCTGTGTCAAAACATCATTCCAGATCCATGAGGAACAGTTGTTTGGCTGAAGGTAGCTCAATGAACAGGCATTTTTTGTCGTTGCACTTACCGGTGTTGCTGTTGGTGAAGTGGAAGGGGCCGCTGTCGGGGAGGTGTTTGCCCCGATCAGACATTTGACATAATCCTGAGTTGTACACTGAGTGCCCAATGATTTCAAAATAGAAGTACAATCAGTCGTTGCCTGACAGCTTGAGCCAGTTGTCGGAGGATAGGTTGTGATACTTCCTGACGGAGTAGCTGCAGGGGTGGGGTAATAAGTCACTGATCCTGAAGGTGAAGCAGTCATAGTCGGTGTCGGAACGATAGAGGGAGAGGAAGTTGCCGTCTTTGTCGGAGACAAAGTTGCTGAATCTGTTCCGACTTCAATTGAAGGGAGTGGATCGTCGGGATTTACTTCGGTTCCTTCTCCTGCCGGAGTGGTAAAGGTCCACGGTGAACCGCCGTCATCATATACATTCTCTCCGCTTCGGATACGGAAGTAATACGTTGTATTGGGTTGAAGTCCGCCGATTTGTATCGTATGTTCGGTCGCTTCCAGATCACCGAAAGAGACTTCTGTCATAGCATCCGGAGAAGTCCCGTATTCTACAACGGCTATTGTTTCCTTGCCCGTTTGAAAAGTGACTTGCGCACTCTGACCGTCTACTGGTGAAGCACTTACGTTTGAAGGAGCTTCTTCGTTTGCTTCTGTTGCCGTGCCCTGAATCAGAAAAAAGGTCATAATAATAATTGCCAATAAGAGAGGAATCCCGACGGAAGCGGCGATAAGCATGATCTTCCGTTGAGATAGTTTATTTTTTAGTACTGTTGCAACTGGCATAATTATTTTGTTTTAAGCTTAGTCATTAGTTTGCGATATCGCATAAACAATACCGCGGTCAGAATAATCATCAACAGTGATACGATAACGTACCCCCAAGTCGGCTGAACTCCGTTGCCCACTGAGACTCCCAAGACTTCCTGACGATCATTAATTACTACAGAAGTGGAATGAGCACTGGTACTGGTACAGTTGATGATATTTGAAAGTTCTTCATCATTGCGGATAATTTGTGATGTTTGAGTCATAAAAGGAACGCAGTCAAAACGCAGATCAGTAGAGCCTTCCTTTTGAGCCTGAAAGTATATGGTCGCGATTTTCCCGTTCGTGACCTGTTTCAGATCAGCTGACGGGTTGATTGCATATATATACAGATTTCCTGGTTGAATCACTTTTGCATCAACACTCTGGAACAATTCACCCTTTTTCAATTCAGGGTTCTGCGGAGATGCAATACTCAGGATAGAAGGATCATATGAGATATAAATATCAGTTGAAATTACGGGGTCCGCGCCGCTGTAAATCATCACATCCACGGGGATTATATCGCCTGCAGAAGCCGAAATGTTTACCGGTTCAAAGGAAAAGGAGGCAATTGCTGATTGTGACATATTATTATTTTACTCGGAGACGTGGGAAGTATGCAAGGGATACTTTACATGAATCTTATCATGAAGCCCCCAATCCATATTTCTTCCTTCCTGTAGTTCAGAACCCGTTCTCAATCTCAACCAGTCGATTGTATTTTGCCAATCTCTCACTTCGGGACATTGAACCGGTTTTTATAAACTCAGCTCCTGCTCCGTAAGCAAGATCCGCAATAAACGTATCTTCCGTTTCTCCTGATCGATGTGAAACAGCGACGTTCCATCCTGCCGTTTGAGTCATCTGAATGGCATCTATAGTTTCAGAGACAGAGCCAATTTGGTTGAGTTTAATAAGGACTGCATTTGCCGCAGCTTCTTTTATGCCTTTCTGAATTCGTGTAGGATTTGTGACGAAGAGATCGTCTCCAACAACCTGAAACTGGAACTTTTCAGCCATTTCAGTAAATTTTGTAAAGGCTTCCCAATCATCTTCCGCAAACGGGTCTTCAAACGACTGAATATTGTATTTCTGGCCGATCTCCTGATAATAAACGACCATTTCTTCTGATGATTTGGTTTGATTATTCTTTTTTAGGATATACGAACTGTTTTCATAAAATTCCGTTGCGGCACAATCAACCGCAAACTCGAAATCTTTGTTGCGGGAGTATCCCAGGTTTTGAGCCGCTTCTTCGATGGTTTCAAAAACTTCTTCGTTGGATGATAATGCAGGAGAATACCCGCCTTCATCACCGACAAGTGTTGACAGTTTTCGCTTTTTAAGTACATTTCCGAGCTCCGCAAAGATTTCAGCGGCAAGGCGTACTGATTCAGTGGGTTTATTGGAGATAGGCATCACCATAAATTCCTGAATGTCAAAGTTCCATCCGGCGTGTTTGCCTCCGTTGACAACATTCACCATGAGTCTCGGGAAAGAAGGTTCAATCGTGTGATCACCGATAAAGTAATAAGTATTGATAAACTTCCAAAGCGGCATATCTGCAGCATATGCTGCGGCACGATGAAGAGCGAGAGAAACGGATAAGATTGCATTTGCTCCTAATTTTGATTTGTTTTCAGTCCCGTCCATTTTGAGCATTATTTCATCCAGTTTTCGCGGATCAGCAACCTCCTGACCGATGAGCGCTTTTGAAATTTGAGAATTTACATTTTGTACTGCTTTTTGCACTCCCTGACCAAGGAATTTTGAAGTATCACCATCGCGGAGCTCAAGGGCTTCGTGTGTTCCCGTCGAAGCTCCAGAAGGAACTGATGCTTTGTGAACGGAACCGTCATCCAAAGTTACAAATGCACGAATGGTTGGTTTACCGCGAGAATCGAGTATCTCGAGGGCTTTGATTTCCTTGATTTTCATAATGCTATCATAATATCACAAGCTCAAGGAAATGTAAGACTGATGTTATAATGGAGGATCTATGAAACTGTTTTTAGTCCGTCACGGCGAGAGTATCGGAAACACAAAACAAGGCTTTATATCGGGTCAAACTGATCCTGACGGTTTATCTCCCAAAGGACGAATTCAGATTATCCGTACGGCATGGGAGTTGAAAAATGATCAATACGATCAAATATATGCAAGCCCTGTCGCCCGTGCTCAGGAGACAGCATCAATTCTGAAGAGTTATCTCAGTACATCCGTGAAAACGGAAGACTGGCTTACAGAGCTGCATCACGGTATATTCGAAGGATATTATTGGTGGGAAGTTATCCATAAAATTCCGCCTTCCTGGCGTGCCAGAAGAGAAGATTTCCGAACTCCGTATCCGAAGGGGGAAAGTATGGAGCTTCTCATCAAACGTATATCCGATGGTTTGAAAAAGTGGCTCACTACGTTAGACGAAAGCGGATCGTATATTGTAGTCAGTCATCAGGCAGTCATCACGACTATACGATACTGCCTTGAGCATGGCGACGCTTCAACACTCAATACTCAACAATCTCAGCAGGATTTCCTGAAGTATCTGCATGAGGTTAAACTCGATAACGGATGTTTTGCCCAACTTACACTCAAGAACAATACATTGATTTCAACAAAGGAGGTCTCAGATTTCCCACCTCTCAAGCCGAATAAAAACAATATTGCATTTTATTCGAAGGAACTGTTGCAACTCAGTAAAGAGCCCGAAACCGAGAGAATGGAAACCGCATCGGGCAATTCCGTGTATAAACTCAAGATGTCAACTCCAAAAATTATAAAAGTGGTACATGACAAGGATCATGAAGCATTTCAAAGACAGATAGATTTGTATCAGTATCTGAATAGTAACCATATTTCGTCTCCCGTAGTTGAACGGGTAGATTCAAGTCAGGTCTTTTTTGGGTACGATGTACTTGTCCAGGATTACGTTGCAGGTGATGTCATAAAGAAATGTTTTATAGATCATCCTCAAAAAGTGGACTTGCTTCTTGAAAAAGTGTATGAGGCTCTCGTGCAGATACACAGTCTCCCGGTTGATGAAGTACGACAATTTTGGAAACCTCCGCTTGAGGAACAGTTTGTCCAATGGAAAAATTATATGCTTCTCAACATCAATATGACTCTGCATATTGTTCAGGAGAAAAGTGTTAGGGACGCCACATATAAAAAAATTGAAGAGGCACTTTCCTGCCTCAAGGACTATGTGCGAGAGGAGAGATACGCACTAGAGCCGATACATGGGGATGTGGGTTCAGACAATATTATCGTACACCACAATACATCATGCAGATTTGTCCGCCTGATTGATTTTGAGTGGGCACGTATTGGAGACGGTTTATGGGATTTTGCCTATTTCTGGGGATGGCTGGAAAGAAACAATAAAGAAGTTTCCGAAAAGTGGGTAAAGCTTTTGCAGAAATATTTCCCTGATCAGATGGTACAGCTTGATTGGTATCGAATCCTTTTTCATGCATGGACGGTGCGTGACATGATGGATTACAAAGATCATCCTATACGTCTTCGTCGCGGTAAAAAGTCTCGGGAGATACTGGAATCACTGCAGTAATAATACATTCAAAGGAATTCTTCAAAGTATTTATATAAGGAAAAAATTACTCTCTTTATAGTATTATGATATAATATGATGTATTTACATACAGTATATGTATTTTGTACCGCACTTTTACAATAACTCTATTTTTTGTTTTGCTTGAACAAACAGTATCTTTCCTAAACACCCTAGAAAGGAGGGTTGTATGTACGCAGATGAAGTCCGGAAGAGTGATGTGATTATTCTTGCCATAAGCATGATCTGCTTTGGTTTTGGAATAATCCTAGTACTTCTCGGAATTCTTGACCCTCCGGGGTATCAATTCTGGGTAGTAACCGCAGCTGTCGTCATGCTTGGATTCTCCTACCGAATGTGGGGGAAAAAAGGCGCATTGAGTGTTGTCGGATTTCTTCTCGTTGCTGGTCTTTTCTATCTGGGGTACCTTTGTGTTGTAAGTATCCTTGGATCCATTGAGGAAACGAGGAAACAGTTGCTAAGCGGTGCATACGATGTCGAGTTGGCTCGTATGCTATTTGCTGGTGTTGTGGTTGGTATCCAGGTTGTTGTTCTTCTGGTTCTGCTTCTCAAAGCTAGCGACGAGAAACGGACTCCATTTGGGTTACTGAAAGGTTACCTAGTGGTGGTCGTGATCGCCGGCTTGGCCATTGCATTTGCTCCTTTTCCTTGGGGAACCCCCTATCTCGTTTGGGGAACAGGTGTCACTTTGACGTCACTTGTCCGTGTGACAAAAGTCGTCGGACTGACGACCAACTACTTCAAGCCCAAAGGTGACGGAAACCGCACGATCGCTGTGCACGATGACGGCGCCATATCAGGTAGTTTGAGTGACCTGATCTGGGGCCATGGCGTAGCATTTGTCATTGCAACTGCAAGTGTGGTCTGGTTTGCATGGCTTTGGTGAAAAAAACAAGACAAGACAGGACCGGGTGAGGGTAATCACCCGGTCCCGATTGGGGAAGATCAGTTATTAGGCTTAATCCTAGTGTTTCTCTTTTTCTATATTCAAAGCGAAGTATGAAGATGAAGAGAAACAGTATCTATCAAGCCTAGTAATTCCATGTTCAAGCAAAACAAGAAATATGAGATATTGACAGAAGAAACAACTACTGCAATAATGAAATTGTGAAACAGAAACTAATTCTTCATTTTTTTCTCTTCTTGCTTATTCTCTTCATGGGCATTGGTGTAAAAGCCTCAACTCAAGGCATGGCAATTATGCCTCCAGATTCGGATCCTTCAGGAATATTCGGTGAGGATCATTACTATTCAGTCATTTTTCGCGGTAACGGTGATACTGTCGTAAATCTGAAGGCAATTTTTACCAATACTGAAGAGGCAACGGTATCTGCAGTCACTCTGCGAGCTCCCAAAGGTCCGTTAGAAGACATCGTGGCGTATCAGATTATCAGAGACCGCAGATGTCTTCGGTACGAAACAGTCAAAATAATGCCCACTCCCGGTGTTGTTGAAGATCGTTATGATCCACCGAAATGCATTCAGTATGAGAACCCGGACTTTTATGGATATTATTATTCGGGCAACACGAAGTATAAGAAGGCAGTAGTGAAAACAGAGGGGGATGTGATAACTCTTACCCTTCCTGAAGGCGTTTCTCCCGAATCAAATGCCAGTTACATACTCTATTATCGTTCCAAAGCATATACTCAAAAGGATTTTGCCGGAGCCTATTCATATATCTTTGAAACTCTCAAAACGGAATCACCGATCCGGACACTTCAGGTCGGAATTTCAACAGATAGTGATCTGCGGCTGAAAGACGCGTCGTCTGATGTCAATTACGCCGATTCGTCACTAACAGAGCTTAAAGCTGCTCCGACTTTGGGTTCGGCAGGTATGTCGAGCCAGGCATTTGACCGATATTACCAACAGATCGGACAGGGAATGATTGTTGAACACGCAAGTGCTCTGCAGCCGCTCGACACTTTTACCGTAGAAGGTTCTTATGCAAAATCATTGTGGCAGCTTCATGCAAGAACTTTAGTTATTGTTGTCTTGATTGTTCTTGTACTGCTTGCCGGTATCGGATACGGTTTATTCAAATTGTTTAAGCATCTCCGACGAAAGTCGACAACAGTACCAGCCGGTCCTCATGCCGGACTGCATAAGGTTTTGTGGATGGTAGGCAGCAGCTTCGGATCATCCATTCTTACTGCCGGGTACACGGTTTTTCTGTTCATTCTCATGAATTTTGTAAGCGGATCTTTTTATATCGGATATGAGTACAATTTGCTTGTTTCGCTTTTTGTAATGATATTGTCTCTTGCCGTTTATCCGCTCTGCCTTTTTGTTCCCGCTATTGTAATGGGCGTCAAGAAAGGTCTTTGGTGGGGTATAGGTACCTTTGCAATGACAATTGCCTGGCTCTTAATATATCTCTTCGTTGTGTTCGGCTTTCTTGTCATACTCAGAATGAACAGCTCATATCCTCGTCCCATGCCTTATATCTACGGGACATCCGATAGGGTTGTCCCCGAAACTTCGGACGCAAAATAAGAACGAATTCTTCTACATTTTTTAACGGGATTTGCTAGGCTATATAGTATGGAAATATTTATTGAAATCAGTATTATCATCTTTGTGGCCATGATCGTTTCGATCGTGATGCGTCTTTTGAAGCAGCCGCTGATCGTCGGTTATATCCTTACGGGGATACTTATCGGTCCGTATGTCCTGAACCTCCTGCATAGCGGTGAAGTCCTGGAACTTTTCTCAAAAATCGGGATAACAATTCTTCTGTTTATTGTAGGTCTGAATTTGAGTCCGAACGTCATCAAAGAAGTCGGCAAGGTATCGCTTTTTACAGGTCTGGGACAGGTACTTTTTACATCAATAATAGGATTTGTGATATCCCGTGCACTGGGTATAGACACAGTGGCAGCCATATTTGTTGCGATTGCACTGACTTTTAGCAGTACGATCATAATTCTCAAACTCCTTTCGGATAAGGGAGATCTGAATAAGCTATACGGAAAGATCGCAATCGGTTTTTTGCTGGTTCAGGATATTGTCGCAACGATTATTTTACTGGTTACTACATCATTTGCCGCCGGTACAGGCGGTAATGTAGCTGTTGAGGCTGTCATTACGCTTGGAAAAGGGGCGTTACTGATAACTGCACTAATTGCTGTCAGTAATTACATCCTTCCAAAACTCAGTAAGTTTATAGCCTCTTCTCAGGAGCTTTTATTTTTGTTTTCGATCAGCTGGGGCCTAGGAATGGCAACTCTTTTTAGCATCTTGGGATTTTCCGTTGAGATCGGTGCTCTTGTCGCAGGGGTTACGATGTCTATGACTCCGTACGCATTTGAAGCTGCCTCAAGACTACGTCCGTTGCGGGATTTCTTTATTTTGCTTTTTTTCATTCTGTTGGGTTCGGAGATGGTTTTGGACGGGATAGGATCATTATTATTCCCGGCGGCGATTTTGTCAGTATTCGTTTTGATAGGGAACCCCATTATTGTCGTTATCATAATGAATCTCCTGGGATACAGTAAGAGAACGGGTTTTCAGGCCGGATTGACAGTAGCACAGATCAGTGAGTTCTCACTGATTCTGGCGACGCTCGGTTTTCAGATCGGCTCATTATCAAAAGAAGTATTATCTCTTATTACTATCGTCGGACTGGTAACAATCGCAGGTTCTACCTATCTGATCTTGTATGCAGACAATATCTATCCTAAAGTTGAAAAGCTTTTATCATTTTTAGAACTGAAAAAGAACAAACGTGAAAAATCAAGTGACAACGACTATGACTCATTGCTTTTCGGTTTCCAGAGAGTCGGGCAGGATTTTGTAAAATCATTCGAAAAACTCGGACTGAGGTTTATGATTATTGATTTCAATCCGGATTCTATCAAACTGGCTGAAGATATGGAGATTCCCCGTAAGTACGGAGATGCGAAAGATCCGGAGTTCATCGAAGAACTCAACATCAGAAGATTAAAATACGTTGTAACTACCATTCCGGAGTTTGAGACAAATCTGCATCTGGTCAAAAAAATCCGTTCGGTAAATAAGAGG
>CAZDDM010000016.1:0-26667 GCA_964504235.1 uncultured Gammaproteobacteria bacterium
ATTGCCTTTAGTACTTCAGATGCAGGGTCTAGCGGATTCACTTCACAGACACTTACTGAGAAAATGAGATTGACTGCAGATGGGAGAGTAGGTATAGGCACAACTGCGCCGGGATCGAAGCTAAGTATCGATAGTTTGGGGACCGGGACAGGATCACCTCTCGTGATTGACTCAAGCGGAAACGTCTGGAAAGATACTTCTTCCCGCAAGTACAAGGTCAACATCCAGCCGCTGAACACCGACTTCAGCAAAATATTGGATTTAAAACCAGTTTCATATGACTTCAAAGATACAGGAATGCACACGATCGGATACATTGCCGAAGAGGTAGATGCAGTAGGGTTGAAGGACCTGGTTGTATATGATACCGCCGGTCAGCCTGACGGTATCAAGTATGATCGTATGGCAATGTATCTGCTTGAAATTGTCAAAGAACAACAGAATTCGATTAATGCACTGAAGGAGGCTCAAATGACTCTGGATACCGAAGGTACCGTTGAAATGCCGTTGACTGAGGACAATCAGCTTCCCACGACTGACTTTGAAAATATCGATATAAATGAAGAAGGCAATGAAGAATTCCTGGCTTTGCAGCATAAGGTTAATTATGAATTGACATCCGAAATTGCCGATATCAGGGGAAGCGTTGAGAGTCTGAAAACAGAGATGGAAAATATTCAAGAACAGGTTGATACAAACGGATTTGATAAAGTTGAGAACGCTCCATATATAGCTTCTCTTTCAGGAGAACTTCAGCGTCTTGCCGATGAAGTAACTGGACTTAAAACTGATTTTCTGACGGCATCAATTTCAGCGAATCTGTCAGGAATTGATACCGTCGTTTCTGATCTCACCGTCACGGGAAAAACAAATCTCTATGATGTAGGTGTGGTAGGAGATCTTGTAGCGGGCCTGGTCACAGTGGATGGAGTTGAAGCAAGTATTAATACGATCGGTGAGCCTCTCAAACTTCAATCAGAAAAAATGGCAGACGTAGAATTTATGGGGGGGCTGGTGCGTGTTACCAAAGAAGGAGACGTGCATATAGCAGGGGAAGTAAGTGCACAGAAATTCGTAGTAAATACGGACGATCAGCTCAATGCTTCGGCAGGAGAGGCGATCATTCCTGCGGGTACGGACATTATTGAAATACAGACAGAGAGTGTCACGGAAGGATCTTTAATCTATGTGACCTTTACATCGGATTATACTCCCGCCACAAGGTACTGGGTAGAAAGCCGTAAGAAAGGGGAGTCCTTTATCCTCAAAACGGATAAAATCGTTGATAAAGCAAGCCAGTTCTCCTGGTGGATCGTGAATTAAACCGTATCATTTTACTGCATCAATAATAGCTTCCGCGTCAATATTTTCAAGTCGAAGGAGTTCTGATGGTGAGCCAGAACGTGGTGTTTTCTTCACACAAAGATGCGTAATCCTGACTTCACTATTATCGACGGCCGTACGTACAGCTTCGCCGAGACCTCCATGTGGATAATGGTCTTCAACTACAATAATATGTCCGGTTTTTTCAGCAAATGAACGTATTGTATCGGTATCAAGAGGCTTTATGCTGTATGCATCAATTACAGCCACAAAAACACCCGTTTTTTCCAGTTCCTGTTGGGCTTTGAGTGCCTCATGGACGGTTATGCCCGCTGCAATGATGACCGCAGTATCCTTACCTGATTCACGCAATACTTTTGATCCTCCGATCGTGAAGGACTCTTTCGGTTCATAAAGAGTATCGGTCTTTGCGCGGGTAAGTCTTAGATATGAAAGCCCTTCATGTTTTCTCATTTCATCAACAAGTTTTATAGTAGAAACAGGATCGGAAGGATAAAGGACGGTACTATGTAACAAAGCCCTTATCATTGAGATATCTTCAAGAGCCATCTGTGATGAGCCGTCTTCACCGATAGAGACTCCGGCGTGTGAACCCACGATCTTAATATTCGGATCGGAGTATTGAGCCATTCTGATTTGATCGTAAGCCCGTGAAAGGAAAGCGGCAAAGCTTGACGCAAAAGGTTTAAGTCCGATTTTTGACATACCGAGAGCCACAGATACCATATTTTGTTCAGCAATATACATCTCAAAAAATCTTTCAGGAGCTGTTTCCTTCATTTTTTCCGCGTAGGTAGAGTTGGATGTCTCAGCATCAAGGATTACAACACTCTCATCTTCGGCAATATATTTCATTGCTTCTCCGTATCCTTCGCGAGTTGCCATTTGAGCATCAGGAGCTGTTTCCGGCATTGAAATCGTATTCCGTGACAGAGACTTCACCGTAACTTTTTCAGGAATCTCAACTGTCCCGGTCAATGAAGTATCAAATGTACCGATTTCTTTAAGCGCAGCATCGGTCATCTCTTGGGTAAGAGGTTTTCCGTGCCAACCGTCCTTATCTTCAACTGATGAGACTCCGGCTCCTTTTTTTGTTTTTGCAAGGATCATCATCGGAGTATTGGCAGTATTAAGATGGGTAAAAGCTTCTGTTACAGCTTCAAGATTGTTCCCGTCTTCTATTACGATAGTATTCCATCCGAACGATTCCAGCCGTTTTTGATATGTCTCCAGGTCCCATTGGAGCATAGTTGCACCGCGCTGGCCCAACCGGTTGATATCAAGGATACCGATAAGGTTGTTGAGTTTGTAATGCGATGCAAGCTGTAGGGCTTCATATATTTGCCCTTCAGCGAATTCGGAATCTCCCATCAGAACCCAAACGTGCGGCTCCCTTTTAGGTTTCAGTTTTTGAGCCTTCATCTGATATTTTATTCCTAAAGCCATACCCAGTCCCACGGATAAGCCTTGACCTAGTGAGCCTGTAGCAACATCCACCCAGGGCAATTCGGTCGTGGGATGGCCTTCAAGGCGGGATGTGAACTTGCGGAGTGAAAGAAGTTCCTCCGTCGTAATTTTTCCTGCAGCCTGATAAAGGCTATAAAGGAGCGGTGAAGCATGGCCCTTCGAAAAAATCATACGATCGTTAAAAATATATTTCGGATCATCAAAATCATACTGTAAATATCCCCCAAACCATAATACCGTCATAATTTCAACGGCAGATAAGGATGTAGTAGGATGACCGGAACCTGCTTTAGTTGTTGAAGTAATAATATTTGATCGGATAAGTTTGGTTAGTTCTCTGAGATTGTTCTGTGACATATGTGCTTAGTATAGCATAGGTGTTATAAGAGAAAATAAAAAAAACGAAAGAGATGAAATATCCTATAATATGTGGTATAATGAGACCCATTATTATTGAAATAATCATTATGTCTGAACTATTTCAAGCAAATACTGATAAAAAAATCGATAGGAGAACATTCCTCAGAAGTGCTGCAGGGCTTTTTGGCCTGGCAGTTGTAACGGCATGCGGAGGTCGGCCAGATGGCACAAGTCCAACTCCAGCTCAGGTTGCAACCCCGGTTCCTGAGAGTCAGGGGTATGCCTGGGAGGTAGGCTGTACAGCTCAAGTACAAGTAGAAGCAGGTGATGTTTTTGGAGACGTTATTGACCGTGCGCAAGATACGTGTCCAAACCTCTCAATCCATGACGGATATGAATCTTTTTATATGCAGGATAGAAGTGTAAACAACATAATGGCAGGGGAGACAGTCACCTTAAATGACTACAAAAATGTACCATAAAAGTAAATATGGAAATTTTAAGAGTAAACTCAGTTGATAGAAACAGGGTCATTACGCATGTAGCTGGTATAGCCTTACTGTTAGCAACACTGGCAGCCTATAAGTGGACACATCCGACCGTAGACCCGGATGCAGCCTATCCGAAACCGGCATGTTTTGATCAGCTTGATCCTGTCAATCAGAAGTATTTTCTGGACAACAGAGAATTCATTGTTAACAATCCGGATGCTTATTCGCCTTTCACGGAGGAAGTATTGCTTCATGTTGATTGTCCGGCGGAAGATAGTCAGGTTATCGTGTCACCTGATAGCTCTGCACTTTCTGTAGAAGCTCCTTAGCTTCTGCATTTTCTTCAAAATGCTTCCTTACGGGAGCGAGCAATTCGTCAAGAAGTTTAATGACGGTATTTTTAAGATCAAGCGGGTGGAGGCTTTTATTTGCGTAATCCTGTTCAAGATCTTTATATGAAGTATAGGTTATTGTGCCGCCAAATTTTTCCGGACGTTCGATTTTCAGTTCACCAAAAGATTCAAATAAGATATATTTACAGTATTCCAGAATTGGGTTTTCATCAACAATGCCTTCAGGTGCCCATGCTTTCAGTATTTTCCTTTTGATATCTTCTGCTGTGTCCGTCATATAAACCGCTGAATCGGGATGAGATTTTGACATTTTTATTGCAATGGTGCGTGAGGTTTTATCCTCTCCTGAAGCCTCAGGCGGCTGAGCAAGTCCCATCAGCATGTGATGGCTTACAACAACGGGTTTCCAAAAACCAAGCTGAGGTCCAATTTCACGGGCTAACATATTCACTTTTCTCTGATCCATGCCTAATTGGGTGATTTTTGCCCCAAGTTTAAAAATATCTGCAGTCTGCATACAGGGATATATGATTTGAGCAGCAGTAAGATCCATAGATTCATCACGGCCCATTATTTCTGCCGTTCGGATAAATCTTTTGAGGGAATTAGTTTTTGATATTTGAAGTACGAGCTTCCAGTAATCGGGTTCTTTTACCAGGTCTGATGCCCATACAAACTCAACATGAGAAAGATCCATCCCGCATGCCTTCCATACTTCAATAAAATATTTCCCGACAGTTTGAATTCGTTCAAGATCTCCTCCCATTTTATTATTTGCATAAGCGTGCCAATCTGCGACCAACATCTTAAACTTTACTCCTGCCTTTGTCATCTTATTTACATTGATTGTACGGAGAATTCCCTGAGCGATGTGAATTTGTCCTGATGGCTCGAATCCATCATAAGCAATTAACTCTTCTTCTGATTCCAGAAGAGATGCAAGATCTTCTTTTGTGATAATTTCTTCTCCGACTTCACTGATAAGCCGGATACGTTCATCGGTCGTCATGTGAAATAGTATACAGTATAAGCTAAAGAGTAGCCAGTATCTTATATAGGCTTTTGTACAGACATCAATTATAATATGACGTTTATTTTATAAATCTAAATACGGGTACCCCCTATCTGTATTTATTTTGAGATTTATCCACTGAAGGTGAGCTGCTGGTTGAGGCTTATTCGAATTGCTTGATTATTCCTGCGATTTGTTCTTTCTTTTCTTCGGTAACGGCAATAAGGATTATTCCCATATCAGCTTGCCCGTAAACAACTACTGAGTTCAATGGAGAGAGAAGGATGGCGGGGAGAGCTAGGAGATCTTCTTCACCCTTTATTATTATTGTCTTCATTCCGCTATCTTCTATATCAGAAATTGCCTGATATATTGCTTTAACAGTTGTCTGTTTTATTGTGCCGGGGGGATTGGTTATAGCGTTCTTTGACCTTTGTATTATCGGTAAATCTTTCCTTCGTGAACGGTTATCCCGAATGATAAGTTGAGGTTTGAAGCCTGCAGCAAGAAGAGAGTCTGAAACAATATCACCAACAAGTATGGTCACAACGGGATGATGCTTTTGTATGGCTCGTACAGCTTTTTCGGCTGTAAAAGAAGCAAACCTTTCTTCACCTTCAATAATTGTCCCTAAAGGTTTCCTTAAAAGTTCTCTTAAACGCGGCGGGAGGTTAAGCTGCCGTGTTTTTGTAAAGAGTTGCAGATAAGAGTTCCCGGAGCGGTTAATTGCTCCCTTACGAATTCTTTCAGCACGGACAATTTTATTGTCAGTTCCTTTTAAAAACGGGACAGATACAATATCGAGAGGAAGTAAGCTGTTCTTTTTACGTCTTTTATTGATCTTTAGTGCATTCTCAGAGGTTTCTCTGGTTACAATTATTGCCTGAAGGGTGTTGTCAGTATCAGCAGTTCCGTATATATCGTCAAGGGGGAAAATTACAGCTCTTTCTTTCCAACCATTTTGAATTAAATAGTCGGTTAAGTATTCTTTTCTCAAGTGAAAAGATTGAATAGATTGTGAAAGTATCTTTTTTTGAATAAACTGATCAGTTGAAATCCCAATTGAAACTTTCAGTCCTGTATGAAAAGCAAAGTCCAGTATACGTTTATGGCCGGCATGAAGATGGTCAAATGTTCCTCCCAAACATACATGATGATACTGGTACTTCATATAGTGTGGTTATTATAGCAACAGTATGACTGAAATCGAAGGGAACCTGAATATATGAAAAGAAAGTGCAAATTATTTAAACATAATTTATATTTTCCCAACAGTCTAAAATAAATAACTAACGACTTTATACACATTCTGTATTGACAATTAAAAAAATATTTGATTATCTTATATATATACATTAAGTAAGTGTCTTATCGATATTTGCTAGTTTGTTGGATAGCCGGAAATGAAGCATAAGCTCAAAAACATTGGAATTGATTACTTTCAAAATACATGGACGTTGATAAAGTACGCCCGACAACTCTATCCGGAGTGATTTTTGGCATAGTTTTATATGCTATCTCCCTTTTTTTTGCCGAGATTGCCTTTGCAGGCACAAGTACAATTACAACAGGACAGGATTTCCGACGCGGTGTTTTTGATCGAACAGAAGCGACTTCACGGGAGGGAGAATTAAAGCTTTCTGGTGACGGTTCTTGGTCAGCACGGAGTTGGAGGACACCATTTCTTACGTTAAATGACGGAACAACCTTCACGAATGATGGAGTTGATACTTACATGCTTATAGGTCGGGATGTAAGGTTCGTTAAATATATCCCTACAGAAGACCGATGGAAGGAACTTGCAGCTGCTCCTCATATGGCAAACAGCGGAGCTGATATGGTAGTTTTAGGGGACTATATTTATGTAGTTTTTGGAGGGTATCAAAAATTTTTCAGTCGATATTCGATTTCACAAAATTCCTGGAGTGAACTGACGGTATTGCCGGATTTTCCGTATTCAGGAAGTTCTATTCAGACTGATGGCACTGATCTATATATTTTACGCGGTGCAAATACTTCAGATTTTTGGAAGTATACCACATCAACCGATACTTTCAGCGTTCTTGCCGCCCCTCCCGCAGCGATAAGTGCCGGAGCAGATCTCATTTTTGATGATTCGCAGGGTACTGACTACTTATATACTCCACGAGGTGCAAATCAAAGAAATCTTTATCAATATAATATCGCTGCCAACTCATGGACGAGCCTGTCCCTTTCTCCTGCAGCACTCAATGATAACGGCAATATTACAAAGCTGGGAGGCGCTATGTATATGCTTCGAGGCGGTAATACAAATACTATGTATAAATATGTGTTTGCTACTGATACGTGGAGCACCCTCTCCAATACCCCTGCTCTGACAAGATATGTCGGTATGACATATAATCCCACAGAAGATTTGATGTATGTATTCCGCGGCAACGGTACGTATGAATGGTGGAAATATGATCCTGATACCGATACTTATATTGGTCCGACAGACTTACCCGGCACTCCTGGAAGCGGTGCAGATATCATATATGCCGGCAATTACCTATATTATCGACGGGGCAATAACAGCGCATTATTTTACCGCTACAACATTGCCTCAGGAGTTTGGGAAACTCGTGATAATGCTCCGGGCACCTTTAATGATGACAGTAAGGGGATAAAAGCAGGAGATAGTCTGTATTTTTTTAGAGGATCAAATACAAATGTATTTTATCGTTTCAATTTGACATCACAGACCTGGACCAGTCAGGCGGTGACGCCGGCAAATACAAGTTACGGATCGAGCTTAGCATATCCGGGTACGGGTGACTATATTTATGCAGTACGAGGAGCTTTGACAGGAGCATTTTGGCGGTATAGTATCAACGGGGATTCATGGGATGATGTCCCTGTGGACCTTCCCTCAGACATGCGAATGGGTTATGGAGCACGTCTCGTATCCGACGGAACCGATGTATATGCATTCGGAGGGAGCGGGGTAGCAAAAATGTACAAATACAGTATTGACAACGATGAATGGACATCGGTCGGCAATGTTCCGTTTTCACCATATTGGGGAACCGATGCAGTTTATTACGACGGGACTATATATGTTCAGTCGGGTTTCTATAAAACGGACTTTTGGGCATTTGATATATCCTCTCAGTCCTGGAGACGACTACCTGATATGGCGGGGTACTATGCAGGAGATATCGGTCCGTATAACGGAGGCTCAATTGCTTCGGACAGTGATTCCGGGGTGCTGTACTCAATAAACGGTGCCAATATTACGAGATTACAGTCTTTTTCGGCTTCATCTATGGATTATCCGGACACAGGAACATGGTTGTCGGATAAATACGATCTATCGTTTGTGACCTCTTGGGATTCTCTGGTTGTTACGGGATCGACACCGGGTGACAGCAGTTACAGTATAGAAACGCGCTCGAGCACTGATAAGATTGCATGGTCTTCGTGGCAGAGTGTCTCCGGGAGCACAATTGCCTCTCCTGCAAACCGTTATTTACAGATACGAGTTACAATGCATTCGAGTTCAGACAATATAGCGACTCCTACGATTTATGGCATAAATATCTCGTATCAAGGTGATACAACAGCTCCATCGAATCCGAATAATTATACGGGGAGTTCACAAGCCGTTGGAGGCATATCCCTCACGTCCGGGAATGCATACAAATATACAAATCCCTATTTTACATGGTCTGGGGCTTCAGATGGAGGTGTCGGTATTGCAGGATATTATGTGTATTACGGGACGAATAGTGCTGCCGATCCTGTTACTGACGGGACGTATCAGGCTGAAAACTATTATACCGTAACTAAGTCAATGAGTACTGACGTATATTATTTGATTATTAAGACAAAGGATGTATCTAATAATATTTCTGAAGCACAAACCGGATTTGTATATGAATATGAAGGAGTTTCTCCGCCTACTGTAATCACCTATACGACGACAGAGGACTTCTCTTTAGGGAATGCTACTAATGTAAATACCGGCAATAATGATATAAAACTAACAGGAAAGACAGGATTCTGGCAGCAGTACCGATTGAGCGCCATCCCGGGAGGTGCGGGATACGGGGCGAGTTTTGCTTACGTAGAAGAGAGCAATATGCTCTATGCGTTCCGCGGTCAGAATACTACTTCATTTTATTCATACGATATCGACACGGATACATGGACAAGTCTCGCAGTAACCCCGGGTACAGTGTATCAAGGAGGAGAACTGGTGGAAGGACCGGACGGATATCTCTACGGATTCCCCGGAAAAAATATAACGACATTTTGGAGATATGATATTGCAAACAATACATGGTCATCTGCTGCAGATGCACCTCTGGCATTGTATTATGGCTCTGCAATGATATATGACGGAGATCAATACATCTATGTATTAAGGGGAAATACCGACGATGCATTTATGAAATACGATACTTCTAACGATACATGGGAAGTAATTACGAACGTGAATTTTGGATCACCGACAAATCAAATAGATAATAATGTATATACAGGAGGTGATTTAACATATGATCAATCAGATACGATTTATGCTTTGCAAGGGAATGCCCGAACAGGCTTTTCCTCATACAGTATTGCATCAGGAGAGTGGTCTCTGCTTCCCAATGTTCCTGTGCTTCCTTATGACGGGGCACAGATATCATACGACGAAGGAACGCAGGCAGTGTATTTCACTTCAGGTTGGACGAACCCCTTTATCTACAAATATGATATCGCCACTCAAACATGGACAAAAGTGACTGATGCCCCTATGGCAATTCAGTACGGCGGAGCGATGAAAAATGTAAATGGGATGCTGTATGTCCTGCGTGGCGGAAACAATACGACATTCTGGAGATACAACATTGCTAAGTCATCGTGGCAGACGCCGAATAAAGGATTGTTCGGAACTGAGTTTAGAGGAACAGATTATAGGGTCTTCGGTTACGGATCGGAAATAGTGAAAGGCGACGGGAACTATTATTATATGACCCGCGGCTACTATGATAATCTCTTTGTCAGATACGATGCCGTAACAGGTGAATCCACGATGATGGCTATGGCTCCCGGAGGTTTCTATACGGGTTCATCCATGGTATATGAGGCGACAAATAATAAAATTTATGCGGTGGCAAGCTCCAGTGATCAAAATCTCTATGTTTATGACATATCTACAGATACATGGTCATTGGAAGTAGCAGACGATCTTCCTGTCGCATCTAATGTCGGGAGTGCATTTGTGTATGACGGTTCACGCTATCTGTATTGGACGAGAGGTAATAGTAATGGCTTCTATCGGTATGATACTCAGGCTTCTGCAGGTTCCCGTTGGTCGCAACTTTCTAATACTCCGGCAAGTATTGGTAACGGAGGAGACTTGTCCTATCGAAACGGTAATATATACGCTTTGAGAGGAGGAAATACTCTTTCATTTTATCGGTACGATGTAGGCGCAGGAACCTGGAGTGATCCGGCTGTTTCCGACCTTCCGACTGGTGCGACAATGAACACCGACAGCTTCCTCGTAAAATCGGGAAATGACAGCATGATCGCATGTCGAGGGGCAAATGTTTCAGGTTGTTACCAATACACAATTTCCACTGACACGTGGGCAAGTATAGAGAATCCTCCGATGAATATTAATCAGGGAGGAGCGGCTGCCTCCGATGGGATGACCCGCATGATGGTTATAGCAGGGAATGGGGCCACAAATACATATAACAACGGCCTTTATAGCTATATTATCGGATCAGACGAGAGTGCTTTTGAGGAGCAAGGTACTTATGTCTCACCCTCAAAGGACTTGACTGCACCCTATAAATTTGCCAATATCACTCTTGATTACACTGCACCGTCAAACACATCTATCACAGTTGAGACGAGAACTTCAGCTGATAATAGTACGTTCAGTTCTTGGTCAGAAGCATCTGAGCTTAAAGCTTCGGGGTCAAACTATACATATAAAGTTACTTCTGCTCCTCAGCGGTATCTACAGGTGCGTTTTACTCTCAATTCCTCGGATGGTGTGTATTCCGGGGTCATTCATTCATACAACATTGAGTATTACCTTGATGCGACTGAGCCGAGCAATCCGAGTGTTCTATCAGCGTATGATACGAACTCACTCGGAGTAGGTATCACTTCAAGCAACTGGTACAACTATTCCGCCCCCTATTTCGACTGGAGTGATGCCGAGGCTACAGGAGGAGCAAGTGATTCCGCAACAGGTTCGGGAGTTATTGGCTATTATATTTATTTCGGTACTGATGTCGAGGCCGATCCATATACAGATGGCACTTTTAGTAATAACAGTCAATATCAGGCTTCCGGGTTAACGAATGGGGAAACATATTACCTGAGAATTAAAACAAAAGATGACGCAAATAATGTATCAGCATCGGTCTGGCAGCCCTATGTCTATAAATATGACAGTGATAAGCCGAGTAATCCCTCCACTCTCACCGCTGACCCGCCTGGGTATACCTCTACGAATAGCTTTACATTTAGCTGGAGCGGTGCAACAGATGATGAGTCAGAAGTATACGGGTACTGTTATAAAACAGGTGAAGCGGGTTTCACGGAAGTATGTACGACAGAAACCTCAATTTCAGGAATTACAGCCTATCGTACCGGTGTAAATACGTTCTATGTCCGTACTATTGATAATGCTGGAAATTATTCAAATGATTATGTTACTGCCTCGTATTATTACAGTTCAACAGCTCCAAGTGCACCTCAGAATCTGACAGCCAATCCGACTTCGAGTACTGACAACGAATTTGCTTTTACCTGGTCTCCGCCTTCTCTCTACTATGGGGCTCAATCAGGTCTACGATACTATTATTCCGTGAATGCGTTTCCAACAGCGAATAATGTGAATAGTGTTGGCCTAACCACTACATATTTGACAGCCGGCCCTTATGCTACACAAAAAGGGGGAAATATTCTGTACGTTGTTGCAAAAGATGAAGCCGGAAATATAGATTACAATTCTTATGCGTCCGTATCTTTTACAGCAGATACTTCTGCACCGGGAATTCCCCTTGATATCGATATAGCAGATGTGTCCGTCAAGGAAAGTGCGAGCTGGAAACTTGCAATTTCATGGGAACCTCCAACTACAGCAGGATCGGGTATTTCGGTATACAAGGTATATTCTTCAACAACGGCGGGTGCTACATGTACAGACAACTTTGATGCCTTTTCTTATATCTCGTCAACCACAGGAAAATCGTATGTGGACACTGATCTTGAACAGCAAACCTATGCTTACTGCGTAAAAGCCTGTACTTCGACCAATGATTGTTCTGCAGCATCCAGTACGGTAGAGTTGTATCCTGACGGTAAATGGCGAGTGGCACCCACTTTGGTAGGAGAACCGGACGTCACAGTCCAGACAAAAGCTGCTACTGTCATGTGGCATACCGGCAGAAAAGCAAACTCATTTGTCAAATACGGGAAAAACTCAGGAGACTACGGTGCTGAAGTCGGTTCATCAGAGCTTGTGACAACGCATGAAATTGATATTGAGGGACTTGACCCCGGTACGACTTATTATTACAAGGTATTGTGGACAGACGAAGACGGGAATACCGGATCATCTGATGAGTATACATTTACGACAAATGCGGCACCATACGTATCAAATGTCAGCTTCACAAATGTCAGTCTTTATGAAGCATATGTCAACTTTACCGTTAAGAATGCCACTAAAATTACGGTCCAATATGGGAAAACTGAACAATACGGGGCAGTAAACAGTATTTCAACATCGAAATCTGAATCAACCTATACTGTCAAACTAGAAGAACTTACGGATGGTTCTCTCTACAATGTTCGGATTGCAGCGGAAGATGAAGAAGGAAACGAATATCTGGGCGATAACTATACCTTTGAAACATTACCGGTTCCGAAAATTACGGCTCTCAAAATTCAACAAGTGGAAGGAATGGCAACGGCGACATTCAGACTTCTATGGGTGTCAAATACAAAACTAAGCTCAATCGTGACATATTATCCGACATCTTCACCGCAATTGGCAAAAGACAGTATCAATCTTACGCCTACGGTGGCGCATCAGGCAATTATCAAAGATCTGCTGGACGAAACTGAATATACCTTCCTTATTAAGGGAGAAGATGCAGCCGGGAATGAGGCAGTTTATCAACCTCAAAAAATTACGACTTCTGCTGATTTACGTCCTCCGTCAATAAATAACGCTAATGTCGAAACGACTATCGTAGGCGTTGGCGAGGAAGCAAAAGCTCAAATTATAATCAGCTGGGATACGGACGAAGGAGCAACATCTCAGATAGAGTATGGAGAAGGAACGTCCGGGGAATATACACTGAGCACCCAGGAGGATGCCAGTCTTACCTCAAATCATTCCATGACTATACCGGGTCTTACCCCCTCAAAGATTTACCATTTCAGAATTAAGTCGAAAGACAAAAACGGGAATATCGGTTACTCAGAAGACATCGTAGTTATTACCCCAAATGCAACTCAAGACGCTCTAAACCTTGTTGTCGATAAACTGTCAAAAACATTTGGTTTCTTAAAGAAATATAACAATTAACCTGTTACGATTCTATTATGTCAGCAAATAAAAGCGGAAAAGCATACATCCAGACACAGGATTTACAAAAATCATTCTCAATAAAAAACGGAGAAGTGAAAGTATTGAAAGGTATCAATCTTACGATACGGGAAGGAGAGTTTGTGATTATTTTTGGGCCGTCAGGTTGCGGTAAGTCTACGTTGCTGCATACCCTCCTGGGACTTGAAAAACCGACCGATGGTCAGGTTTTGGTAGACGGTAAGAATTATTATGACCTTGATGAGGATGAACGGGCAATGTACAGACGCTATCATTACGGCATTATATATCAGCAGCCGTTATGGATCAGTTCATTATCAGTACGGGAAAACGTTTCATTTATTTTGCATCTGACTAATTATGATGAAAAGGGAATGGATCAAAAGGTACATGAAATCCTCACAACTGTGGGAATGGAAGATTGGGCCGATTATCGCCCTTCTGAACTCTCTTCAGGACAACAGCAAAAAATCAGTCTGGCACGGGCAATGACATTGGATCCGTTACTTCTGGTGGCAGACGAACCTACGGGGAATCTGGACACAGTATCAGGTCAGGAACTTATTGAGACGTTTAAAAAAATCAGCGATCAGGGAAGAACCATCATTATGGTTACTCACGATTTGGAATACTTAAAGTACGGCACTCACCTCGTACACATGGTTGACGGTGAAATTGTTGAAGAAATTTACCAGGATCAGGTGAAGAAATTGAGCAGGATCAGAGGAAAACGAGGAGAGAATACAAGTGCTGATGCCTCAAATGTACGGGATAAAGAGTTTTTAAAAAACATAATAAATAAATGAGAATCCAACAAGTTGCAAAAAGTATTTTGTCCGTTCCTGCATTCATGCGGAAAGTTATTGTAAGATCTCCTTATTATGCCCGAGTATCGGCGAAAACGTTGATTATCTTTACTAGTTTTTTTGCCATTCTGCTACTGTACTTACTTCATGGAGTGTTCTCTCTTATGAATCATGTTCCGTTTCTTTCACAACGATTAACTCCGCTACTGAGCAGATATTTCCATGGTGTCGAACGAGTATACAATACCGCTGTAGATAAACTTGAAGCACTCAGACCATTTAAAATCAAACGTAAATATCTCATTTTTGTCTCTCTGGAAAACTTAAAAATGCGGAAAAGCAGGTCACTTATTACTATTTTGGGTATGTCGGTCGGTGTCGGAATTATTGTGCTGCTGTTATCACTCGGCTACGGCATAGAAAAACTTGTCATCAATCAGATTGCAGGATTGAATGAGCTTAAAATGGTTGACGTATCGGCGGGTGAGAGTTCTAAGGCTTCACTAACGACCGATGCTGTGAAACAAATGAAAAAACTAGAGAATGTAAATAATATAATTCCTCTTATCTCGGTTGTCGGAAGGCTCAATTATAAAAATGCAAAAACTGACATCCTGGTTCATGCCGTTCCCAAGGAGTATTTTAAAATCGCACGTCAGGATATAATTCACGGTAATTACTTTACCCAAGCCCCTGATTTTGATTTAGATCAGATCGCATATAAACAGGAAGTTGCCGGAGCCGAATCAGAAATGCCGACAGCGGCCTTAGGAGACAGGGTAAAAGAGCAGGCAATAATCGTTACTTTATTGCCCGGTGAGGAAATTCCCGTTTACGAAGATTGCAGAATATCAAGTGATATTTTAGGCTTTGCAACAAGAGGTCAGGGTACTATTCGGGGATTTGAGATGTACGGAGGAGAATATGCTCCGTATGATCTGGGAAGAACGGCGGTTGATATTGATAAGAAGGAGTATCTGGGCGAATGGGTCATGGCTGAATATCCGGTACTTTCTGCTGAAAAAATTGATCTTCCCGGAATAGAGGAGGAAGCAGCTGCTGTTTGGAAAGTAGGGTGTGTTCCTAAAAAGTATGTGCAGGTAATTGATGATTTACAGATTGAAAAAGCGGAAGTACTGGGTGAAGCTACAGAATCTGCAGTATTGGCTGCAAATGGAAATTCTGCGCTTGAGAATACAGTAAGTACGGCTATCGATAGTCTTTTTGACTTGACGGTTGCTACGGACTCAGGAATATTCGCTCAGCTTGAGGAGGCAAGCGGGTCAGGAGAAATCGAGATTGTATATACGACACAGCAGGCTGATCAGGAAAAAAAAGAGCAGGTTCTCCAGTTCAATAAACCGATTTCCGGAACTGCTGTGGCATCTTCAGGCTTGCTTAACCTGCTCGGAATTGATCCTGCCGATCACAAATCCCAGAACATAAATGTTTCTTTCATTATTATCCGAAGTTTACTGCCGGAAATAAACGGGAGAGTTCTTACCTCAGAGCAGACGTACAATATTATCGGAGTTGTAGATGATGAAACTCAGTTTATTTATATTCCCATTCAGGATATGAGTATTTTGGGTATATCAAATTATTCTCAGGTTAAAGTTCAGCTTGAGGATGAGAAGAAAATGAGTAATATTAGGGAATCGATAGAGTCGATGGGTTATAAAACAGCCAGTACTGCAGATACCGTGGCTCAGGTGGAATCATTTTTCGGCAGTTTGCGGGGAGTTTTGGGTTTACTCGGATTTATTGCTTTAGGAGTTGCTTCGTTAGGAATGTTTAATACTTTGACTGTATCACTGCTCGAACGTTCGCGTGAAATCGGAGGTATGAAAACAATGGGAATGGTGTCGGGGGAAATCCAGGAGCTATTTCTAGCGGAGGCTATGATTATGGGATTCGGTGGCGGTATGGGAGGACTGATGCTCGGAGCTGTCATTGGAAAACTTATATCATATGTCGTTTCCATTATAGCCATTTCACAGGGTGTCGGTTATCTTGAGTTAACACATATCCCTCTCAGTTTGATAGTATTTATAATCAGTTGTTCTTTTGTTGTCGGGGTCATTACAGGGTTGTATCCTGCCTATAGGGCAAAGAAAATTTCAGCACTTAATGCATTGCGCTATGAATAAGCAAAAACTATTTAAAACATTAAAACGTAATTGGGAAAAGAAAGTTGAGATCAGATTGAAACATCTAATCATTCTCAGTAGTGTTTTTATGATTGGGATTGCCGGAATTCTTTTATTGTTTTTCAGAATGAGTAATCAAAGTAATCCTTCCTGGCAGCAAGTAAGCGGTGCTTACTTTGACCCCATTGATGTCATAAAATCAAATAGGCAGATTCAGCTGGTGGATATCAGAGCTGCGGAAGATTTCAGGGAAGGTCATATGAAAGGAGCTGTGAATATTCCGGTAGAGTTTGAAAAAGGGAATATCAACAACAAGGAAGATATGTTAAGACGGTTTTCTGAACTGAAGAGTGAACCCGAAATTGTTCTCTACGGCGAAAACAGTTATACTTTACAGACTGCAAGGACGGCAGAGTTTCTTGAACGTGAGAATATAAGAGTGAAAATTCTCCGTATAGGCTGGACGGAGTTTTTTCATTTCCAGACATTTTGGATTCCGGAAAAATTATCTTCAACAATCAACATTTTGGACTACATAGAGCTTCCTGAGTAGGATTATACTTGAGATACTTCTTTCTCTCCCGTATAATTACGTGACATACTCATATGGCAAAAAAATACCAACCTCAAACATTTGAAAAGCATTGGCAGGAGCAATGGGAGAAGGAAAAAACATATAAAGCTACAGCAAGCAAAAAGGATAAAAAATATATTCTGGACATGTTCCCGTATCCGTCAGGTGCAGGCCTTCATGTAGGGCATCCTAGAGGATATACTGCTACGGATATTCTTTCCCGATATTATCGGATGCAGGGATTCGATGTACTTCATCCGATGGGGTGGGATGCATTTGGACTCCCGGCGGAAAATGCAGCTATAAAGGCAAAAACTAATCCGAAAAAGCTAGTACCACAAAATATTGCAAACTTCAAAAGGCAAATGAAAATGCTGGGATTCTCATATGATTGGGACCGTGAGTTTGCGACAACTGATCCCGTATACTTCAAATGGACACAGTGGCTGTTTATTCAGTTCTTCCGCATGGGATTGTTATATAAAAAGAATACCCCGATAAACTATTGTCCCAGTTGCAAAACGGGTTTGGCAGAAGAAGAAGTTCTGCCTGACGGTACGCATGAAAGGTGCGGTAATCCGATTACTAAGAAAGATCTGCCGCAATGGATTTTCCGCATCACTAAATATGCCGACGAGCTTATTGATAGTCTTGAAGGTCTCAAGTGGCCAAAAGGAATTATTGAAATGCAGAAAAACTGGATTGGAAGGAAAGAAGGGATCAATATCCGCTATCAAATTGAAGGAACAAAGGAATCCGTTGTATGTTTTACTACCCGTCCTGACACGAATTACGGAGCGACATTCATCGTCCTGGCTCCTGAGCATGAACTGGTGACAAAAATAATTAAAGGCTCAATCAAATCAAAGGGTCTGACGGAAGAAGTGAGGCAAGCAATTGAAAATTATGTGGCTCAGGCAAAGTCTAAAACAGAGCTTGAACGAATTTCTGAAGGAAGAAAGAAAACAGGTGCTTTCACGGGACTGTATGCGGTCAACAATCTGAACGGAGCTAAGATTCCTTTGTGGGTTTCGGACTTTGTATTGAAGGACTTTGGGACAGGGGCGGTTGTCGGAGTTCCCGGGCATGATTTACGGGACTTCGAGTTTGCGCAGGAGTTCAAGCTCCCAGTGTTAAGAGTAGTTGTTAGCAGCGATGGAGATACTTCGCCAATAAAAAAAGCATCCCAAGTTCAGGAAGAAGATGGGAAAATGATTAATTCTGAGTTCCTTAACGGAATGGATATTCATAAAGCCAAAGCTCAAATCATGGATTATTTTGAGGAAAAAGGATGGGGAGAAAAAGTCGTTTCTTATCACTTACGCGATTGGATTTTTTCACGACAGAGATACTGGGGAGAGCCTATCCCGATGGTCTATTGTGAAGTTTGTGCGAAGAATAAACGCTCCGGACTCACCTCTGATGATCAAAATTTAGCCGTTCGTGAGAAAAATGTGGAAGATAAGATTAATGGGTGGAAGAGCGAGGTAGAGCCTTCAATGTACGGCTGGTATCCTATCAGTGCAAATGATCTTCCGCTGGATTTGCCGGATGTTGACAGTTATGAACCTCTCGAAAGCGGTGAGTCGCCGCTTGCTGCAATCGACAGTTTTGTAAAAACAACCTGTCCCAACTGCGGAGCTGTTGCAAAGCGTGAAACAGACACAATGCCCAATTGGGCAGGTTCATGCTGGTATTTCCTTTACTTTGCAAGCAGTGAAGTTTTGAAGGAAGGTGCTTTAGACACAGAACCTAATGCTGAAGAGTGGCAAAAATTGATCGGAAATGCTTCCCGTCATTGGATGCCTGTTGACTGGTATGTAGGAGGAGCGGAACATGCAGTATTGCATCTTCTGTATTCAAGATTCTGGATGCATGCGATGTATGATCTTGGAATCGTTGATGTACGTGAACCGTTTATGCGTTTAAGGAATGTAGGTATGATTTTAGCCGAAGACAACAGGAAAATGAGTAAGTCATGGGGGAATGTCATCAACCCTGATGATGTTGTGAGTGAATATGGTGCTGATAGTTTGAGGCTGTACGAAATGTTTATGGCACCTTTTTCACAGGAAATAGCATGGTCAACCAGAACTCTGCAGGGAACATATCGGTTTCTGAAAAGAGTCTGGGCCATGAGCCAGTTATATGCAAACGGAGATGCCCAAAATATGCCCGAGAACGAAGATCTTAAGCGAAAGCTGCACCAGACCATTGATAAAGTGTCACGCGATATTCCAGACATAAAATTCAACACGGCAGTGGCGGCAATGATGGAATTTTTGAATGAATGGGAAAAAACGTTTAACGTAAACAGAGAAACATTGGGAAAAGAAGACTTTAAGTCATTCTTAAAGATACTGGCGCCGTTTGCTCCCTACATGACTGAAGAAATCTGGCATACCGTCTGTGGAGAAAAGACATCAATACATCTTGCAGTCTGGCCAGTTGCAGATACAGAATTCATTAAAAGCTCTGACGGAGAAATTCCCGTACAGGTCAATGGGAAGGTCCGCACGATAATCAAAGTGCCTAATGATTACGGACGTGAAAAAGTACTTCAAGAAGCCCTAAAGCATGAAAAAGTACAAAAGTACGTGACAGCAGGTAAGTATAAGAAAGTAATATTTGTACCGGGCAAGATCTTAAATATTATTGTGTAATGAAGGATATTTCTCAAAAAATATTTATTGGTGAGCCCGCCGAGACTCGAACTCGGAACCAATAGCTTAAAAGGCTACTGCTCTACCATTGAGCTACGGGCCCATGTATTCCATTCAAAAGACAGCAGAAGGATTCTGACTGGTAGCTTTAGAACCGAATAAGATGGATATGAAATTGTATCAACTAAACCTCTAATTTTCAACGGGAGCTTGTTTGGTCACGGTAATCTCAAGTTTGGCATCTGGAGCAGACTCTGTATCTACATGATATACACCTTCATTCATGAGTACTACAATAAACCGTTCGGATTCGCCGTATCCGCGTTCAGTCCTGAGTTTCTCTTCATTTGACCTCAACTTCATCAGTGTTGATGTGCTTTTGTTGGTTATTTCGATACGCTTACCAATCGGGACAGAAACATATTGCGGATCAAACTTATGACCGTCAAATGAAATCTTAAACGCGTTTGAATCATTATCACTTAATCGCTGTTTTGTGATGTCGGTTGTCTTTTCACCCGTCCTCATAAGACTAATAATAGCCTCAGGTGGGCGAACCATCAGAATAGCATTAGTATAAAAACCGATAATGAAAGCAATAACAAATAGGGCAACGCCTCGGATATAACTTTGCATGGTTATTTATTGGCAGTCCTTTTATTTCGTCTGAGATACTTCCTGATCAGAAGTATTATGACGATCAGGATGATAATTCCTGCCACGATCTTGACTGGGAAAGCAAAAAACGGAGTGTATGTAGTAATGCTTTTATTTTCACTCCCATAATAAACGATTGCCACAGCCTGATAGGGGCCGATTAAGAATTTTTGGTTAAATGAGGTGTCAATCACCCGTGCAGCATCAGGGAAAACATTAGTCGGGGGAATAACTATATCTTCAACTTTTTTTCCTAATACATTCATGATGCTGATAATTCCGGTCGCTTTCACATGAACATTTCCTGCATTCTGAAGCCTCAAAGTGAGTGGTACCGGTCCGAATTCTACAAACGACGGAGCGGAAAATTCAAGAACTTTTATGTTCTCATCTACTGGACCTGATACACGCAACAAAAACAAAGAAGCAATTTCTTGAGCGACCGCTGCGCTGTTTGGAGTGGCTCCTCCGTTTATGGAGAATACCATCGCTCCGTATCTTCCTCCTCCTACTTTCTGGTCGGGAACTTTAATTGTTACTTGTACTTCGCGCTCTGATTTCGGCTCAAGAGTAAACGTAGCAGGTGATATGGTAGACCAGCTTGAAATTGCCCAGGGGCCTTGCTCGACAAGTGCCACCTGTCCGCCTTCTCCTTCAGCTGTAAAGTCTTCGATTCTTGTTGTAAGAGTGTAGGGGATATTTCCTTTATTTCTTGCTTTGGCCTTCAATGTAATTGTCTGACCGGGATCTACATCAAGCTCTTGGGATGGAGGAGATATCTCAATAGACTGCTCCGGTGTGATATTCTGTGCAAAGTTTGAAGTGATGTTAAAGGCTAATATTCCCGCGGATAGAATAATAAGTACAAGCAACGATAGAAGATATTTCTTTTTAGACATACTGCATTATAACTCCAATTTTATAGAATTAATATGTTGGAGTTGCGACAAGGATAATTGTACCAGTGTAGTTACCTGCTGGTTGCAGTTCATTTACCTCAGCTCTCCAACCCACACGCTTTGATTCAGATCCGCCTGCCGGGGCAGCTGCATTATATATTAATTCTGCAGGGGTTGTTGAAAAACCTGCCCAATTGTTTGAACTAAAGCGATTAGTTGTACCCGTACCTAGGGTAAAGTCTTCAGTTGTATATCCGAAGAATCCGGTGTTAGTATTGGCTACTCCTCCGTTTGGAGCTCCTGTGGCCCAAGAGGCGGGAGAAGCATTCGTACCGGTGAAGTTATCAATATTGTTGGATCCGTCATTAAGCGGAGCACTTGATCCGGGGTCAATATATTTTACCGTCACCTGATACCCATTTACTGAGTTTGTCTCAACCGTAATGTCATGGGCAGCAGTATTCGGGTCTTCGTCAGCAAGAGTTCCGAACGGTATAGTGTTTGCGGTTGTTACGACATCAAGCGTAGCTCCGTTTACTTGGCCGTTCACAAGTCCAATACCTGAAGTATCATTAGAACCGTCAACAGGATCAACGGTAAAGGTAAATGTCGGTCCGATTGAGGCAGTAACCGTGATAGAAGTATCAGTCAGGACAGCTGCCGCAACCTGAGCAGTATCAATCGTTGCATTGGAACCGTCACGGGTTGTGATGTTTACAAAAAATGATGTATCAGCAGTAGAAGGGTTCGTAACGTTTGTCCACGGAATAGTGATTGCAACACCGTTGTTTACTGATGCAGGTGAAGTAACAGTATATGTCGCCACATTTGATGCAACTCCTCCGGTTCCAGCACCCAGTCCTGTCACTGATCCGACCGCCGTTCCGATAGTAAGGCCGGTAGGAGCACTACAGGTACCGGTTGAGGCAGTACAATACTCAAATCTTACCGAAGCAATAGTTCCTGTTGTTGCAGTTGTAAATGTAAAAGAATGTGTTGTTCCTGTATTTGAAGCGCGTGAGTCACTGATAGTAAGGGCCGACTGTGTCAATGTTCCTGCCAATACATTTTGCATGATAAGATAATTCGACAAAGGAGGCACGATAAGGAGAAGCGTAATGATAAAAGAAACTAATACGATTCGTGATATCAGTTTTAAGTAATAAAATTTCAACATGTGTTTCCTTTTCGTGTAAATTTAGCTAGAAAAAGTATAGATATAATCATAATGGCACAGTTCAGAGTGCTTGTCAATAAGTATTAATTTCTCTTGATTAAGTATTGTGCAAAACTTCTTATTCGCTCCATTACAGCAGTCTTTCTGGCAAGAAAGAGTAGTACTATTAATAGTATCAATACAATAATCAGCTGGGGCGGAATGTAGAAAAAATACTTTGTATCAACTGTCTGAATACCGTTACCCAAGGACACCCTTAGTTGTCCGGTATAGAATCCGGGCATGAGATCAGTTACGGAGGACGTACTTTCCCATGATCTTGTTTTACCGGGAAAGATAAGCTTTTCTTCCAAAGCGATTTTTTGTTCGTTAGAAAAAAAAGAACGTATATGAAGAAATGGCCGTGCGGTGAAGTGGTAAAGTGAATTACTTTTTACTCTGAATTCATAGTCTAGCGAATTGGGATTTAGAAGAATAAAAGGGATATTGTAATCGGATATAAGGGCAGGATGCACTCCGTTTGCCGGACTGCCGATATTCGTCAATATCAATGCACCTATTTTCGTTGTAAGAAGAGAATTAAACTGTTTTTGATTTGGGAATAGCGGTTCGACAAATATCATACCGTGATAACCTCCGAATGAAATCTTTTGAGGTGTTTTGACAGTGATGGAAATATTTTGCTTCTCACGCGGTTCCAGAATCATTTCCTTGGGATCAATGCTGATCCAAGAAATAACTGAGTTCGTGTTATTTCTTTCAAATACATAATCACCTGATTCTTCAAAAACTTGGAAATCTTCTGCAGAAATCCTGACAGGCACAGGGATATCCAGCAAATTCTCAATGGTCATGTCGTAGGTGGTAGTTTTGTTTGGGGATAATGTCAGATCAAAAATGAAAGGCGATACCCGAATAATCTCACGTTTTGATGATTGCGCGAAAACATTGCTGTGAAGGACCTTTATACTATGGGGGAGTATAGTAAATAAGGCTAAAATTGCGGTTAAAATAAGAGTGCGTTTCATATTATTAATAGGTGGGGACAATAATGTAAACAATGATACTCTGATATACTCCTGCAGGAGTGGTGGGATTGGCCGAAACCCGATAATCAACTTCAAACTGTTGTGCAACGATGGGTGTTATGATAGGTCCAGGTGTGTCTACAATAGGATCACCTGGAGGAGTGCCCGTGAAGCCAGCATATTTCGGGCCTCCGTTGGTGAACCTGTTAGCAGTTCCTCCTGTGAGGCTATTGTCTCCACTTGAGTAACCGAAACCGTACCCGCTCCAGACAGTCGGTGCAGAGTTTGGACTGCTGTAGTGAGGTATTGTTTGTGAATTGGCAGTGAGCGGTTGAGTGGCAAAACCATATACGATGTAGCCGTTATAGGCATTGGTCGTGGTCGTCATAACTGTGGATTTAGTGTCATCCGTAAAGCTGTTCAGTGAGTTCAGGTCGTCAAAGATGATTGCATCCGAATCTACACCGAATGACAAAGAGGCAATGGATGTCGTGGCGACAGCTTCAGGACCCCATCCCGTCTCTGTAAATTCACCCTGTCGTGCCTTAACTTTAATTTTATATGTTGTATTCGGTTGGAGATTAGTAATGTAAGTTCCTGAAGCTCCTCCCCAGGCTGTATATGTGAGAAAATCTTCAAGTCCCAGAGTTGTTCCGATTGATCCGTCACTCTGTATATATCGAATATTAGTCCATGTTGTATCCGTATCTTCCGTTATTGCAACAGCATATGTGGTGTCTGAGGGATTATTGGCCGTGCTGATAATCATTCTGAGGCGGTCATACAGTGAACCCGGATTACTAAATGTTGGTGCCGGGGGTAAGGCTGGCATAATTGTGTTAGGTAATCCGGGAAGAATCTGGAAATTGGTGGAGGAAGGATCTCCCTGAGCTACCTCTCCTAATATGCCGAATAGCGAAAAATTGGTCGAATCTGACTGTTCTGTTCCGCCAGCACCGAATGAATAATCACGAAGCTGAAAATTGTTACTTGAAGGGGAGGCAGCATAAGTTGCCGCGGTCACCAATAAAAAGCAAACAATTATAAAAAGGAGTGCAAATCTTTTTCCCATATCTTCATTATAACGAAAAGAAATAAAAGTTCGAAAATTCTCATAATTTTCGATGATTCTATATTGTTCAAATAATATAAACAAAATACGAACGTTTAAATTGACAGCAATGAATCTTGTAGTGTTTTCTTACATTTCTATATATCTCAAAAAATATGTTGCCCGATCAACATATTTGTTTGTTTATTGAGGTAATAATTTTGAAATAGGATCAGAACTACCTTCTTATTGTATATATAAGACTTGAAACACACCTGTTTTTGTATCTATACTGAACTAACGCACTCTGTTCGTATGTTAAACAAAATTGAACAAATAATAAAGAATTGCATATCTGGAAAGGTAATATCCAGATTGTTGACAGTAATAATACTGGCAGTCTTTTTTATTGGTTTTATCTTCTTATCAATCCAAACCGTAAGTGCTGCACCGGGTATCCGACAGACAATCAACTTTCAGGGAAAACTTGTGGATGATGAAGGATTAAATGTTGCTGACAGTACATACAGCATTATATTTACGCTGTATGATGCGTCATCAGGCGGTTCTCAGTTATGGCAGGAAACACGATCAGTTACTACCACTGATGGTATTTTCCGTGAAGAACTTGGTACCAGTACAAGTCTGTCTTCTGTTGATTTTAATAGCGATAGCATTTATTTAGGAATTAAGGTTGGAGCAGACGCAGAAATGACTCCTCGTGTCAGGTTTACCGCAACACCTTATGCGTTCCAGGCGCAGAATGTTCCGTGGAGTGGCTTGAAAGATGCGGCCGCAAACCTTGCCGTATCGATGGGTTCCTATACCTCAACATTCACATACGGGAACACCACCGGTGCCAACGACCTCTTCAAACTGACCGATACAACCAGTAATACAGGAACAGGAAGAATACTCTCAGTACAAAGTGCATCCGGTTCAACAGTAAAACCGTTTCATGTATCGGCAGGAGGGGCTGAGGCGATTTTGGTTGATGCCAACGGAAATGTCGGTATCGGCACGACCAATCCTACCCGGAAGCTTGATGTGAATGGAACACTGCGTTTACGAGGACAGATGTATGACTACAATAACGAAGTCGGAACACCGGGGCAAGTTCTGTCTACTACCGCAAACGGTGTAGATTGGATCGATGCAGGATCTGTCGGAACTGATAATCAGACTTTGGCGAATGTTTATAGTCAGGCAGGTAATGCAGTCCAGTTGACAGGAGCGTATGGTGATATACGTTTTTATCGCGGTACTTCCACTGAAATGCTGTTCTTAGATGAAAGTTCAGGAAATGTCGGTATCGGTACGACAAATCCGACATATAAGCTGTCAGTCAACGGAAGTGTCGAAATCGTGAGCGGTAGTGAATTGTACAGTTTCGGTTCGGCAACACTGGGAAACCGATCATATACGACACCGACATATGTGGCAAGCGGACAGACATTCACGGCATCAATTCAGGCACTTGATGATGCGGTGGAAGGAGTTATTTCCGGCTCAGGAGGAGTATGGTCACGAAATGCTGGTAGCGGATACCTTTTTCCCCAAACACTTACTGACAGTGTAGGTATCGGTACATCAACTCCAACAGCAAAACTGCAGGTTGTCGGGAATATCGTCGGTTCCACCTTGTCTGACGGTACGATATCAATAACGAGCGGGACTATTGCAGGCGTCACCTCAATTGCCGTAGCAGACGGGTTACAGGCAACTCCATCGTATACATTCACGAACGACTCCAATACCGGTTTTTACCGTCCGGCTTCAGACAGCATTGGGATTGGGACTTCAGGAGTGGAAAGAATACGGGTCGCACCAAACGGGAATGTCGGTATCGGTACAACGAATCCGGGATATAGACTTGATGTGACAGGGGATATACGTATAGCAAACGGCAGTGAATTATATAGCTTCGGTTCGGCAACATTAGGGAATAGGACGTACACTGAAGACAATTATGTAGTGGACGGACAGACATTTACCGCAAGCATTGATGCATTGGATCAGCAGCTTGCTGATGTTATCGGCGG
>CAZDDM010000017.1:0-26140 GCA_964504235.1 uncultured Gammaproteobacteria bacterium
ATCTTATTGAAAATCAGGATATCCGATATGTGTACCACACATCACCGAGTGAGGCTTATCTTTCCTACGTTTTCCTCAACAACAATATAACCTTCAACACCGTTCGAGCCGATTACTCAAACAAAAAAGATTTAGAAGCAGGTTCTGTCAAATTTCTGAACTGTACAAAACATAAAGATCTGTATGCAGACAAAGATAAAGCCAGAGTAATATTTGAAGGATGCGCCGATGATAAGCAGAAAAAAGTTTTGATTCCCAATCCTTCCGTAGGTAAAATTCCGTTTAGCGATATTTCCAATCAGTCAGCATATTTCATCGTAAAACCTTAATGTTCCTTACTTCGGGATTTTAATTTCGGCAGATAGATAATGAGTAGATAGAGCGCAGTCAATCCGGCCGAAATATAAATAATAGTATCTTTCATTTGTACTTTTTCCACGGTATCCCAACCGCCATACCTGATATACGGATAGTATGAAACCAAAAGTCCGAATAAAAAAAGCTGTAGCCTGTCAATAATTTTCGGAAAAAACGGGATAAAAATAAAGAGAGGCAAAAAGTACCAAGGTTGTATCTGGCTGAAAAAAGTCAGATAAAGAAACAGCATTATCTGAAGACCTAATGCTCCGATATTGACGACTTTATTCTGTTTACTCAAAAACACTACCGGCAGTGTCAGATACTTAATCCCCGCAGACATAAGCAGCCAGAATCTTGAAGATAACTGTCTGTTTTCCCACAAGTAAAAGATCCCGATAATCGCAAGAGTCACGGAAATCAGATCGTTGTGTGCGTTCACGACGCCTTCGATAAGAACTAATGGATGAGTCGCAAAGACGACAGCCCAGCGTTTATTCATCTTTTCCAAATAATAAACGCCGATAACATATGCAGTGACAAACAAAATTTTAAAGAAAATATAATTCAGAATAAATTTCCCCATTGCAAGAAATGACGGAACAAGACTAATCACAAGGAAACTCGGACCGTAGGGATATGTCCTGTGGGTCCAGTGCATAAAACGAAGCCACTCATCCTGATAAAAATCTCCCGGCATATACTGATATGGGTTTTTACCATAAAAAGTCAGGATTTTCGCATCAAAAATATAATTGAAAAGATCATGAGAAAAAAGCGGATATGATAAAAACAGAATGAGACCGATACCTACGGATAATCGAAACGGTCGCAGATTTTTATAATGCTTTACGAAATATAAATGGACGAGAAATAAGACAACAAGAAGGAGAATATATATGTTTGCAGATGTTGGTCTCATATTGTATCCAAGATTCACCAACGGGTCTCTGAAAGAAACCCAGAGCGGGTGACTGATCAGAGTCAGATTCGGATCGATGAGAGCAAAAGAATAGACCGCAAATCCGGCGATTACGAGATAAAATACCACAACGATGATTTTCAGCAGATTAGACATAGTTCGGGAATCGTTTGTGCAACGTGAAAACAATCAGTATGTAGATCGGAAAGTACAAAATCATAAGGTATCGTGGTGAAATCGGAATAAAGAGGAGATACATGAGCGCAATCACAACCCACATCGAAAGAAATATTCTGAATGAGTCAGGCAGTTTTGAAGAAATTGCATGCTTTTCCAGGATTATTTTCTTCGCCGTCATTAAAAGTATTGTGATTGCTATTCCCAATCCAACAGTGAAATATACCGGCCAAAAGAACGACCAGTGCTCATATGAGATATACGGTTCAGTTCCCCACCATACTTTCCATTTATTAAAAAGTATAAACGGGACGATATTTCCCCAAACGGAAGCCGTATCAATGGAGTTATTTTTCCAAAAAAGAAAAATCCATTTCTGAACTCCGAGAAATGTCCGTACAGTCCCTCCCTGAATAAAAAGCATAAGATACGACATCATGTACGTCAGACCCGCAAGCACGGAAACTCCTGAAATAGAAATAGCGTCTGCAGTTAGTTTTTTCGTTTTGCCGAACAGATTAAGTATACCGAGATAGATTGCAGAAACGACAAGCAGAACAATCACCGGAAAGAATAATTTTATACCGGCCATCGCACCGGCTGATAATCCCATAAATAACAAATTAAACTTCTTGGAAGTCTGTAAATATAACAGAAAAAACAGTATATACGCAAGAAGAAATGACACCTGTATGATATCAAGTATCGGTGCATAATACAGCTGGTCACGAAAAACCGTGTCGGTTGAGAGAAACAGAATCCCCAACAGTACCCCGTTCCGGGATACGGTTAAACGGTAGATAATCACAGAAACAATAAGATAAACAAGAAAACCGAACACAAGCGATGAAACCCGGTTATTTCCGCTTAACACCGTAATCCATCCGATGATATATTTTCCAAGAGGCGGATGATCGGAATTGATGAGAATCGGATTAAGACCTTTGACATAGGCATAACCGGCATGACTCAAGAGCATTTCATCTGATATATAATGCTTAGACTGCGGGATTACATACTGCGACTTGTTGTAGCTGTCTTCATATTTTTTCGCATCATACTTCTCGGTATATCGTTCGAATTCAGAAATGACCGGCATGATATGCCAAATGAACGTCACTAATGCCGCAAAAATGAGAATTATGGTAATATGTTTTTTTTGTATTTTCATTATGGCCTGCTGATAATTACAAACGAATTATTTTTATCAAGGATACGATATTCAATTCCCTCAGCATCAAGATTCTGGATAGCCCATATACGTGTTATTGCAACAAAGTCGGATCTCTCCGATCGGAAAACCTTCACAAGTGTCGATCTCTCATCAGGTTCATAGGAGACCTGTTTCATGAATTTACCCGAATAAAAGACTGCCATCGGAAGAAAATCATCATCAAGATATATCTTCTGATCATATTTAGATGCTTCCTTTGCGATCGCAACATCATCCGTCACGTATCGGGAGGAAGGAATTACCTCATTATAAAAAACTTTAACCTGCATTCCTGCAATAAACACAATTGCGAGTATAAAAACTCCGGCAATTATTCTCTCTGATAAAGTGGCATTTATAAGCTTTTGCAGGAACGAGACCGGAATTTTTTTTATAATTGTTACAGCAAAGTTTCCAAGCTCCCACAAACCGTAAGCTACAATAAGAGATAACGGCAGATACACGGGAATGAGATGCCATATGTGGGTCTTATCCGTCGTCAGAAACGGATACAAAACCACGGCGTTCCAAAACAAAATAATGAAGACATTTCTTCTTAAAAAGCGCAGTGTGATAATCAACGTCCCCAGTCCGACGATCCATAAATAATACCATTTTCGTACTCCCATATGGAGATAAAAGAGCGGAAGCTCATAGTTGAGACTGAAGTACGAAGCGGCAGTTTTGTTCCGTGTCCCGATTTCAAGAAAATGATGGGCAATAAAATCAGGGTATGTCAAAATATGCATGATATACCAGGGCCCGACAACGAAAAGAAATGCTGCAATTCCTCCCAAAAACCAAAAAATACTTTGTTTCATTTTCAGAATCTGAGGGAACATGATCACACCGATCACCGGGAGTGCAGAAATTCCCACCAATGTCTTGGTCATCATAAGAGCTCCGAATGCCAGTCCGACAAAGGGAAAAAGTTTGATGTTTTTAACTGATTTGAGAGCAAGATATATTGTGAGAATATAGAAAAAAATGAACGGTGAATCCAGATTCCCCGAACGCACCCGTATGACATACCATACAGATGTACCGAGAATAAGTGCTGCGGCAAAACCTACGGCTTTTTTTTTGAACAGTTCACAGCCTGTGAAATACACGAGAATAATGGAAAAAATTCCGAGAAAAACGGAAGGTAATCTCGTTGTAAACTCCGAAACGCCGAAAAACATATATGTCACCGCCATAATCCAGAACCCCATCGGCGGATGATCATAGAACGGATACCCGTTCCAGTTGGAGTACATGAAATCACCGCTTTTTGCCATTTCACGTGCTATCGAGCCATACCATGCTTCATCCCAGCTTCCGAGATTGGGCCAGTGCATTCTGAGGAAAAAAAGCGGTACAAATATCACGAGCAACACAATCAGATACCAGTCAAAACGAAATCGATTCGGGTTTGACTTCATACGTCAGCGGAAAATGATCGAATTTAACATAAAGGGATTCGATTCTACAGCCAATTGCTCATCAGTTAAATTGTACCTTTCGATTTTGTAAGTTTTTGAAACCGTCTCAATTCGTGCCGGCTCGGTGGCAATCCTGACATCATAGGTTTTCCACGTCATGTGGTTTGTGAATTCATGATCTCCCGGATCGTCAATCATGAGATAAGTCACAGGCTTCTTTTGATAGGGATAGGCAGATTTATCAGGATTCAGTCTGTCGAGATAATTCATGGCATACCTGGATGAGTATCCGTACTGATCTGTCGTATAGATGTAATACCCGAACTCAGAAGGGGCATCATTAAAAACACGCTGTGCTGCATCTTTGAAAAAGAGCCAGTTGCCTTGAGTGAAATCCTGATCTACTGTTTTCCAATACAGGACCTGCATGTTATTCAGCAAAAGGACGGCAAGCAATACCCCAAACACCTTTTTATTGAAATATTTGTATGTGGAAGCAAAAAAGATCGCAACGATACCGACAAAAGGAATGTAATAATACCCCCAGATGACACCTTTGTACGCAAGCGTAAGTGCCCAGAAACCTCCCAGAAGATAGACAAATAGAAGATATTTATCGGATAAATTAATTTTCTTGACTTCCTTAATAAGGGTAAATACCAAGGAAAAGCCGACAAAAAATGTAAGCCAGAGAATATCATAGGTGATCATACCGAGCGAATCATTCATCAGAAAATTGATTCTCTGATACAGAAGTTCACGGAAAGGCATATAGACTTTTCCTGCGTTCTCAGCTCCGTTGAGATATCCGAATACTGAGCGAATCTGAAGGAAGTCATGCCTGAGTTCAAATAAAATATAACTTGATGTCGGTACAACAATGACCAGCATCATCAGAAGGTTGATCCACTTTTTTTTGATGATTGTCCTAAAAAGAATATACGGAGCAACCAGTATCAGCATCGGCACACCGAATGCCATCTGGAACTGAATGATACACCCCAGAATAAACATTGCAGCCGCCAACACGAGAGGGTTATCCTTCTTAATAAAAAGCCACAACAAATAGAAAAAAACCGGAAACAGGAGAACTGCTCCAGACGGGTTGAAAAATGCATATACTGAGCTTCCGTATGCTGAGGAGTACACCAGACTGGCAATCATACCTGTTTTCTCATCAAACATGCGGCGGGCCACTTCATAAACAACGCCGACACTTATGACAAACAGCAACACCCAAAACCATCCGACTGAGACCGGGTTACCGCCCCCGAGAACATATGCCGGCAGGTTGACATACAACCACAAAGGGCCGTGAAACACTCCCGGGATACCGCCTGATCTCGGACCGATAAGAGTGATGTTTTTGTTGTAATAGACGTCATCAAGAAGTAGAAAATCTCGTGCGATATCAGTATGAAAGTCTATGTTTCCTTGGAGTATCGGCCATGCAGAAAAAATAATAATGATGGTTAAGATTATAAAGAATAGAATACGATAAAGTTTCTGCATGTAATGAATTTTGGTAATTTATAGCTAAAAACTATTATACAATTATGGTAATAGCCATACAATACAAGATCTTACACATTTCTTATGAAAAACGAAAAAATAACCGTTCTCATTCATACTCATAATGAAGAAAAGAATATTAAGGAATGTATCACATCAGCCCGGATACTAAGTAACGAGATCATAGTGATTGACATGGAAAGTACTGACAGGACGACTGAGATTGCACAAAATGAAAACGTAACCATCAAGACTTTTCCTTTCTCACACTATGTAGAGCCCGCGCGTGAGTTCGGCATCAGACAGGCATCAACCGAATGGGTTTTCATTCTTGATGCTGATGAACGCATGACACAGGAATTGACTGATGAGATAAATGGACTAACTGGATCATCCGCCTTATCATCTACTCACTTTAAAGTCCCCCGGAAAAATATTTTCGGGAGACAAAAATGGCTCAAACACGGCGGCTGGTGGCCCGATCATCAGATGAGATTTTTGAATAAAAAATCATTTAAGGAGTGGCCTAAGCGAATACACTCAACCCCCGTTTTTGAAGGTGACTTGGGCTATTTGGAAAACCCGATCCTCCACTATTTCCACGGTGACATTGAGCAGATGGTCAACAAAACAATGGTATTTGAAGCTATCGAATCAGATCTTCTTTTTGAAGCAAAAAGACCGGTCGGAACATTGACTTTTTTCAGGAAGTTTTTCGGTGAATTATTCCGCCGTCTCATACTTAAAAAAGGTTTTATGGACGGTACAATTGGTATAATTGAGAGTTTTTATCAGGCATATTCGAAAACAATCACATATTTGTTTTTGTATGAAAAATACTACAACGAAAGAAAAAAAAGCGGCTCTGTATGATCCGTATCTTGATACGATGGGAGGAGGAGAAAAACATATCCTTTCAATTCTCAAGGTATTAGACGATCATGATTATGAGATCACAATATTCTGGGATACTGATTTAACGGATGAGATTGTACAGAAACTGGGTTTGAAATTTAAGCGTATCCGCTTTAAAAAAAATATTTTCAAATACGGAGATCTCCTTACAAAAACAAAGGAACTATCGCAATACGATACGTTTTTCTATGTCACTGACGGCAGCTACTTTTTCTCTACTGCCAAACAGAATTTCGTTTTTTGCATGGTTCCTCAGAAATCGCTATACAACATGGGCGTTGCTAACAAACTCAAAACAAGAAACGTTCGCTTTATTGCAAACTCTGAATTTACTCGTAACTGGCTGAGCAAATGGGGTATACAAGCAGAGGTACTGTATCCCTATTTACCGGATGAATACATCAACCAGGACACTCAAAAAAAGGAAAAAATAATTTTGAGTGTGGGGAGGTTTTTCCGCCAGCTTCACTCTAAAAGACAGGATATTGCAATACAGTGGTTCATGGACCTGCAGAAATCGGATGCCCGATACACAGACTATGAACTTCACTTAGCAGGAAGCGTCCTCCCTTCTGACACGGAATATCTGAAGGAGTTGCAGGAGTCAGCAAAAGGTTATCCAAACATACATTTCCACACCAATATTTCTTATTCAGAAATTTTAACATTGTACAAAAGAGCGGAATACTATTGGCACTTCGCAGGATACGATATCGATCAGGAAGAACATCCTGAGCGGACTGAACATCTCGGCATCACGCCTCTTGAAGCTATGGCATCGGGATGTCTGACATTTGCCTATCGGGCTGGAGGTCCTTCAGAAATTATTCAGGACAATGAAACAGGTTTTCTCTTCAGAACGCAGGAAGAACTTTTTGAAAAAATGAAAAGAGCTGAAGATATCAGGACAGAAGTACTGTCATCTGCCAAAGCATACGTAAGCAGGAATTTTTCTTACCAGACATTCCGTAAACAAGTTGAACACATTATTCTCAATCAATGAATATCTCAGTAATCATACCCACATATCGCAACACTGAAGTGCTTCTCAAAAATCTGAAGCATAACCTGCCCTACCTTGACGGATGCGAAATTATTGTAGTAAATGATTATCCGAAGCAAACAATAAAAAAAGACCTTAATCAATTCGCGCAGATCAGAGTGATTGAGAACATGACAAACAAAGGATTTGCCGGAACGGTAAATACGGGAGTCAGAGAAGCAACAAGAGATTATATTCTTCTTCTTAATGATGACGTAAAACTGCTGAATAGTTCATATAAAAAAGCATTTGATCAGCTTCAGGAAGATAAAACGCTGTTTGCAGTATCATTCGCCCAGAAAGAAACAAACGGATCAATCGTCGGGAAGAACATGATCTATTGGAAAAACGGTTTTCTGCAGCATCAGGCTGTCAAACCGGATACTGCCGGTCCTAATGCCTGGGCGGAAGGGGGCTCCTGCCTTGTCGATAAGGAAAAATTTGATGAACTGCACGGCTTTGATGAGATGTTTAATCCTTTTTATTGGGAAGATATTGATCTTTCATATCGGGCGTGGAAAAAAGGATATCGGATCGAGTTCAATCCGCAGATTCTTGTTGAACACCATCATGAAACAACCATAAGCAGTCATTTTCAAAAAGACCGCATTGAGGCAATTGCATACAGAAATCAGTTGCTGTTTACCTGGAAGAATATTTCTTCATGGGATCTTCTAATCTCCCACAAACTCCACCTCATCAAAAGGCTTGTAAGCGCTATAATGAAAAATGATGTCAATTTTCTTGAGGGCTTTATCCAGGCTCTGAAACGATTTCCTCAGGCCATTGTTAAACATTTCCAAAATCCGAAATTACGTTCTGATCATGAACTACTTGAAACATTTACTCGATAAGAAAGCCTATCTTCTGCTGGCACTGTTTACTTTTGTAACGGTGATGCTCCATATGAGACAGATTGCATTTCCCTGCTTCAACTCTGATGAAGCCTCTTTTGCATACAACGCCTATTCAATCGCAAAAACGGCCAGTGATGAATACGGGATACTACTCCCGACGCGTTTTAAAGCATTCGGAGAAAATAAACTTCCCGTCACCATCTATACGATTGCCGCGTTCGTCGGTCCATTGGGACTGAGCGAGACAACAGCACGACTGCCGTTTATTCTCATCGGAATTATTTCTCCGATTCTCTTTTTTGTTTTAACAAAGAAACTAACCGGTAAAGAATCAATCGGACTTATAACGGCATTTTTAGCAAGCATCTCTCCGTGGATTCAGATCATGTCGCGACACATTCATGAGAATATCATCATGCTTGTATTAGTGATCGGCATGCTGTGGATTTTGTATGAACTGCAAAAAAAGGTGACAATGAGGAGACTTCTTTTCCTTTCTCTCCTTGTCGGAATCGGACTCTTCACCTATCACATCGGTAAAGTAATAGCGGTGTTTGTACTGATGTGGGTAGCGTATTTGATTTTGTTGAAAAAACAAAACCGTTCCCATATGAAAGAAGCTGCCGTTATTTTTGCAATACCTTTCGTTCTTTTCGGAGCAACGGAATTCATGAATCCGACAAGCCGCATCAGCAATTTACTCTTTACAAGCAACAAAGGATTTACTCTTTCGATTGAAGAACACCGCAAAGAGCATGATTCACGCATAGTTCACAACAAAATCTCAAAATCCGTTTCCGTACTTTCAAATCAATACCTTTCTTATTTCTCCCCTGAGTTTTTAGTAAGAAAAGGTGACAATAACGCGAGGTTCGGATTTGAAGGAATATCTCCTATCACTCCGGTAACCTACATTTTTATTCTAATAGGCCTATATTTTATGTTCAAAAACAGAGAAGAGTCACGATTTCTGCTGATATCACTGATGCTTACGGCACCGCTTTCTGCTGCATTGTCATGGCAGGAATATTCTCTGACAAGATCATTTTTGCTCATTATTCCCTTCCTGATTTTCGCATCATACGGGATATATCACGGTACTCTCACGTTTAAGAGAACTTCTTTTAGAATCCTTTTTCTGACAGTTGTCCTCGGAAGTATTCTTTATTTCAATTTCTTTAGCTGGGATTTTTACTTCAATCACTATCCGAAGCGTGTTGAGGCAATTTACGGATGGCAGTGCGGATACGGAGATATGGGCCAATACATCAAGAAAAACTACAATAATTTTGAGAGGTTCTATATCACCAAGAAACTGGGGCAGCCGTATATCTTTACTCTGTTTTATCTGCAGTATCCCCCTTCTAATTACCATAAGCAGGCTGAGCTGACAGAGCTTGATGAATACGGTTTCGGACAGGTCGAAAAATATGACAAATTCATTTTTGATATGCCTGAACCGGACAAAAATGAATCAGCTGTATTTGTCGGATATCCCGAAGAGTTTACCAATGTGTCACCTGATGAAGTCAAAGTAATTTCAGTCGAAGGAAACGATATCTTCTGGATATATGAAGGTCAAAGAAACAAGTAAAGGCTGAGGTTATAAAATGCATGAATGAGTATTGGCACCCAGACACTTTTCTTCTGTAAATATAAAAAGGATACTGCAAAACTCAAAAGCACGTCAGTCACCATCACCTGAAGCAGGATCATACCCCGCATATTCGGATCGGTAAAAAGAATCGGAATATGCAAAAAGAAAAAGAGAAAACTGGCAAAAAAGACTGAATTTATGGCATTTTTCGAATCTTCATACAGTCTTTTCAGTACAAAACCGCGTGACAGTATTTCTTCCGAAAAACTGGTGGCAAAAGCAATCAGAATATAATAAAAAACCATCCCCATGGAACCTTTGGCCATAAATTCCTGAATATCCTCGTTTCTGATGAGCTGGACGACAAAGCCTGTTACAAAAAAAAGCAATCCTGATGCAAGTCCGAAAATAATCCCTGCCTTCCAGTTTTTAGTGCGGATATCGACAGCTTTCCAGAACTTTTGTTTTTCCTGTGTCGAAACGTAGTACATGACAGGAAGGAGGAAAATCAACGGTTTTGAGATAAATTCGTCAAACCAAATCGGCATATCGGTGCGGAAGTACACGCGATACACACTCCAAAGAATAAGAACAATCGCCCACGTATTCAGCACCTTCTGGATTGAAGAAATTTGTTGCTTCATTGCATACAATGTACATGCATTTGCAGAAAGATGCAAGTAGTAAAGGCCGTTATTAGTACATTAGTCCAAAAAGTCTCTCAGTTTACGGGCTCGTGTCGGATGCTTAAGTTTACGTATTGCCTTTGCTTCTATCTGACGGATACGCTCACGGGTCACTTTGAATTCTTTACCCACTTCTTCAAGAGTTTTCGGTTTCCCGTCTTCAAGTCCGAATCGCATAATGAGTACTTTTTTCTCACGCGGTGACAGTGTTTCAAGCACTTCTCCCAAAGCATCCTTGAGAAGTTCCTGAGAAACGGCATCATACAGTGACGGTTTCGACTTATCGGCAATAAATTGCTCAAGTGTAGCTTCTTTATCATCTCCGACAGGAGTCGAAAGCGATTTCGGCTGCTGGGATATACGCATCAAATTTTCCGCTTCGTCAACTGATATTTCCATTTCCTTTGCTATCTCTTTAATGTCCGGATCCTTTCCGTGTTTTTGCATCAGTTTTCGCTGCGTTTTGTAAAAACGATTGATCTGATCGACCATATGTACGGGAATGCGGATTGTTCTTGACTGGTCAGCAATGGCACGGGTGATAGCCTGTCTGATCCACCATGTGGCATAAGTTGAAAACTTGAATCCCCGTCTCCAGTCATATTTTTCTACACCCCTAATGAGCCCTTTATTCCCTTCCTGAATAAGGTCAAGAAATGAGAGTCTTCTGCCGAGGTATTTTTTTGCAATTGAGACAACGAGTCGGAGATTTGCTTTAATCAGTCTCTCTTTAGCTGTTTCATCGGCTTTTTCCGCACGCTTTGCCAAATCGATTTCTTCTTCAAATGTCAAAAGCGGTGTCCGTCCGATTTCTTTTAGGTATTTCTTGATCGGGTCTAGTGATTCTCCGTGTTTGCCGCCTATCAGTTTTTCCAGTTCTTTTTCAATTTCTTCTGCTGATTTTGTGGCATCCTGTTCTTCACGGGAAGATGTTGTTTCGAAAATATCTATACCTTTCTTGAAAGCAGTATCGAAGAATTCATCAATTTGTTCAATGTGGTCTTCCGGTTCCGGAAAGACAAACATGATATCATCCTGTACGAGGAATCCGTCTTCCGTTCCTTGTTTAAGTAGATCTTTCATGTTTTTGGGCATGCGATTCATCATGTGAGTATAAGAAAATGAAATAATCAACCGATGATATGCTGAGCCGATTGGCTTAACAAAATCAGGGGCTTGATACACTACACAAAGATCAGAGTTCTGCCTCTGATCTGAGTAGCTTTATATTTTACAGTGTCTTTACGATTTTTTCCAATCCAAACCGCCGCTTACTTCAGTTTCATGCTAAGATCGTTGTATTCTTTTGAAAGTTCACTCAATTTTTGCTGGTCACCCGGGTCATTGCTCTCCATTAACGGATCCATAATCCCTTTAACGGCGTTTCTACGGATCTCGTAGGCAAGCTTGGTCAAATCCGGCTGTTCTTCTTCCGTTGCGGCGGTAAACATAAACAGTTCATCTGCAACGGACTGTATTTCCGGTTTGAGTGTTTTCACGAAACTGGAATATTCATACTGATTATTCCGTTCAAATTGGATTTTTAAGGCATCTGCAATCACTCTGAATGACGGAACGGAAAAATCTTCAGATGAAATGATAGAGAATATCGAAGAGGCATGTTCTTTCGTAGTATTTTGCAGAAGAGTACTCAGCAGATATCTTTGTATCAGATCCTTTCTCGGTAGGGTCTGTTCCGGTTTGGTCGCCTGAGTCTGTTTTTTAAAGCGGCTTCTGCCGGTATCTCTCATCAGACGATACAGACTGCCTTCACTTACGTCAAGCATTTCCGATATGATTTTCATATAGTGAGACTGTACGATCGGATTGCTGATATCGCGAATAAACGGCATAATTTCCTCGCCGATCTTTTTCTTTTGGAATGAGTTTTTCTCAGGATACTTTTTCTGAATATCTTCAAGAAGAAAATCATAAACAGGCATCGCCTGCTTCAGATCTTTCTTAAACTGTACCTGATCGGCTTTAATTGCTTCATCAGGATCTTTTCCCGATGTAAACGTCGCCACATACACTTCAAAATCCAGTCGTTCGGCAGATCGAATGCCGCGTTTCATAGCTTCAACACCGGCATCATCCATATCAAGTGCAAGGGTAATACGCTTGGTATAGCGTTTAAGTACGCCCAGTTGTTCCTCCGTAAATGCTGCCCCTTTTATTGCCACAATGTTGCTGATTCCGTGCTGGAAGGGGGTGATCATATCAAATTCCCCTTCCACGACATATACGTTTTCCGCTTTTCTGATCTCATCTTTTGCTAAATGAATCCCGAACAGATTTTCCCTTTTGTGATATATCTCAGTTTCCGGCGTATTCACATATTTTGCTTCTTTTTTTGTATTATCCAGCAACCGTCCTGAAAACCCGACAACATTCCCCTTTGCATCTTTCAGAGGAAACATCAGCCGGTTGCGAAAACGGTCATACATACGGCTTCCTGACTGAATCACCAATCCGGTCGCAGCAATATCCTGAGGGTTAAATCCTTTTTTAGTCAGAAATTTCAGAAGTGAATCCCAGGATGCCGGTGCGTATCCGAGTTCAAAGGTATGAATGATTTTTTCATTGGTGTCCCGCCCCATAAGGTATTCCATTGCTTTCTTCCCGTACTGAGTTTTTGTCAGAAGGTACGCATAGTATTTCAAAGCCATACTGTTTATGGCGTACAAATGCTCTTTCCGCTTCCATTGTTTATCGTCATATGAAGTATCCTCCAGTTTTACCCCAACCTGATCTGCCAGCTCCCTTAGTGCTTCGTAGAAAGTCAGATTCTCCCATTTCATTTTGAAGGTTATAACATCGCCGCCTATTCCGCATGTTCCGAAACAGTGCCATATCTGTCGGTCGGGAGAAACGACAAATGAAGGAGATTTTTCCTGATGAAACGGACATAAACCTTTAAAATTCCTGCCTGCCTTTTTCAGGTCAACAAACTGTCCGATAAACTCAACAATGTCGATCTTCTCTTTTATTTCTTCTATTTGATTGTTCATCTCGTAAGTATAAATAGGCAAAGTTGAAAGATACGTATTTTAAAGCTATTATTCAACGCCTTCTTTTTTCACTTGCTTTCTTTTTCGCAATCCTATTATAATGATTTTAATGCTATATATATACCTGGATACTAATACTATCAAATTAATGTTCCTCAAGAAGAGTATTCTTGGGCAATATGAAGCATCGTTTTACAAGAAAACGCTGCAGGTGCCGTTGCTTGAAAAAGGGCTACCAGTCAATCCGGACGTGATCGCATCCGGTATCAAAGAGACTCTCGCAATGCTTCCTGACGGTGCAGCCAAAGATAAAGACGTCACATTGATTCTCCCGCAGGAAACCTTTATGTTCATGCGGACTGATATGCCGGCAGACGTCGCTGAAAATGCACTCGGCAGTTATCTTAAGGAAAAAGCACGAACCGAACTCAATTTTGATGTCGAAACCGGTCATTATGACTATATTATCCGGGAAAATGAAGGAGCTAAAAAAATCCTCGTTTATGCAGCTTCCAATGAAACCGTCCAGTCATTCTCTGATCCTCTCAAACTGATCGAACTTTCACTTCAATGCATCGTTCCTGAATCTCTCACTTACTTCAAACTCTTCGAAAAAACTCTCAGAACGAATAAAAAAGAAAATATTTGGTATGTTTCATACGATCAGGACCAATTGTCGGGATATATTTACGATTCGTTCGGGCTTCTTGAAGACAAACACTGGACTGCAAAGATGACCGCCGACAAGAAAATTGAGAAAGTATTGCAAAAGAAGGCTGCAGAATATCAGACACAATATACGAAACTGAACAGACTGATTTTGTCAGGTGCGCAATCCGAATCTGTCCGCCAGGACACTTTCACCAAAGATGTCGGTGTATGGACCAATCCTCTCAAGCGGATCATCCCTCATTTTTACGCAGACTATCTCAAAATGCTGGCAGGTCAGGACAACAGAGAAATACCGGTACTTGAGTATGACATGCTTCTCGGAGCATTTATTTTCAATACGGAAAATAAAGCATTCACGCTCATGAACTGCAAATCCAAAGGAACAGGAGGCAGTAAATTTGCCAAACCGTCTCTCGGGATACCGAAACCCAATCTTCCGGTGAAAGGAATAATCTTTTTCCTGATTTCTTTTGCCCTCACGTTTGCCATACTATATGCCGTAAAGATGAATGTAAAACAGCTTTCGTTTAAGATGCCGAGTTTGAATTTCTCAATTCCGGGAATGACTCCGCCTACAGCGACTCCTGTTCCGGCCACTCCCACGCCGGTACCGCCGACACCTACCCCCACACCTGCTATTGATCGTGCTGAAGTCAGGGTACAAATACTGAACGGTTCCGGTATTGCAGGAAAAGCAAGTGACGTCAAAGAATTCCTCCGTGAACAAGGATATGAAGAGATTCTTACAGGAAATGCGTCGGCTTTCGACTATGAAACGACCGTCATCCAAACAAAAGAAGATGATAAAGCGCTCCGTGATCTTGTTGCTGAAGATATCGCCTCCGAACTTGAAGCGGATCCCGAATTCGAAGTACTTGAAGAAGATTCTGCTGCCGATATCGTAATCATCGTCGGCACGGACTTCAGATAACGACTCTTACCGTTAAACTATACCCTTCATATGGTATGATATACATCTATTATTAAACGGATTCTACCTACTGCAACCGACTAACCTATGGACGAGACAAAACGTGAAGAACTGCAAACAAAATTTGAGCAAATCCAGGCAAAAGTCAATCCCTCTGAACTGAAATCCGAACTCCAGTCCTTGGAGGCACGCACGTATGAACAGAATTTCTGGGAAGATCATGAGACTGCAGCGGATGTCATGAAACGGATAAATGACATGAAAAAAGAGATTGAGGACGTCGAGATGATGGAACTCCTTCTGTCTGAAAATGAATTGTCTGAAGCCGAAAAACTCATCAACGATTATGAGATCCAGCTTTTCCTTTCGGGAAAATACGATAAAGGAAATGCCATTTTTGCGATACACGCAGGACAGGGCGGTACAGAGGCCATGGACTGGACCTCGATGCTTCACAGGATGTATACAAGATACTTTGAAAAAAAGGGCTGGAAGTTTGAAGAAATTGACCGCGTCCCGGGAGAAGAAGCCGGTATCAAAAGTACCGTTATGAATGTCTACGGAACATTTGCATACGGTCTTCTCAAAGCCGAAGCCGGAGTGCACCGTCTTGTCAGGCAATCCCCGTTTAATGCTGACGGTTTGAGACAGACATCATTTGCTCTCGTCGAGGTGCTTCCCATCATTGAAGACCGCGAGATTGAAATAAAAGATGAAGATCTGGAATGGCAATTTTTCCGATCAGGCGGCGCGGGAGGACAAAACGTAAATAAGGTATCAACGGCCGTACGTCTCATCCATATTCCGACAGGCATAACCGTTTCCTGTCAGCAGGAACGATCCCAACTCCAAAACCGCGAGACGGCTTTAAAACTCCTTCGGGCACAGCTCTGGGAAGTCGAAGAACAAAAGCGTGAACAGAATTTGGAAACGTACAAAAAAGACACACAGGCTTCTTGGGGAAGGCAAATCCGCTCGTATGTCCTCCACCCGTACAAACTTATCAAAGACCTTCGGACCGAATATGAAGATAGTCAGGTTGAGCAAGTCCTTGACGGAGACATTGAAGAATTTATTCAGGCATATCTCAAACAGCCGAATAAGGAATAAGAATGAGAGGAACAGGTGGCTGAGCTGGAGGGATCCCAACAGCGCGCAGTCTCAACGTAGTTGAGGAGCACTGGTGGGAGGAAAGCGAAGACGGAATCTGGAAACAGCTTAAGAGCTAATACTCATTGGCATTTAACTCAACCTATGCTATTCTAAGATGTATGAGAAATAAAGAACAACCACATATACTTCACAATTTTGAAGGCAAAAATGTTGTCAAAACCGTTACGGTTCCGTTTATTGTTCTCGTTCTTGCCGGAGCCCTTGTGCTCGGCGGTGCGACGGGATTTCTTGCCAACATGGTAACTTCAAAAACCATGTCTTCCGGAAACTCCGATACCAATAATTCCGAAACCTCAGAAGGAGGGTCAAAAACAAGTGCCGGTATTCTCGATAAAGAAACCTTTAAAGATACTGCTGAAGGGACTCTCCGTGAAGGAGGGTTTGAAGGAGAAGGCAGCTTCCATCTGGAAAGACCGGGTGGAGAATCTCAGAACGTATATCTTACATCTACAACAGTTGATCTTTCCGAATTTATCGGTAAAAAAGTCCGGGTTTGGGGACAAACATTCGATGCCAAGAAAGCCGGCTGGCTCATGGACGTCGGATATATTGAGGTCAGTCAATAATCGATCCCGGACACTTCAGTAACGAAATACTTCTGGACATTCACAAGCCTTGTCAGCTATACTGGTAAAATGATTTCTTTTCAGAACGTATCGGTAAAATATCCTCTCGGTAATATCGCGCTTGACAGTGTTTCTTTCGATGTTGAAGACCGGGAATTTATTTATCTGGTCGGACCATCAGGAGCAGGCAAAACCACTATTCTTCGGCTCCTTTTGAATGATACAAAACTCACTGAAGGCAGCATTCTTATTGACGATATGGAAATCACACCGGCAAAATTTAAACAGGCCGCCCAACTCCGCCAAAAAATGGGTGTCGTATTTCAGGACTTTAAAATACTTCCTGATGATAACGTTTATGAAAATGTCGCACTTAGTATGCGTATCAAAGGATATCATCCGTCCGAGATTAAAAAGCAGGTTACCGAATCTCTTCAGCTGACCGGAATTGAAGATAAAATGTATCAGTTTCCCGCACAACTTTCGGCGGGAGAACTTCAGCGTGTGGCTATTGCCCGTGCCGTAGTCGGAGACCGGCGTATTATTCTGGCAGACGAACCGACGGGAAATCTGGATCCGAAAACGACCTGGGAAGTAATGAAAATTTTTAAGGAACTCGAAAAAACAAAAACCATTCTTTTTGCAACACACAATACCGATATCGTAAATAGTATGAAGCGGCGCGTTATCGTTCTTAAGAACGGCAAAATTGTAAAAGATAAAAAGAAAGGAGGATATGAACTATGAGCGATATTCTGACTTCACTTCGGAGAACACCATATCAAACATTTGCTGCACTGTCGGTACTCTTTTTTACGCTGCTTTTGTCCGGCTTATTGTTTATTTCGCTAACCTTTTTACAGGGGCTTCTTAACTATGTTGAAACTCGTCCCCGTATTATTGTTTATTTCCAGGTGAAAGCCGAAGAGGACCAGATTTTTGCTGCACGTGACAAACTGGAAGCATCCGGTAAAACAGCTGACATAACGTATGTTTCAAAGGAAAAAGCTTTTGAAATTTATAAAGAATTTACGGAAAATGATCCCCTTCTTGTTGAGATGACTTCAGCTGAAATTCTGCCTGCTTCTCTTGAAATAGATGCAAAAAAACCTGAATATCTTCCGGAGCTAGCTGACCTTTTGAAGAACCAACCCGGTGTCGATGAAGTACAGTTTCAAAGGGATATTATAAACAATTTGCTCAATCTTACCTCAAATGTGCGGAGGGTCACATTTATCTTTTTCAGCTATCTCATGTTTATGTCTATCATTGTGTTGACGACCACTCTGTCATTCAAAATTGCATTGAAGCGTGAGGAAATCAGTATTCTAAAACTTCTCGGGGCAACGAACATGTATATTCGTAAACCGTTTATAAGTGAAAGCGTATTTTTGGGAGTGCTTGCGACTGCTCTTTCCAATATTGTGCTGATCGGCGTGTTGATTCTCATGAATGCTTTCCTTACAGAATACTTTGCGGACTTGGGGAACCTGAATATGTCTTTGTTCGGGCTTCCGCTTCAGGTCTGGCCGTTCAATCTTACCTTTGCGATTCTGACTTTGTCTGTCACGGCTGTCTTTAGTCTCTTTATTACTCTCATCTCAAGTTTCGCTGCAACAAACAGGTACCTGTAATATTTTTTGACTGAAGTATGCTTGCAGGTTGAGTTTGGCATCGGTTACAATGTGCTAGTTCATGAAAAAAAAATTACTCACGACTCTATTTCTAACTCTTCTTACAGCGGTTCTGACTGCAACAATATCTGTATATGCTGAAGAGGCAACTGCGACTCCCACCCCTACAGCAGGTCAAAATCAATCTCAATCCCGTTCGGACTTGGAAAAGAAGATTGCTGAATACGAACAAAAACTCGGTGAAGTCAGGTCACAAAAAAATACACTTTCTGCTCAGATCGAATACATGGATACACAGCTGTATATAGCGGAACTCCGGATCAATCAGACGGAAGTAAAAATTACCGAAACTGAAAAGGAAATTGATGTTCTCGGCGCCCGAATTACTAACCTCGATTCATCACTGGATCAGCTGTCTGAAACATTGCTCCAGCGGATTGTAGCGGGATACAAAAATCGAAGTGCTAATACTCTTGATATTCTTCTTGACAGTACCAATGTATCGAAACTGGTAAACAGGCTGAAATATTATCAGCTCGCACGGGACAGGAACCAAAAAGCCTTGCTTCAGGTACAGGAAGCGAAAAGCAATTTTGAGGAACAAAAAGATCTGCGGGAGAAAAAGGCTCAACAGCTCGATGAACTGAAAGTACAGCTTGATAACCAAAAAGTAGAACTGGCACGACAACAGGATTCCAAACGAAAACTCCTTGCCGAGACTCAAAATGATGAGCAGACTTATCAGAATCTTCTTAACCAGGCGAAAGCTGAGTACTCTGCTATCCAGGGAATTATAAGCGGTGCCGGAACAGAAACCAAAATCGGTGAAGTGAAAGCCGGCAATAAAATAGCATCAGTAATTCCCGGAGCATCCTGTAACTCAAATGGCGGACATCTTCATTTTATTGCCAAACAGAACGGGTCAGTGGTAAACCCGTTTAATTTCCTAAAATCTGTCGATTATCAGAACTGCTCTGGCTCAAGCTGCGGCTCAGACGACGGAGATTCATTTAATCCCTCGGGCAATTGGGAATGGCCGCTTAATCCCTTGATTAAAATGTCTCAAGGATATGGGCAAACCTGGGCAGTACGAAACACCTGGGTTGGACGCATTTACAGTTTCCATAACGGAATTGATATTAACGGGTCCTCAAATGATGTAAAAGCGGTTGCAGACGGGACATTATACCGGGGAAGTTATTCGGTCGGATGCGCTCTTCCATATGTAAAGCTCGTCCATAATGAATCAGGTCAGGAAACTTACTATCTTCACGTATACAGTAGTCAATGATCTTTGAATACTTGATTTTTTGTTATACCATTATGTATCATATTTATAATGGTATTAATTCTTCTCTTATTGATCTATCCCTTCTCCGTATTTGCCGCCGAAACAAATGCTGATATTTACATCAATGAATTCCAAATTGAACCATTACAGCAGGTTGAAATTGTAAATCGGGGAAACAGTCCTTTTGATGTATCCGGCTGGTATATTGACGATGACGGCGGAACAACCTACTATACATTACCGCAAGGAACAATTATTGAACCGAACTACTGCGTAGTGATCGAAGGAAAATTTAATCTGAACAAATCCTCCGGGGACACAATACGGTTGTTTGATTCTACCGCTCCTCCGGCTGCGACACTTTCAGGACTTATCGATTCCTATACCTACGATATTAGTCCTGGAGAGTTTATTTCATTTCAGAGAATACCCGACAGCTCGGCAGATTGGTTGTCGGGACCTTCAACTTTGGGAAATTGGAACGAAACAAAGATCTCCTGTCAAAAACTGCCCTCTCCGACACCGACACTGATCTCAATACCTATCCCCGAACAAACCCCGACCCCATCTCCGACGGAGGCATCTCCTGTCACAAACATTCGCATATCCGAAACCATGGTGCATCCGGATTCAGGAGCAAATGAATGGATTGAGCTTTACAACCCGAATAATCACGATGTAACTCTACTCAACTGGTATATTGACGATACCTCTGAAGCAGGTGCTTCTCCGAAAAAATTCACATTACTGATCCCTGCAAAAGGTTATGGTGTATATGAACTTACTTCCGGCATATTTAATAACGGAGGAGATTCTGTCAGACTTTTGAACTATTCAAATCTAACTGTCGACAGTTTTTCATATCTAGATACAGAAAAGGGTTTGAGTGTGGGCAGACCGCAGATACATTCAGAAACTGTGTGTCAGATGGAACCGACCAAAGGATATGAAAATGAAAATTGTATGGAAACTCATACGTCCTCACAAACACCTAATCCATCCGTGACACTAGGTCCCTCGGGTTTCAGTGCTTTTGATCAGAGCGGTACATCGGTTTTTACCCCGTCAGCATATTTGATCGATGTCAAATTGCCGGTAAAAGAAGCAATTAACAACTCAGAGATTCTCGGAACAGAAGATCATATCAAACTAACAGAAGAAGATCAAAAGTCTCTATCAGTCTTAATGCTCTCACCTTTATATTCTCTCCTTTCAATTATTTCACTAACTGTTAAAATGAAATTGAAGTAGTTCTTTTCGTCTTATGAATATAAAGAAATTTTTATTAGCATGGGGTCCTGCTCTCGCTTTAATGATCACGATTTTTTTCCTGTCATCACGTCAGCGTGTAGCCGTTTCAGAAGTCTATACGATCAATTTTATTGTTTTCAAGTCACTGCACGTGATTGAGTACGCTATATTGTTTTTTTTGGTATTTCGCGGATATTATCGGACACTTTCACACAAAAATATGAATAAGATTTATCTTTTAGCAATAGCGACTACATTTGTTTATGCAGTATCAGATGAGCTCCATCAGACGTTTGTCCCTACCCGGGCCGGAAGTGTTCGGGATGTATTCATTGATAGTATTGGAATTCTTTTGTGTTTTCAGTATACTAAAATTAATCTGGCCAAATTGAAATTATTTCTATGAAGAACATTATTGATTCTATCCATCATTTACTTGTCCCCCGTCATACCAACAACTTTAAGTCGAAACTCCTGCATCATGATTTCCTGACTATCTATCTGGCATTCGCGCTTATTCTTACTGCAAGTATAACTCATATCCAAAATGCATCAGGATCAATACTCGGATATGCCACTGACATATCACCACAGAAACTGCTTGAACTGACTAATCAGGAACGTCAAAACGCAGGTTTAGATCCGCTGCAGTACAATGACAAACTTGCCGAAGCGGCAAGAAAAAAGGCAGAAAATATGTTTGAAAAAAATTATTGGGCACATTACGGTCCCGCCGGAGAAACTCCCTGGGAGTTTATACTCGGATCAGGTTACCAATATGAATTTGCCGGTGAGAACCTTGCAAAGAATTTCTTATTCAGTGACGGCGTGGTCAAAGCCTGGATGGATTCTCCGACACATCGCGAAAATATCATGCGGAAAGAGTATACGGATGTGGGTTTTGCAGTGGTAAACGGAGTTCTGAACGGTGAGGAAACGACTCTCGTTGTGCAGATGTTCGGAAAACCTCTGTACGGAGTCGCTGAACAGCCTCAAAAGGAGGAACAGCAAACCCAGCAGCAGGCTGAACCGGTTGAAACTGAGGCAGAAGCACCTGCACCGGTTGCCGTTCCTCAAACTTCTGTACTTTCCGAAGGTAATAATCAGACTCCGTTTTATTCAATATTCCTTGATATTAATATGGTCTTCTTTTCCGTACTCATTCTGGCACTTATCCTTGATTTTTATTTTGCATCAAAGCTCAATCTTATTCACATTAAAGGCAAGAATCTGATACACATTCTCTTTTTAAGCACTGTTACTATCGGGACGATCGTTATTATTAAAGGTTCAATTCTCTAATCTATGCATCTAATCAAGCAAGTTCAGAAAGAATTCAAGAAACATCCGTTTGATTATCTGCTTTTCATGACCGTCTGTGTCTTTTTTATCCTGGCGCTGAATATCTTCAAAGGCGAACGCCTGCTCGAATTTATCATACTCCTGGCATTTGTATCCTTTTATATTATTTGGGGAATCTATCATCACATTATCGAAAATACACTTCATCTTAAAGTTGTGCTAGAATATGTCCTCATAGGATTTACCGTATTGTTCCTTATTAAAATACTGATCATGCCGTGACGGTTATCGGTATTGACACAAGTTACTCAAATTATCTATGAAAGGTATTATTCTTGCAGGCGGACGTGCTACCAGACTTCGACCGCTAACCAAAATCACATCCAAACAGCTACTCCCTGTCTATGACAAACCGATGATCTACTACCCCATCGAAACGCTGATTAAATCTGGAATAAAGGACATTCTGATCATTATTTCACCTGAGTATGCCGGACATTTCCTCAATTTGTTAGGAAGCGGAAAAGAGTTTGGGGCACGCTTCACCTATGAGATCCAGGAAGAGCCGCGCGGTCTTGCAGATGCCTTCATCGTAGGAGAGCACTTCATCGGAGATGACAACGTCACAATGATCCTCGGCGACAATATCTTTGATGAAGACTTTTCTGAGATTGTACAAAACTTTACAAGCGGCGGACATGTTTTTGCAAAGGAAGTACACGATCCTCAACGGTACGGAGTCATCGAATTTGATGAAAATAATAACGTATTATCCATCGTTGAAAAACCTGAGTCTCCGAAAAGTAATTACGCCATGGTGGGATTGTATATTCTCGACAACAGAGCCGCACAGTTCGCTAAAAATGTACAGCCGTCATCACGCGGTGAAATCGAAATTCCCGATGTCATCAACCAGTATCTGGAAAAAGGAGAACTGAAAGTATCCACACTTAAAGGAATCTGGGAAGATGCCGGCACATTCGATAGTCTTCTCCGCGTCAATAACTACTGGGCCGATAAAGCGAAAAAATCACAGGTTGAATAATACACTAGCGGAACAGGTGGCCGAGCTGGAGGGATCCCGACAGCGCGCAATGCAGTGAGCACTGGCGGGAGGATTAAGCGAGGACAGAATCTGGAACGTGCCTTTACAGTTTTTCACTCCTTTACATCTTCCTCAAATATAAGTAGAATAAAAAACATGGATACCATTCAAATATTACTCCTTATCGTTCTTGTCATTTCCACCATTTTCCTGACAGTCGTCGGCATTCAGCTTACACTTGTCCTTTTTGAACTCCGAAAAACACTCAGTAATGTCAACAGAATCATCAAAGGGTTTGACAGTATCGGGGTCGGACTCCAGCACGGTATCGGCGAAGCCACAGGATTTATCAACGGATTTAAAACCGTATTGAAGGTTATCGATTTATACAAAAGCGCAAAAAATGACAAACCAAAAAAATGATTCTCAGAATTTCTGGTCCGGATACGCGCTCGGAATGCTCTCAGGCTCCGTTCTCATGTACGCTTTCGGTACGAAGAGCGGCCGGGACACGGTAAAAAAAGTTTTGGAACACACGGATACACTTGAACACAGTATCGAAGATATTCTCCACCTCATCCAATCCAACATGCTCTCCGCATCAGAGGAAGAAAAGAAAACTGAAAAATAAGTATGAAATGTGTTGACTTTTAAGGGAGTGTATAGTATATTTATGCAATTCGCCCTATTTATGTTAGGGATTTTTTTATTTGTTTAAACTTCTTACCACAGTACCAATGGCAACCAAATCAAACCCTCAAAACGCCTCTAGTCACATTCTGTTAGGCACAGAAGAAAATTTCATGAAAGATTTCGATCTTATCGCGGTCCAGAAAGACTCGTGGAGAAGATTTCTCGATATTGAACTTAAAGAAATCATTCAGGAATTTTTCCCGATAGATGACTACACCGGCAAGAAACTCACTCTTCACTTTGAAGATCTTCTTTTCGGAGAACCCCGTTACGATCTTGAAACCTGCATAAAGAAAAAACTTACATACGATCAGCCGATATATCTACGCTTAAGTATCGAAAATAAAAAAACGGGACAAACTAAATCACAGGATGTTTACTTTTTCAATCTGCCTATCATGACCGAAAAAGGGGCATTCATCATAAACGGTATTGAACGTGCAATCATCAGCCAGATTACGCGATCACCGGGAATGTATTTCACTGCCGAAATTGACAAAACAAGCGGTCTTACCCTTTACAATGCGGAAGTCCGACCGTATATCGGTTCATGGATTGATGTAAGTATCAATAAATACGGAATAATCGAAATCAAAATTAATAAGCGAAGAAAGATGATTGCATCAGTCTTTTTGAAACTCTTTGACGGAGAAAGCAATAATGAACTGATGAATCACTTCCGTGATCTTGATCCGGATTTGGTAGAAAAATATATTACTCCTACACTGAAGAAAGATAAAACATCCAACAAAGACGAAGCCGTTCTGGAGTTTTACCGGAAAGTAAAACCGGGAGAGCCTCTCATTCTTGAAAATGCATACAAAACACTGAACACTCTGTTCTTTGATCCGAAACGATACTCTATGGGTCGTGTCGGAAGATATAAAATGAACAAGAAACTGAATCTTGATATTGAAAATGTTCCTGATAATTATCTTCTCCAGAAAGAAGATATGATTGAAGGTCTGAAATACCTTGTCAAACTGACCAAAAATCAGGGAGAATTTGATGATATTGATCATTTGGGAAACCGCAGACTCCGAACCGTCGGTGAACTCATCGGCATGTACGGAATCCGCGCCGGAATGATCCGTGTCGAAAAAGAGGTCAAAGAGCGAATGAGTCTTATCACCAGTGACGTCAATCCTACCCCGTCACAGGTTTTGAATAACAAACCGCTTATTGCAACCATAAATATCTTTTACAAAACCAATCAGCTGTCAACAATCGTCGATCAGACAAATCCGCTTTCAGAGCTTGATAATCTTCGACGTGTGACGGTAGGCGGACCGGGAGGTATCGAAAAACAGCGTGCTTCCTTCTCAATCCGAGATATTTCTTCTTCCCAGTACGGAAGAATTGATCCAATCAGATCTCCTGAAGGACCGAACATCGGTGTCGTCACTTACATGGCTATGTATGCACGCGTCAATGAATTCGGTTTCCTTGAGGCCCCGTACAAGAAAATAGTGAAAGAAAAGAAAGGAAATAAAATTAAAGCCCGCATTTCAGATGAAGTCGATTATCTGCAGGCAGATGACGAAGAAAAATATTATGTTACGGCCTCCAACATCAACGTTGACGAAAAAGGATATATAATTGATGAACTCGTTGTTGCACGACACAAAGGAGAAATCGCTGAAGTAACACCTGACAAGGTTGATTACATTGACGTATCGCCACGTGCTGCAATCGGACTTTCAGCAGCCATGATTCCTTTCTTGCAGAATGATGATGCTTCACGAGCCCTCATGGGAAGTCACATGCAATGTCAGGCTGTACCTTTGGTTAAGCCGCAGGCACCGCGTGTCGGAACCGGTATGGAACAGATCGTTTCAGCCGAACTCGGACGCACCATTCTTGCTCCTG
>CAZDDM010000018.1:0-24921 GCA_964504235.1 uncultured Gammaproteobacteria bacterium
AAGAATTATATCATACCCTTACCTACTTGTTCTCACGGTATATGTGCCTTATTTAAGAGCCTCTCAAAGATATATGTATTTTTGCTATAATGGAGCTTGATGCCATCATTACCATCCCCCTCAAACAATATGACACGGACATTCCTGGTCCGTCCTGAGGTCCGGTTCACCACGCAGCATGAAGATGAAGAAGTGGTTTTAGTTGTCAGAAGGCATATATTGACACAGATACCCTGGATTTTTAATACCGCTGTTTTCATTGTTCTCGTAATAGTTGCAAATTTTCTCCTTCCGCAGGCGATTAGTGAAAGACATATATTGGTAGTGAATCTTTTTGCCGCGTTTTTCATCTTCAGTTATGTTTGGGTGAATTTTTTGCTGTGGTACTTTACAGTAGGGATGGTCACAACAGAACGAGTTATTGATCTGGATTTTCTGAATATTTTATATAAGGAATTTTCCGCAACCACGATCATACAGGTAAGTGATATTACGACCAAGGTCGGCGGATTTTTCGGTTCAATGTTTCATTTCGGAGACGTCCTCGTAAAAACCGAAGGATTTCAGCAGAATATCGAATTTGATGACATTCCAAACCCGTCAGACGTTGTGAAAATTATCAATTCACTGATGCCGAAAGACGTCGGAGGTCCACAATAATCATTATGGATGCAATTATAGATCTGTTGACTCATCCGACCGGCGAAGGGTTTTTCTATTTATTTTTTAAAGCTTTTGCAGTCCTTTTTTCCGTTTCTTATTTAGTGTATGCTATAGTCATAGCAAGACAAACACATACCATGAATGAGACGTTTCACACGAGAACATCATGGTTACTTATGTTGATTTCTGTGTTGCAGATTGTATTTGGACTCATTTTGATTGCGGCATCGCTTTTTATTATTTGAACTTATGTTACAAGCAAGACCGGAAGGATATGTCGGGAAACAATTTTCGGAGGGTTTTACCAGCTATTTCGTTGCCGGGCATTATTTCGGGATCCTTTCCATTGAAGACGGTTTGACACAGGATGAAGGCAAGCAGATTCTGGAACGGTTTAAGGAAGGTCTTCTTTCTTCTGATGTCAGCGATCTTTCAAGCTTTGAGTCTACGGTGAGCAATCTCATTTTATCGCTGAATTTTCCAGCACATGTTGCTCTGGCCATAGGTACAGAGATAGATGGAATTCTGTATGTAAAAACGATCGGTGAGGGCCAAATTTTCTTCCGTCGCGGACAGCGGTTTGATCAGCTTATCTCCGGAGACACTTCGGGTTCCGGATATCTCAAAGAATTTGATCTGGCGGTTTTTACTACCACTAAAATTCAGGAAGTAATCGGGACTTCAGAGGACATTCAGGCATTTGTGGATATGTCTCCTCCGCAAAACATAATTGAAAAAATAAACAGTGAAGAATACGGAGAAGAGGAAACAGGTTTTGTCGCTCTTTTTGTAGAGTTTACCAAAAGAGAAGCAGTAGCAGCCCCGTCAATCCTGGATGAGGTCGGTCCCAAAATAAATGATCCGCTTTCAGTACCGGAGCCTGAGATTGAAGAACCTTCTTACCAACCTCCTCAGCAGTCTTTGTCAGGAATGCCTATGGTGGATATGGCTGACTACAAGAAAGAACCAGCACAGAATAAAATCATGGATATCATTCGTAGCAAGGGATTTATTGTTATAACTGTTATCGTTTTGTTTATGCTGCTCGCATGGAGTGTTATGTGGGGCAATCAGCGGAGACAGGCTGCGGCCTTGGATAAAAAAGTTGAAACGACCAAAACTGAGATTCAGCAGACATTAGATAAAGCAAAAGATGAGGCATTCCTGAATCTGGATCAGTCCCTGATACTTTTATCGGATGCAAAAACAAAGTATGAGCAACTGAAGCAGGAAGCAGGGGAAAGTAGAGCACAACAATTAGCTGAGATTCAGACCATGATTGCTGATGCTGAAGCGGCGATTCTCAAGCGTGAAGAAAAACCGTATGATGAATTTTATGATCTGGCACTTGATGAAAAAGATGCCAAGGGCGATGCAATAGGAAAAGAAGAAGACATGCTGGCAATTCTTGATACCGCAGCCAAAAAAGTGTACGTGCTCGATCTTCAGAAAAAATCCCTTGAGCAATATGTGAATAGCGATCTTGCGGATGCGACAACAGTCACTTTATACAATGACGAAGTATTCTTCTTCAATCCCGAAAAAGGAGTCATGAAATTCACCTCTCAGAGCAAGGTAAACTCTCTTATTCCGGCGGATGACGAGTGGGGGAAGATCTCTGATATTGAGATCTACAACGGAAATATTTATCTGTTGGATAGTGAAAAAAGTGCTATATATAAATATCTTGTGACGGAAGGCGGATACTCAGATAAAAATTCATACCTTACTTCGGAATCTTCAGATCTGGAAAATGCGACGGGTATGTCTATAGACTCATCCGTGTATGTCTCCACAAAAACGGATATCCATAAATTTTTGTCGGGTGCACCGGAGTCATTTTCACCGACATTCCCCAACGAAAGTCCTCAGTTTGACGGTATTTATACCTCAGCGGATGATGAGCAGGTTTATGTCCTTGATACGGCACAGGCATCGGTGTACGCGCTTACCAAAGAAGGTGAATATCAAAGGACAATTCAGTCAAGCGTATTTGCGAAGGCAATCGGTATCTATGTTTTTGAAGGTACCGTACATGTCGTTTCCGGCGGTAAAATCTTCAGCGTATCACTTGATTAATCTGTATAATGGTTACCTATGGAAAAAGATGAACGGCTTTTGATCGAAAAACTGCTCCGTAAAGATTCTCAGGCGCTTCATACTTTGTACAAAACATATCATGCTGAATTGTGTAATTTCGTCACCAATCGGCTTTCCGATCATCATGTAGCCGAAGAACTTACTCAGGACATCCTTATACAATTTCTTGAAAGCATTCGCGATTTCAGATATCAGTGTTCCGTGAAGACATTTCTGTTTACCATAGCCAGAAACAAAGTAATTGATCATATAAGGAAAAAGAAGATAAAACGGGTCTTTTTCTCACATTTGCCGTCATTTGTCGTAGATGGTCTGGCAACCGTTGTCATGGATGAAGACCTGGAAAGACACGAACTGACGCAGAAACTGGAACGGACTTTTAATGAACTGCCGCATGATTATCAGTTGGTTTTACGACTAAAGTATATAGAGAACAGATCAGTCAAAGAGATCTCGGAAGCACTGGTGAGATCCTTTAAATCGACGGAAAGCCTGCTTTTCAGAGCACGCAAGGCTTTTATCGAAATCTATAGCAGTTTGGCGTAATGCATGAATCAACAATCGGAAATTCCCGACAAATTATTGCAGAAATTTCAACAAATATACTCATTGCCTCCGAACGATCTTCATAATGAGTTTCTGACCTCTTGGTATAAATTCCTGACTGCCCCGCTGAAACGAATTCCGTTTCTTTATATTATCCCTCTTTCCATCCTTATTGCCATATTGCTGTATTTGACAGTCGGTCAATTACTTATTCGTCTTGTGTCTCTTCTTCAACATGGATTTTAAACACATGTCGGCAGGAATGATTTCCTCATTCCTTTTTTTTGTGCGGCGTGTGCTGTATCTTATTGTTTCTCCGTACAAAGCCATGCGGGAGATTTCCGAAGATGATGACATGCTGCAGGTTCTGTATATTTTTATCTGTATTGGAGTTTATTTTTACTTTGCAAATAATCTCAGAACCTATCCTCATGCTCCCTGGGTATTGTTTTTCATGACGGTGTTTCATTATCTTATTACAGCTACCTATTTTGCGCTTTTTACCATTCTTTCGACAAAAGAACATCGGATTAAAATTGCTCCTTTTCTGCTGCTTTTCAGCTACGCACTCATTCCGACTCTGATCTGGTTTATTACTAATTCCGTATTGTATGCTCTGATCCCTCCTCCCCGGACGCCGTCATTTCTCGGAAAAGGCTTCAGTCTTCTGTATGTCAGTTTTTCGATCGGCATGTTGCTTTGGAAGATTATTGTGATTTATCTGGCAATCAGGTTTGCGACGGGCCTGAGATTTTTTCGGATTGTATACAGCATGCTGTTATATCTGATAGCCGTTGTACCGTATTCAATCCTTTTGTATTCTTTGAAGTTTTTCAGAATTCCTTTTTTGTAAGAATTTTGTAAGTGAATGATTTCACCTCGGAGTACGACTACAAGTACATGAACTTAAGAAGTGCAAAAACAACGAAAGAACGTCGGACCTTGATTGAAACGGAAAAGCACGTTTCTTTAGAGTCAGTGGCCGTGGTTTTGGTAGATGAGAAAACAAGTATTCACTGTGAAAATCTTGTCGGAGCAATCTCTCTTCCGCTCGGAGTGGCAGGACCTCTTATTGTACACGGATCAGAAAAAACTTATGAGGCGCTGATTCCTTTAGCTACGACTGAAGGGGCGCTTGTCGCATCGGTCAGCCGGGGATGTAAAGTCATTTCCCAAGCCGGAGGAGCGATGACAACTGTTGACCCTGTCGGGACAACGAGAGGTCCGGTTTTTGAGACAAAAAGTATCCGACATAGTCGGGAATTGGTCAAGACAGTCCAAGCTCATTTTGAAGTTCTTTCAGCAGAAGCCGCAAAGACATCATCTCATCTTGAACTTATTGATATTGAAACGGCAGTAAACGGAAAGTACGTATATATGCGTTTTATATATGATACCGATCAGGCCATGGGCATGAATATGGTGACGATTGCGACTGATCAGATAGTTTCCTACATTGAAGAGCATTTTGATACGAGATGTATTGCAGTAGCAGGAAATTATGATGTTGACAAAAAACCGGCATGGCTGAATGTCATCCGAGGGAGAGGCAGGGTTTGTCAGGCGGAGATTGTCATTCCCGAAAAACTCGTCACTGAACTTTTGAAGGTGACTCCGAAAGCTCTTGCAAAGACGGTCATTATGAAATGCTGGGCCGGATCAATGATGTCAGGATCCATGGGTTTTAATGCCCATTTTGCCAATATCGTTGCCGCCTTTTTTGCAGCAACAGGACAGGATATTGCCCATGTCGTGGAGGGATCACTCGGCATTACGACAGCAGAAGTCTGTGAAAACGGAGATCTCTATTTTTCGGTTTATATGCCGGATATCATGCTCGGTATGGTCGGCGGTGGAACAAAACTGAAAACACAGACAGAAGCGCGAAGTATGACAGGCGCTTCAAATACAAATGAACTAGCGGAAGTTCTTGTTTCTGCCGTGCTTGCAGGAGAGTTATCACTTTTGGCCTCTATTACGGAGAAGACCCTGGGAAAGGCTCATAAAAAATTAGGAAGATAATATGATAGGAATTGTTGATTACGGATTTTACATCCCGAAATATCGGATCAAAGTAGATGATGTGGCAAGACAGTGGGGAAAATGTACTGACAAAGTCGAACGGTCCTTGCGTGTCACAGAAAAAGCCGTAGCCGGACGTGATGAGGATATGGTGACTATGGCCTTTGAAGCCTCGACAATGGCACTTTCAGGACACGAAGGGCTCAAAAAAGAGATCGGAGCGGTATTTATCGGCTCAGAAACGTTTCCGTATGCAGTCAAACCCGTTTCTACATCGCTTGCTGATTGGCTGGGTTTATCAAATGATTATCTTGCGTATGATACTCAGTTTGCCTGTAAAGCGGCAACCGGAGCCCTTATTTCAGCTCAGGCTCTGGTAAAATCGGGAGATATTGAGTATGCCCTCGTCTGTGCATCAGATAAAGCAAATGCCAGACCGAAAGACACTCTTGAATACTCAGCAGGGTCAGGTGCAAATGCCTGGCTTCTCGGAACCAAAGATGTAATACTCGAAATTATTGACTGGCATTCATATTCTTCCGATACTCCGGATTTCTGGAGACGCGCAAAAGCCGATTATCCTTCACACGCAGGACGTTTTACGGGTTCCCCTGCATACTTTAGACACATTCTTTCATCCTCAAAAGCTCTTCTTGAAAAACAAAATATTACCGCGCAGGATATCACATACGGTGTGTTCCATATGCCAAACGGCAGTTTCCCCCTGAAGGCAGCACAGAAGCTTGGTTTTACCAAAGAGCAGGTTGAAAAATCATATGTAGTGCCGGTACTCGGCAACTCATACTCTGCATCTGCTTTGATGGGACTTGTTGCAACGCTGGAATATGCAAAGGCAGGAGATACAATATTCTTCGCTTCCTACGGTTCGGGCGCCGGTTCAGATGCAATTCTTTTTAAGGTGACGGAGGCTATTGAGAAACGAAGAAAACAGTTTAGGGAAGCAATCGAGAAAAAAACATATATTGATTACGGCACATACATGCAGTATATGCATATTATCTAAAACCATGAAAAATCAAAACGCAATAATCGGATACTATTCGACGAAATTCGGAGAGCTTTGGGACAAGACTCTTGACGATCTCATTCTGGATGCTTTCCAGGGAATTTTACAGGAAACCAACCTGGAGTCATCTGATATCGATGCTGTTTTTTTGGGAAACATGCTCGGTGGAGTCGTTGAAGAAAACCTTCTGCTTTCAGCACATATTTCCGAGCTTACGGGAATACATGTCCCCGTATATCGTGTTGAGGCCGCATGTGCATCTGGAGGTTTGGCTTTCCAAACTGCTGATGAATACCTGAAAAGCCATCCTGATTCTGCGGTAATGGTTCTCGGCGCGGAAAAAATGACTGATATCGGAGCTTCAGAAATTACCAGAAGTCTTGCCGCTGCAGCCTCCGTGGAGGAACAGGCCGCCGGGCTGACATTTCCCGGAGTGTATGGATTATTGGCTCAAATGTATCTTGCTACTTACGGTTACAATGAAGAACATTTGGCCAGTATTTCCGTTAAAAATCATGCACACGGAGTACTGAATGAAAAGGCACACTTCAGAAGGTACGTGACGATTGATAATGTACTGGAAAGTCCGTATGTCGCTTATCCTCTAAAGGTTCTTGACAGCTCACCGATTTCGGATGGTGCCGCTGCGGTGATACTCTCAAATAAAAAGGAACTGATCTCCAAATCAAAGGCAGTAAGCATTCTGGCAAGTGAGGTCGCGACCGATTCCATTTCCATAGCAAAACGGAAAAAACTGGATACACTGGAAGCGACGGTCATTGCTGCGGAAAAAGCATTTCATCATGCCGGTATAGACAGACAGGATGTGCATGTCATGGAAGTGCATGACTGTTTTTCAATAGCGGAAATTTTGGCCTTGGAAGATCTCGGCTTTTGGAAAAAAGGACAAGGGGGGAAACTGGCGAAAGAGATGGTAACCTCCCGTGATTCAGGCAGTAATCTCATCGTAAACACATCAGGAGGATTGAAAGCCGCCGGTCATCCGGTCGGAGGCACCGGTATCAAACAAATCGGAGAGATATACCTCCAGTTGACGGGACAGGCAGGCGAACGGCAGGTAAAAAATCCGCAGTTCGGGTTGACTCACAATGTCGGCGGAAGCGGGGGAGTTGCGGTAGTTAGTATTTTGGGAGCGTAATTATGTCACAAAGTGCAGTACGCGTCTGGCGTAAACAACAACAGGATAAAAAGAAATTAGGGCATACCGGGACTATCAGGTCATGGACGGAAGTGTTTGTTTCACCTCCGAAATTTGATTCGATCACGCCTTACACGGTAGTTCTCGTTGAACTTGATACAAAGGAACTTGTCTACGGGCAACTGGTTGATTTTTCCGCAGAAGAACGGAAAATCGGAGCAAAAGTGAAATCGGTCTTTCGGAAGGTCGGTGATGTGGGGCCGGAAGATGTGGTTGAGTACGGAGTCAAGTTCAAACCTGCAGCATGAAAATAACATATTCTGCACCGGGGAAGATTATTCTTTCAGGAGAACATTCCGTTGTCTATACAAAGCCGGCACTCGTGACAGCTGTCGATCTTCTCCTGTCTGCTACGATTCAAACAGGAACTCCCTCGAAGCCTGATCCGAAAGTGAAGGAAGCCCTCGCATACTGTGACGGCATTGTAAAAGCGTATCTGGAAAAACAGTCTGTACATATACATGATCAGGAATTTTCTTTTTCCGTACGTTCCGAGATTCCCGAAGGCCGCGGAATGGGTTCATCTGCAGCATTTTGTGTCGCGACCGTGGCTGCACTTCTTCATCATTATACCGGAAGAGCATACGATAAAGAAACGATCAATTCGCTTGCCTATAAATGTGAACATCACTTTCACGGCATGCCGTCCGGAGTTGACGTTAGTGCTTCCTGTTTCGGAGGGCTTATTTATTACCGGAAGGAGTTTGAGTTTTTGAAGTATATTTCGGCGCTCAACTTCAAAATCCCCAAAAACATACAGGACAAACTCGTATTAATTGATTCCGGAAAACCTGTGGAATCTACCTCGGAAATGGTGAAGCTAGTCGGAAAAAAATACAATACGGAGACTTCAGCCATGGAACAAACGCTTGTCGGTATCGAAAAGGTGACTAAACGGATGGTTGTATCCATTGTCAAGGAAGACCTTACCCTTTTTGCAGAGTGTATTGAGGAAAATCATAAATTGCTTGTCGACTTTGGGATCGTATCAAAAAGCACACAAGCATTGCTTGATGAACTTACATCATACGGTGTAGGGAAGGTGACGGGAGCCGGCGGACAGCAGGAAGGTTCAGGACTGATTTTGTTCGTCGTAAAAGATACGGAAGGATTCGAGACTTTTTGTAAAGAAAAAAAACTCCGAACAATTCCTTTTCAGCAAAACTTCGAAGGAGTGCATGAAATTACGGAATAATATTATTGTTCCTGAATCGTTGGGAGAGAAAATCTCCAGTTTCCTTGAGCATCACGCTTGATCAGCCCTAGTACATCTCCTGCTACAGCGGCAAATATTCCTAGCGCAGCAACCATGATCACAATGCCGAGAACTGCATTTGTCATTTTCTGACGGGCATTATTCAGCTTATCTTGATCTCCTCCTCCCGTGATCCAGTCAAAAGCACCCCACAGAAGATAAAAGAGCACCAGAATCACACCGATGATAAGCGCCATACGGATACTGAAAACCATGATGCGGGAGATTCCTTCAACCGGGTTAGTCCAGGTCGGGCCGGGAGGCTTCACGGGTGTGCCGAATACGTTGCTGACCGGTGAAGTAAGTAAGATCTGGTTCGTTTTTTCAAAAAGTATTGAGAAGTTCATATCGGAATTTCAAGTTTGAAAATAAATGCAAGTAACCGTACGATCAGGAATGCAGCCACAATAATAAGCATTCCGACGGCAGCATAAACAGCGGTTTGCCGTGCCTGCTGGAGTTTGTCAGGTTCATCACCGGCAGTCAGGATTTGATATCCTGCCCACATAAACATCGCACCGAAGATGACAACACCGATAATGGTCAGAGTAGGAACAACGATACTGAGTAAGGTGTTTATGTCTCCGAATCTTGAGGCGGGGAAAATATCTTTATCACGTATATCTATCTGAAGAAGAGATTGAAAGGCAAGCTTATACATATACCAATGAGTGTATACCAATCCTGAGGCAAAAGCAAGATATATGCTTGCGTGATCTTGTTATAATATGGAGTTATGCATCAATCAGAACTCAAACATGTCGCAATCATCCCTGACGGAAATCGCAGGTGGGCCCGCTCTAAAGGGAAACCCTCGATAGAGGGTCATCGGTATGCCGTAGAGCACACCCTTCCTGATCTGTTTGATGCCGTTCAGGAACTGGGGATTGAGTATTGCACCGTGTGGCTACTTTCTCCGGAGAACTTCACGAAACGGACGCAGGAAGAAGTCAGTAATCTCCTGTGGCTTCTCAAACTATTCCTTAAAAAACGGATTGAGGAGCTTGATAGGAAAAACGTGAGGATGCGCATTATCGGTGATATAGCGAATCTACCGGCAGACACACAAAAAGAACTTGAGGCGGCGATCGAAAGAACAAAGACAAATACCGGCACTGTAGTTACGTTTGCCATAAATTACGGCGGCAGAGATGAGCTGGTTCGCGCGATAAGAAACATTGTACGGGATCGTGTTGATCAGGAATCAATAACCAAAGAATATATTTCAAACCGTATGGATACAAAAGATCTGCCTGATCCCGATCTTGTGATTCGAACAGGCGGAGACAAACGTACTTCAGGTTTTATGCTCTGGCAGGCAGAATATGCAGAATATGCTTTTGTTGACAAGCTTTTCCCTGACTTCACCCCCGCTGATCTCAAACAATGCGTCGAAGATTTTCTCCATCGTCAGAGACGGTTTGGTAAGTAATTATTACCGCATATTTCTCTCATTTTGTATATAATGAGGGTGCAAGATATGTTCTCTCCCAAGTACAACATAACCAATAAGATTCTGACGAATATCTCAAAGATTGAAGCAACAGAAGAGGTTATTAAACACGCTCCCATACTCCCTTTGTGGGAAAAAGAATTCCGTGAAGACGCCATAGTCAGATCAGTCCATCACGGTACACACATTGAAGGAAACATGCTTCAAAAGGATGAGGCAAAAGATGTCCTTCGGGGAAAAGATGTCATGGCACGGGCACGTGATGTCCAGGAAGTGATGAATTACCGGAAAGTGATTGATTTTATTGATGAAGAAGCAAAAAAACAGGTCCCTGAAGTCACGGAAAATACAATACAGAAAATACATTCGATCGTTGTAGATAAAATATTACCGCCCGATCAGGCCGGTGTCTACCGTACCAAACAGGTCGTAATCCGGAATTCACAAACAGGGGAAGTGACGTTCAAACCGCCTGCTCCTGTTGAGGTTCCGTACCTAATGAAGGAATTTGTCACCTGGATCAACCTGACAACCAAAGATGACCTTCATCCTGTTCTGAAAGCCGGCATTGCGCATCACGAGTTTGTCCGTATTCACCCGTTTCTTGACGGGAACGGAAGAGTTTCCCGAAGCCTTGCGACACTCCTTTTGCAACAGGGTGGATATGACATCCGCCGGTTTTTCTCCCTTGAAGAATATTATGACAAAGACGCCATCATGTATTATGAAAACCTGCAAAAAGCCACAAACGGAGATATGACATCGTGGCTTGAATACTTTACTTACGGTGCCGCTGTTGAATTTGAAAAAATTAAGGATAAAATCCTCAGACTCTCAAAAGATGCCAAACTGAAAGAAAAATTCGGAGGGAAACAGATTTTTTTGACGGAAAGACAAGTGAGACTAATAGAATATATGCAGGATATCGGTTATATCCAGAACAAAGGTTTTGCTTCAATATTTCCGGACATTTCCGAAGATTCGGTGCTCCGTGATCTGAAAGATCTGATCGACAAAGGACTTGTTAAAAAAATCGGAAAGACAAAAGCTGCCCGTTATGTGCTTACAGGTTAACCTATGACATTTCAAGAACTATCTCAGTACATCAAAAAAATTGAGGATACCTCCTCAAGACTGGAGATTACAAAAATTCTGGCTGATTTATTCGGGAAGCTGACGCCTGATGAATACGAAAAAGCCGTGTATCTGCTGCAGGGGCAGGTATCTCCGAAGTACGATGCCATCAATTTCGGCGTGGCGGAAAAAATGGTGATAAAAGCAGTTGTCTCGGCAATGCAGGTTGACCACAAGGAGTTTACAACAGAGTACAAAAAGATCGGTGATCTGGGAGAAGTCGCTCAGACATTAAAAGACAACAATCCGTCATTTGAACAGAGAGATCTCAGTATTATTGAAGTCTTTGATACGCTTCTGAAGATGGCACAGGCAGAAGGTGTCGGTTCTCAGGATGAAAAAATCAGACTGCTGGGATCACTCATCAGGCAACTTGATCCTCTCTCAACCCGATATGTGGTACGTATTCCGGTCGGAGCATTGAGGCTCGGATTTTCTGACATGACAATTCTTGATGCTTTGTCCTGGATGATCCAGGGTGACAAAGGGCTTCGTGAAGTGCTTCAGGGAGCATATCATGTATATCCTGATCTGGGACATATCGGAAAACTGATTAAAGAAAAAGGAATAGAAAAAGTCAGAGATATTCAACCCGAAGTTTTTACGCCGATTATTATGATGCGTGCTGAACGTTTGTCTTCGGGTGCGGAAATCATTGAAAAGATCGGAAGATGTGCAATTGAACCGAAATTTGACGGTTTCAGGATACAGGTTCATAAGAAAGGAAAAGATGTAAAACTTTATACGCGGGGACTTGAAGATGCTACTTTTATGTATCCTGATGTCGTTTCGGGTGTGCAAAAAGAGCTGAAAGCGGATGAAGCCATCATTGAAGGAGAAGCGATAGGATACGATCCGATGGCACAAAGTTTTCTTCCGTTTCAGGAGACCGTACAGCGAAAAAGAAAGTACGGCATTGAAGAAAAAGCGAAAGAAATCCCTCTAAAATTATTTGCGTTTGAGCTTCTCTATGCTGACGGTAAAAACTATGTATCCGAACCGTTTACCAAACGGCGCGAAGAACTTGTGAAACGGATAAAAAACACGGGTGACCGTGCTTTGGATACAGTGATTGTTGCCGATGATACCGTGATTGAAGATCCTCATAAGCTGGAAATGATGTTTGATGACGCGATTACGAAAGGTCTCGAGGGGATTGTCGCAAAAAAACTAGACGGTACCTATCAGCCGGGAGCACGGGGCTGGAACTGGATAAAATTTAAAAGAAGCTACTCCTCAAAAATTGATGACACGATCGATTGTCTTGTCATGGGTTACGATTACGGAAAAGGGAAACGTGCTTCCTTCGGGATCGGGGCTTTTCTTGTCGGAATTTATGATGAAAAAAATGATCAGTTCCTGACTGTTGCCAAAATCGGTACCGGACTCACGGATGAGGAATGGCGTGAGCTGAAAGTAAAAAGTGAAAAATTGACAAAGGACAAAAAGCCGGCTGCGTATGAAGTTGATAAACTCATGGATTGTGATGAATGGATTTCTCCTGAAATTATTGTTGAAATTAAAGCTGATGAGATCACAAGATCTCCGGTCCATACGGCGGGACGAAAGATGAAACCTACCAAATCGGGAGCGGGAGAAGAAGTAGAAACCCCGGGATATGCTCTCCGCTTTCCCCGGCTTGTGCGATTCCGTGATGATAAATCTCCGACGGAAGTAACATCCCTGCATGAAATTGCCGATATGTTTTCGTTACAAAACTCAAGTAAATAATCATGAAAGCACCGTTACTTACAGGATTCGGGGTGAATGTGGATCTCAATCATTTCACGACAAAAGACGTGGATACCCTTCTCAGAGCGTTGATTAAGCTCAAAGCACGATGGGTAAGACTGGAAATCGATTACCTCAAATATGTCCACCGGGAAAAACTTGATGCAATCGATTATTTTTGTTCTCAATGTCTGAAACATGAAATTGTTGTCGTAGGATTATTTTCTCAATTCGTTCCCGCCTCTCTGCAAAATATTTTTTTTCCGCATCATGTCCATACACCTGTTATGTCCAATATGGAGCCGTTTCTGAAATTCGTATCTTCTGCGGTACACAGATGGAGAAACAGTATTTTTTATTGGGAAATCTGGAATGAGCAGAATTCAAAACGGTTTTGGATTAACAAGCCCTCGCCTGCTGAGTATGTAGCATTCTTAAAACAAATACGGCAAATCATTCATAAAGAAAATCCTCACATTACGATAATTTTCGGAGGAGTAAACGGGAATGATATTACTCCTATGATGTATATGCCCAGGCATTACTTCCATTACAAAGGCTTTATTGAAGAATGTATACGACTTGGAGCCGAAAAATACGTGGATATGATAGCGTTTCATCCGTATACATTGTCCTGTTATGTTTCCTTAAAAAAACCGGAGCAAATAGCCGACGAAGTCATATGCCGAATCAGAGAAACACGGGAAAAATATAAAAAACATCGCCTAATTATTTCGGAAATCGGAGTCAGCCCGCTTCTGAATCCCAAGCTGGACGCTTCAGGAATTGCGTATATCTACAAACGGATTATTTCTTACTGTGAATCGATACAAATACCCGTAAGCATTTATGCTCTTGCTGATCAGCACGGTAGTCACTATGGATCTTTCAATCCTGACCGTGACTTCGGCTTTTTAGATTATGATCTGAAGGAGAAAGATCTACTCAAGGAATTTATTGCGTGATACAATATCTCTATGAAACAGTTTCATGACAACAGAATTATTGATACCTGGATGAAGGGATCGTTGGTATTTGTTTCGGTACATCTTATTATATTGGCCGTTATGGCGATTCAACAGAAATCTCTTATACCCTTCAATGTTTTTTTTATTTTAGATCTTCATCTGTACTTTCCGAAGTTGCTGGATTCAGCGCTCAGTACTGTCTTTTCTGCGCTTATTGTGGTAGGCGTTTTTGGCTTTTTCTATTATCGCGGGGTGCGGTAATTTATTCTTCAAGTCCGGCCACCGCTGATGAAGACAGGTTTTGAACCACCGTACTGAATAATCCGTCGCAATTGAAGAGAAATTGTAGTTGATGCGTCGTGCCGAAACTTTGTTGAGCATAGCCGGCTCATATTTGATCGTTCCGATACGGCTGAGATGTATAGCTAAATCAATATCTTCGTGTACGGCCCGGTCATCAAGACAGACATCATTCCTTACCTTTTTCCATGCGGATTTCCTCAGTGCCGTATTCGGCCCGTGTGTCGTTTCATGACCCAGCATAAGTCTCGTTCCCTTAAAAAAAATGATGGATTGGAGTTTGGTTGTTGTGCCCGGTAAGGGTGCATCATAGAAAAAGGTTGGGCCGGCAAGTGCAACAATATTTTCATCCGCAAAGCCTTTCTTGATTGTCGCAATCCAATTGGTTGGAAGGATAGCATCAGCATCGGTGCGGGCGATAATCTCATACTTAGCTTCATCATATCCTCTGTTTCTGGCGGGTGTCATACCCTGCGTCTTTTCGTGGACAACCCTGACAGGATACTGCTTAGCGATTTCTACCGTTTTGTCTGTACAGTTGTTATCGACAATAATGATTTCATCTGCCTTCTCTTCTTGTTGCATAAGTGATTCCAGGCAAGTACCGATATATTTCTCCTCGTTATATGTGGGAATTACGACTGAGACTTTCATAATACTATTGTAACAAACTCCCGCTCTGTTAGGAATCTGTAATAAATATCTTCAATTATAGTTATCCACAAGGTGTGAATAACTTATTTTATATTGATATAACACTATTATTTTACATATAAAAACTATAGGTTGTGGGGAAAAATAGGATAAAAATACTATAAGACTTGACTGGTGTTGCAAAGTGGATTACGATAAAGATATGAAATTGACACCGGTCAGAATTTTAAACAGAGGAAAAAGAAACAGCTCTAAGTTTTTAAACAACGATATGAAGAATTTCGGACGGAAGCAATTGTTTGCTCTTATGAATAAAAATCTGGCGTTGCCGTTTCAGATGATACAACTATAAAAATCTACCGCTAAAGGGGACAAAAAAAGAAAGAGCATCACTACCGCTCGTATAAAGGGGACGACGTGTAGTAATGCTCTTTTTTTATTCTTGATACTATTCAAGAACAACCTAATTAACGATATCATACCCCTGATATCTTGTCAAGCATATTGTCTAATATACCTTATACAGAGCCCCAAAACCATTATCGGACTGGAATACTTTGATCCCTATTTGAGCGAATTTTTCCTCATTGATATTGGGATATTTTTCTCTTTCAATATTGGAGATGACTACATACTCAATATCATATTTGTTGATGAGGTGCTTGGTTTGTTGGATATCTTCGGACTGATACAGAGCCTCAATGTCAGGAATCCGATCTCCGACTATACCCGGTGACCCTCTCCACAGCCATTGATGTACCCACCAGCCGGCAACGGTCGGTACTCCGGTGTATGCTGACACCCGGTCATAATCGGTATATGAGTCTCCCTGAGCCTCAAGAATCACCGGCTGTCCGGCAATATTTTCGTTGATATAGTCAATGATCTCTTTATCCTGCGGGTACATACTTGCCATCCAGGAACTGCCGTCCAGGTTAGGAGATTTACGGTACGTTTCGATGTCGTACAGTCCCGGGTAATAGGAAGGGAATGCAAGGAAAGGATAGATGAAAACAAATATAAAAAAGAATGCAAATATACCTCTCAGAACAAAACGTAGTTTTGATTTCCACATACCGATACGGTAGAACACATATGCCGAGCCGATACTCATCATCATAAATGCCTGATATCCCATCTTAAACATCGTATTTGCCCGGAAATGGCCGGGATAGATGTCTTTGATATAAAAGAACTCGGGTACCAGTATCAGAAACGTTCCGTATGCAAACAACATCAGAACAAAGGAGTCAATCCATATAATCGGTGATTTATTAAAATGACCGTTCTTCCAAAGAAAGACGAGAAGGAGAATAGCGGATATCCAAAAGAATCCCCACAATACAAACAGCATATAAATCGGAGATACCTGACAGTTTCCCTGCTCGAACAAAAATGGGCCGAGTTTTTCCAGTTTGACCAGAAAATCCGGGCTGCAGTTGACTCCAATCGAGCTGGCAAAAGGTTCAAAAAACCACGAAAACGGCAGAGTCGTCACAACAAAAGACACAATCGTTATAACAGATAATGCTATGAATTTGAGCGTAGTTCGATAAAGATAGAAAAAAATAACAAATGCGATAAGGAGATAAATCGGGCCGTCGAAAGCATTTGTCATGTAATTGATTCCGATCATAAAACCGATTAGAACGGAAAAAATCGATTCTTTCTTTTGAATTTTAAGTGAATGGACTTTTTCTTTGATATTGCTGAATGATGTTTTTTTCTTAAATAAACTGAAAATATTGAAACCTTTGAAAAACTCAGGTTTCTTTTTATCTGTACTATGCCAAAACTCAAAAAATCTCCAGATGATTGCAACGGTCACCAATACGAGCGGAATATCAAATACATGTCCGTGCAAATCCGCAACGACATAAGAATATGACGGGAATTCATGGATCGTGAAAGGGATAAATCGGGTAGCGTTGGGATACCAGTAACTGGAGTTTTGAACAATACTTTCAAACAGTCCTTTACCGGTACTCATGGTCGCGGATATATCCTTCGGAGACTGGAAAATCTCCCAGAAAGGTATAGGCTTGTCGTTCGGATATCCTTTTGTCAAAATATAGATCGTATGGAGATTTCCGCCAAGGTTTACCATAAAGCTTCCCAGAATTCCAGTTATAACTGACGGAATTCTGTTCAAACCTTTTCCTTTATTCAGTAGTACCCGTAATCGTTGCACGATTGAGGCAGTAAGGGTAAACGCAAGCGTTATTCCCTGTGCGAAAATCGTTGCCAGTACAAGATTGTATCCGACGAACGGATTTGTTCCGGTAAGCTTCACGAGAAATGATCCGGTCAAATGCCCGAAATAGTAGTAATTAATCGGGTATCCATCGGGATGAGTAGGATCAGATGAGAGCCACATATCTTTCGGCGGGAAGTATTCGGAACGGTTAATCGACTGCATAAATCCGAAATCCATAAATTTCTCAAGTCCGTGAATTGACGATTGCTGTCCCCGTACAAATGAAAGCGCGACAAGGCCGATGAAGAACATAATTTCAATCCCGCCGATCAATAACCATGTTTTCGGATCGAGTTTCTTGATCTCAATAATTTCCTTTTTGAAATATCTGAAGATCATAAATCCGGAAATGATCAGCAGAATAATCAGGCTTTCCTTTGAAAAAGGCAGGATATGCAGAATACCGAGAAGGAAAATTGCATAGCTGAGAATGATAATACTTATTGTTTTTGAAAAGGCGTATCCGTGATCAATAAATGTTCCGAATAATCGCTTGGAAAGGGGCCAAAAAAGTAATCCGAGAACCGCAAGATACAGGTACCAGTTAAGTATTGATATAAACCATTCCATATAAGTGCTAAGATACTACGTTTGTATTGCAATTTCAAGCTATTTTTGATACATTACAGCTACATAGAAGGAAAAATATGGACAATACTTACAACTATAAACAATACGAAGAGAAGCTCTATCATTTCTGGGAAGACAAAGGATATTTCAAAGCTCAAGTTGATAAAAAAAAGAAACCGTTCTGTATCATTCTTCCGCCTCCGAATGCTAATGCCGACCTTCATCTCGGGCATGCAATGTATGTATACGAAGACGTGATGATCCGTTACAACAAACTGATGGGAAAAGAAGTTTTGTGGCTCGCCGGAGCGGATCATGCCGGAATTGAGACGCAGTTTGTGTATGAAAAACATCTGAAAAAAGAAGGGAAAAGCCGCTTCGATTTCGATCGGAAAACACTGTTTGATAATATCTGGAACTTCGTGATGCAAAACCGGGGTACGATGGAGAACCAATTAAGAAGACTCGGATTTGCTTTGGACTGGTCCAATAAAAAGTTTACGATGGATGAGGATATTGTAAAAATCGTATATCAGACATTTGCAGATCTTCATAAAGAGGGATTGGTTTATCGTGCAAACAGACTGGTGAACTACTGTACTTCATGCGGAACATCATTTTCTGATCTTGAAGTCGCTGACAAAGACGTGCAGGGAACATTGTATTACGTGCAGTATCCTCTGGTGGATGGTTCGGGACATATTACCGTTGCGACAACCCGTCCTGAAACAATGTTCGGAGATGCGGCGGTGATGGTGCATCCTTCTGACAAACGATATAAAACATACATCGGAAAATCAGTAAAACTTCCGTTGACTGATAGAGAAATCCCAATAATCGCGGATGACTATGTTGATCCGAAGTTCGGTACGGGTGCGGTGAAAGTGACTCCTGCACATGATTTCAATGATTTCGAAGTCGGAAACAGACATACCCTTTCTTATGACACGGTGATTGATTTCGGTGGAAAGATGCAGAATACCGGTGTTGTTGACAATGTGTACTTCACGAAAGCACGGAAAATCGTATTGGAAAAACTTGAAGAAGGTGGGTATCTGGAAAAAACGAAGGATCACGCGATGGTGGTCGGTACCTGTTATCGCTGCGGTTCAGTGCTGCAGCCCCTTCCGAAAGAGCAGTGGTTTATCAATGTCCAACCTCTCAAAGATAAAGCTATCGAACTTGTGAAGCAAGATAAGATTCAGGTGCATCCCAAACGGTTTAAACGTCAACTTATCGCGATCCTTGAAAACTTTATTGACTGGAATGTATCGCGACAAATTGTTTGGGGAATCCGTATTCCTGCATATAAATGTATTGAAAAGAATGAATGGTTTGTCAGCGTCGAAGAACCCAAAAAATGTCAGATCTGCGGAAACTGCCGATTTGTCCAGGATGAAGACACCTTTGATACCTGGTTTTCCAGTGCCCAATGGCCGTTTGCGACATTGCAGTCAATTTCACAAGAATATTTTGATTATTTTTATCCGACTTCGGTCATGGAGACCGGATATGATATTCTGCGTGCGTGGGTGTCCCGGATGATCATGGTGGGATATAACGAAACAAAACAAGTCCCGTTCGAACATGTTTTCCTGCACGGTATGGTCCGAGATTCGAAAGGACAAAAGATGAGCAAAAGCAAGGGAAACGTGATCAATCCGCTCGATATGATTGAGAAATACGGAGCGGACGCATTGCGATCAGCGCTCATATTCGGTACCAAAGAAGGCGGAGATGTCGTACTTTCCGAGGACAAAATCAGATCCATGCGCAATTTCGGGAATAAAATCTGGAACATAGGCAGATTTATATCGATGAATAAAGACAATAACAGTAAAAATGCCGAAAAACCTACCGAAGAGCAAATGACAAGTATGAAGCAGCTGGATAAGGAATTTACCGCTTTTGAGAAAAAGTATCATCAGCACTTTAAAAAATTTGAGTTTGCAAAAGCTTTTGATCTTTCATACGATTTTCTCTGGCACCGTTTTGCAGATTTATACATAGAACAGTTGAAAGGAGCGATGCAGAATGGTAATATGGATGCTTACAAACTGCTCGAAGAAGTCTTTACAAAGACTTTGAAGATGCTTCATCCGTATGTGCCTTTTGTAACTGAGGTAGTATGGCAGCAGTATTACGGAGATGAAGTCTCAATACTTGATACTCCGTTCGCAATCACAAGGTAATTTGTTTACAATATTTAGAAGTTATACAGAACACTATGGCAAAGCAAACATATCAGCCCAAGGCAAAAAAGAAAAAGACAACACACGGATTTCTTTCCCGAATGGCTACAAAAAAAGGCCAGGATGTCATCAAACGCAGAAGACAAAAAGGACGCAAGTCACTTTCTATCTGATTGATGTCGTGAAGCCTACTTATAAATTATCACTTTAATTGTGCCGCAATTTCTTATTGATTTTTTTAACCTGATTTTCATTCAGCCGGTAACGAATGCACTGGTCGTTTTCTATGACATATTTGTCAGGATAGGATTGCCGGGCGCCTTCGGATTTGCCATTATTGCAATTACGGTGCTGATAAGGCTTCTCATGCATCCCTTCTTCCGTCAGCAGCTGGATACCGCAAAAAAGATGAAGGAAATCAAACCTCATCTTGATGCTCTGCAGAAAAAACACAAAAAAGATCCGCAAACACTGCAAAAGGAACAAATGCGTATCTATCAGGAAGCCGGAATTAACCCGGCTGCAGGCTGTCTTTTTGCCATTCTTCAAATCCCGCTTATTTACGGTCTGTATCACACACTACAACTCTTTTTGACAAATGACAAAGACGGAAAAATCGTCCGGGAGATCAACGAAAAACTGTATCATCCTGCTCTCACCATTTCTCAGATAGATCCGAATTTTTTTGTTTATAACCTTGCGTTATCACCGGCACAATCGGGTCTGTGGTATTACTACCTGGTACCGGTAATAACTGCGGTTTTGCAGTATTTCCAGTCGAAAGTCACGATGCCGCAAATGGATGAACCGAAAAAAACTGACTCTAATGAACTGAAAAAGAAAGATGCAAAAGAAGAACCGAGTACGGCAGATGAATTCCAGAGAGCCATGGGTACACAAATGAAATATATATTCCCGGTTATGATCGGATATTTTTCATACACTCTCCCTCTCGGCTTGTCGCTGTATTGGAATACGTTTTCGCTATTTAGTATAATCCAGCATTATATTGATGAGAGAAAAGCAAAGTCAGTAACTAAGTAATTAGTAATTAATAATTGTTCAATTTATGGAAAAAGCAGAAATCATAAAAAAACACACTCAGGACCTTCTCAATAAAATGGTTGAGAATGCCGAAGTAGAAGTCACGGAAGAAGAAGGCATGTATCATGTCAATATTAAAACCGATGATGAAGCCCCTACAGTGATCGGACGTCATGGTGAAACGATTCGTGCATTACAGAAGATTCTTGAGGTAATAATCTTCAAAGAAACAGGTGAAAAAGCGGACCTGCTCATCAACGTCAATGATTATCGTGAGAAGCAGATCGAAAGACTTGAATATATTGCCGATCAGGCAGCGACAAAAGTACAGGACAGACAGTCTGCGACGTATCTTCGGGGTTTTTCATCATATGAAAGACGTATCATGCATGAATACATCGCAAAGACCTACCCTGATCTGACCAGTTATTCAATAGGGGAAGGCCGGGACAGACGACTGGTAGTTGACGTCGCCCGTGAAAATGATGAACATCGTGAAGAAGTCGAAGAACGGGAAGAAGATATCAAGATTGATATTGAATAAGCGCAACTCTGGAAATTAGAAGGCTTAAGATGCTATACTTTTTCTATGAAAAGAGTATTAGTCATCTTAAGCCTTTTTTTGTTACCGGCGATTTTTTTGTTCGATCTCATCATTTTTTTCGGCATGAGTTCTGCAGTGACCTGTCTTCATTGTGATGTATCTCAGTATATGCGGACTTCCTCCATGTCGTTTCATGTGATCTCCAGTTCATGGACGATACTAAAAGACTTAGTATATAGAAAAGTATAAATATATATAAAAGTTATACTTTATATATCAAAATATATCATAATTCTTCTATTCTTCCTCTTTTCTTGCTATACTTTCTCTTATGACTGTCAATCAAGAATCACAACCCGGTGGTCAGAACCCAAACCGATCAAATGAGCGATCAAACGGCGGGAACGGATCGTCTGAAAGACGGCGCGAGAGTATGGAATATCGTCAAGCCAAGCGACAAATTGAGGAGTATAAGGCGAACAAAGACCAGGTGGATGAGCAGCAGAAAGATAGAATTCGTATTGCTGTCACTCAAAGTATTAAATCCGATATCCAGTCAAAATCACGGGAAGCCGAAATGACTTCTAAAACGATCGAATTAAGTGGTGGACAGGTGTCACGTGATATTGCACCTGTTGTAAACAGTGTACATGATTCGATTGACTTATTTAAAGTTGCAGCACAGGAAGGGCTTATTACCAAACCGGCAGATCCCACTTCGGCAGCATTTTTTGACAAACTTGTGTTAAAACTTTCCAGGGGCTTTAGTCCCTCTGATGCTCCATATATCCAAGCGATTATTAATGGCTTAATAAATAATCCTGATTATATACGATTTTCCAGTGCAGGTGCTCCTCCTACCCCCTTAGAAACAGATCTCAAAGATATTCTGGGTACCGGTCGGAATGGGTCTTTAGCGGAAACGTTCCTTACGGACATAGTGAATGAAATGATTGATGAAGGTACAATAACCAACATCACTCAAGAAGATTTAACAAACAAAAAATCCGAAGCCAGACAGGCACGTGCAACGGAACTTGAGGCACAGCGGGAAGAAATCCGACAGGCGATGGATGAGATGCAGGGTGCTTCCGAGTTCACGAGAAATGAAGATAAATATCTCGCAAATCTGATTGAGCAGGGAGGATCGGATGACCCGGATGTCAAACTTGCGAGCCAGCTGCTTCGACATATGGAGTCTCCTGAGCGGTTTAGAGATTTTTACAAAGAAATATATGAACGGAAACTGCGTGAGGATCCGAAGGTACTTGCTATAGCTGATCCCGAAAAGCGCAAAGAACGTGCTTCGAAAGAAACTACACATGAAATCAACAAAACATTGATTTACATGGTGCACAAAATCTTTGCACCGGTCATCGACGGCGGGTCAAAAAAGCCGTTCGCACAGCTGGTACAGGATGCCAGTACGGGATATATGCTCAATCCTCAGACAGTTTTCTACAATCTTAAAAAGAAAATCATGTATCTGGCTCATCCGATCAGTGAGCGGGATACAAAATGGGAGGAAGACGGTATTAAGTATTATCAATACAGAAATACAAAAAAGAAAGTATGGAAACCGCGTGAAGGAGATAAAGGTGATGCAGTGGTACTCGGAAGATTTTATGAAGAAACGGAAAGCATGGAGCTTCGTGAAAGCAGTTACAAAGAGTTCCTCGAGAACATGTATCTGTCAATCGACGCTGAAAAAGATCTTCTTGAAACGGGTATCAACTTCAATTACCTCATGTCCACAGGCCAGACACAGGAACAGCAGTCTTTCTTCCAGCAGGCTGCTCAATATGCCAAGCAAACTCTTCCTGCTAACCGTCTTGATGAACTGTATAAACTTCCGTTTGCCGATCTTGTAGAGGCGGCAAAGATACAGCTCAGCAGCTACTACAAAAAAAAGATGGCGATGAATCACTGGCGCAAGGACCCAGAAGTCCTTCTTGGCCTTTTTGAAAATATGAATGAGGTGGAAAGCGAGGCTCTGAAAGACATGATCCACAACTTCGGCGATATGCCTGAGTGGGTTATCAAACGCGCGATCATCCATGCGCGTATGCATTTGTCCTTGGTGAATCTTGAGATTCATGCACTTTCCAGTTATGCTCATGCGACCATCAACGATCTTGCTAATCCGACGTATCGGGACCAGGCTCTCAAAAATCTGGAAGTATTCCGTACGTGGTACGGAGCGGAAATGTGGCAGGTCACGGATGCCTATGTGAAAGGAATGGCCTTTATGCCGCAGCCTAATCGTGACTGGTATATCGAGGACTGGGTGCATGAAGATATTACGGCAGAAGGAAGAGATATTTATGACCAATCATTCCTGCTTGGGAATATGGCTGTAGTCGATAGAAAAAATTATAACGAGAAAATGCTCCCCAATATCATGGAACTGAATCCGATGGGTAATGGCGGTGTTGAGATACAGCTCGGATGGCGTATGAAATATGCCATGTATCCGTGGCTGCAGGATATGCTTGATCCCTTAAACAATGAAAATCAGCTTGATCTCAGTACCGCGAAAGATCCTGAACAACGCGCTCTTGAGTACGGATGGAAACGGATTGAGAATATCAGTGCCAATATGCTCAAAATATATAGAGATGAGTTTTTGTGGGGATATGAAAATGCATACATGAAAGAAACAGACGGCGGCGGTGTCAAACAGGAAAAACATTACGAAAACTTTTTCAAATTTTTATACAGACGGTATTTCAAAGACGGACTCGGGAAAGACGGTTTTTATCCTGATGTTAATTCGGATCAGGAGTTTTGGGAAAAGAAAATCAGGCCGATACTGCACAGAAAGGCGCAGCCCGGAAAAGGGGAATCGATGAAGTCAGCAAAAAACAGGAATCTGGATAGCAAAATCGGAGATTTGAAGGATATCGTCAATAATGCCCTGACTATAGTGGCTTTTGAGCGGGTACCGATGGACTTTGTGTTTATGGAAAGTACCACCCGTTCTCAAAACGGCGTTACGCTACTTGCTGAATTACAGGATCATTTTCACAAAACAGAAGGAACTACCGTACAGGAACTTGATAATGCCTTCGATGATATTCTCTTTGTTCAGCAGAAAGCAAGGACAACCTCGATTGAACAGATGAATGATCATATCAGACAGCAGACAGATAATAACGATGAAGTCAAAACTCTATACGGAGAAAGTGTTGCCAGTCTTAAAGAAGATCGAAGTGATATCGAAATAATTGAAGGACAACAGA